>CP115966.1:610199-915298 GCA_027941995.1 Erythrobacteraceae bacterium WH01K | reverse complement strand
AACGGCGATTGTCGATCCCCGGCTGGATGGAGCTTGTGAGCTGTTCGCTGGCGATATAGCCCGCGCCTTCTGTGATGGAGGTGCAGCCACCCAGGCTGAGGGCCAGCGTTGCCATGGCCAGTACCGGCGCCAGGGCAGGCTTGGCAGAATTCCGCCGGCGCGCATTGGACAGCTTCATCACTCTCGATCCTTCAAATTCTTCCGGTCTTCCGACCTGCCTGCCAAGGTCCGCCTTTAAGCGGGTCTTGCCGGGCCTATATAGGTTGCACTCCGCCTTACGGGCGTGCAGCGCTGCTGGCAACTTGTGCTTGCCCCGGACGGGATCCGGCCGGGACTTGGGCCACACGGCAGCCACCGCGTCTCACTGGCGCGCACGCATTGAATTGCGGATGAACATTCACGCCACTCGCGGAGCTTCGAACAGCGATGTCCCTCTTCTCCAGAATCTTCAACCGGCAGCCCGATCCGAAGGAAGAAATCCGCCCCCTGTGGCACCGGCTCGTGGGACTGGCGCGGGACCCTGCCTGGTATGCCGAATGCGGCGTGGCCGATACGCTGGAGGGCAGGTTCGATATTCTCAGTACGATGGTCGCGCTCGCCATGCTGCGGTTCGAACAGGATCCGGCCACGATCCCGTCCAGCGCCCGCCTGACGGAACTGTTCGTGGAGGACATGGAAGGCCAGCTGCGCGAGGCGGGTATCGGCGATCCCACGGTCGGCAAGAAAGTCGGCAACCTCGTCAGCGCGCTTGGCGGCCGGACCGGCGCGCTGCGCGAAAGCCTGACACAAGGCGATGCGGCGCTCGCAGCGGCGATGGAGCGCAATATCACCTTCATCGAAGGCGGATCGCCGGAATGCGTGGCGCGCAAGGTGAAAAACCTCGCCATCGTCATGACGGGCATGCCCTACGAGCATCTGCTGGACGCGGAGCTGCAGCTATGAGCACGCGAGCGCCTGACACGCCCGAATTGTCCCGCCCGGTCCGCCTTCGCCAGGTGGATGCCAAGCCGGTGCGGATCGAGGCGAACGAAAGCGAACGTGCCGCGCTGGCGAAACGGTTCGCCATTCCGTCGATCGAGAAGCTGGAAGCCGACCTTGCGCTGGATGCCGATGGAGACCGGGTTCGCGTCCATGGCGAAATGATAGCTGCGGTTACGCAGGACTGCTCCGTGTCGGGCGAACCCTTCGCCGTTGATCTGGAAGAGCCGATCCTGCTTGTCTTCGTCCCCGCCGGCGAACACGCGACTGTGGACGAGGACGGCGGGATCGAGATCGAACTGGAACGCGAAGAGCTCGACGAGATCGAGTATGACGGCGACACGATCGACCTTGGCGAAGCAGTCGCGCAGACGCTGGCGCTCGCCATCGATCCCTATGCCGAGGGACTGGACGCCGACCGTTTCAGGGAAGAGAACGGCCTTCAATCCGAAGGTAGCGAGGACGGGCCGATGGCGGAAATGCTGGCAGCGCTCAAAAAGAGTTAGGCGGGCCGACAAACGAAAGGGGCCGGCACGCTTATCGCATGCCGGCCCTTTTTCCTGTCCGGGATCGGCAGAAAGCCCGATCAGAACGGAATGTCGTCATCGAGGTCGTCGTAGTTCGAGCCGCCGCCCGAACCGCCACCATTGGAACCACCGCCGGAGCCGCCTCCGCCCTGGTTCCATCCGCCGCCGCCGGAGCCTCCACCCGAAGCACCGCCGCCATAGCCGCCACCGCCGCCGTAGCCACCGCCACCACCGCCTCCCTGGCCGCCGCCAGGACCATCCAGCATGGTCAGCGTGCCATTGAAGCCGCGCAGCACGACTTCGGTCGAATAGCGGTCATTGCCCGACTGGTCCTGCCACTTGCGGGTCTGCAACTGGCCTTCGATAAAGACCTTGCTGCCTTTCTTCAGGAAACGTTCGGCCACGTTGACGAGTCCTTCGGAGAAGATCGCGACCGTATGCCATTCGGTCCGTTCCTGCCGCTCGCCGGTATTGCGGTCCTTCCACTGCTCGCTGGTCGCGATGCGAAGGTTGCAGACCTTGCCGCCATTGCTGAAGCTGCGCACTTCCGGGTCGGCGCCCAAATTACCGATCAGCATTACCTTGTTGAGTGACCCGGCCATGTATCTTCCTCTTTCGCTACAATCCCAGGGCGAGCGCGCCCCAGTATGTGATTCCCGCGAATATGTAGGCCAAGGCGAACAGATACCCCAGCATGAATAGCGGGTATTTCCACCCATTCGTTTCGCGGCGCGCCACGGCGATGGTCGAAAGGCACTGCGGGGCGAACACGAACCATGCGAGGAAGGCAAGCGCGGTGGGCAGGCTCCACCGCGCGGCAATCTGGTCGCGCAAGGCCGCTTCTGTCTCTTCCTCGCCCTCTGCATCGACCGCATAGGTCGTCGCCAAGCTGGCCACGGCAACCTCGCGCGCGGCCATCGCCGGGATGAGCGAGAGGGTCATTTCGCGGTTGAAGCCGACCGGTTCGAAAGCGGGCTGGATGGCGGTCGCGATCCGGCCTGCGAAACTGGCGTCGAGCTGGCTCTCGCCCGGGTCGGCCTTCGGGAATGTCAGCAGGAGCCACAGGATCACGGTCGCGGCAAAAATGATCGTACCGGCCCGGCGCAGGAACACCCAGGCCCGCTGCCAGAGGCCGATCAGCAGGTCCTTGACCGCGGGGAGCTGGTAGCGCGGCAGTTCCATGATGAAGCCCGACGCCTGCCCCTGCGCAACCGTGCGGCGCAGAACCAGAGCCATGATCATCGCGCCGACGATACCGGCGATATAAAGCGCAAACAGGACCAGTCCCTGCAGGCCGATGCCCGGCCCGACCGTGGTCGCGGGAATGACGGCCGCGATGATGACGGCATATACCGGCAGGCGCGCGGAACAGGTCATCAGCGGAGCGATAAGGATGGTGGTCAGCCGGTCCTTCGGATCGGAGATCGAGCGGGTCGCCATGATGCCCGGAATGGCGCAGGCGAAGCTGGAAAGCAGCGGGATGAAACTGCGCCCCGAAAGGCCCACCCCGGCCATCAACCTGTCCATGAGGTAAGCGGCGCGCGCCATGTAGCCGGTCGATTCCATGACCAAGATGAAGGCGAACAGGATGACGATTTGCGGCAGGAACACCACCACCGAACCGACGCCGGCAATGACGCCTTCGGTGACGAGATCGCGCATGAAGCCGCCGGGGAACGTCGCGACGACCCATGCCGCCGCCGCTTCCGTAGCGCCCTCGATCAGGCCGATGAACGGGTCGGCCCAGGCGAAGACAGCCTGGAAGACGACGAAGAGAAGGCCGAACAGGATGACCGGGCCGAGCCACGGATTGAGCAGGACCTTGTCGAGCCCGGAACGCATCCGGTAGCCCACGCTTTTTCCGACCACTGCGCCCTTGGCGATGTTGCGCGCGGCAAGGCGTCGCTCCGTCAGGTCGAGATGGGGACGGGTGTGGAGCTCGGCGTCACCGGCAAGAGCTTCTTCGATAACAGAAGAAAGCTCGTCCAGCCCCTTCCTCCGCACGGCCACGGTCGAGACTACCGGCACGCCCAGCGCCTGCGACAGCGCGCCCGCATCGACGCTCAGCCCGTCGCGGTCGGCGAGGTCCACCATGTTGAGCGCGACGACGGTCGGCCGTCCCAGTTCCAGTACTTCCTGTGCGAAGACGAGGTGTTGTTCCAAATTCGCCGCATCGAGGACGAGGATCAGCGCGTCAGGCGCCGCTTCGCCCGGAAACTCGCCGTGAACGACTTTGCTGGTGACTTCCTCGTCGGGGCTGGAAGCGTCGAAGGCATAGCTGCCGGGCAGGTCGATCAGTTCGACCGGCGCTCCTGACGGCAGGACCATGCGGCCGGCCTTCCGCTCGACCGTGACACCAGGATAATTCGCGATCTTCTGGCGCGCCCCGGTCAGTTTGTTGAATAGCGCGCTCTTGCCCGCATTCGGGTTTCCGACAAGGGCGACTCGGCGCATCTCGGTCATGAAAATTCCGCGCTCAGGACGGTGTGACGGACATGGCGGCGGCGTGAACACGCCGCAGGGCGACGGTCGTGCGCCCGATCGTTACCGCCAGCGGGTCCGCGCCGCCGAATACGCCGCGAAACTCGACAGCAACTTCGGCGCCGGCATCGAGGCCCAGCGCACGCAGCCGCTTGGCATCGCCGGGCGCCACGGCATCCCAGTCCACGCCGGTAATCCTGGCCGGACGGCCCGTCTTAAGGGTAGCAAGGTTCATGGCCCGCCTGCTCGCATGCAGGACGCCATATTGCAAGTGATTATCAATAAGAGTTTGCGTGCAGCGCGCAGCGTTTACCGCGCGGGATACCGCAACCGGCCAAGGAAGCGCGTCACGCTGAACCGCTCCCGGTCATTGCCGAGAAATTGCGATTTGACCTTCTCGAACTGCATCACGTTGTCGATACGGCGATCGAGGAACGCCATGGTATCGGCCTTGCCTTCGCTTTCGTCCCCGACGAACACGGCAAGGACAGACCCGTAAAGCGCCGCCAGTATCGTGCGTTTCGTATAGTGGTTGTAGTCGGTCGAGACATCGCCGGCGAGCCGCCACATCAGGTCTGCGCTGCGCCAGCCCGTGCGCAGGGAAACGCGCGCGTTTTGCGGCATCGCCATGATCGACAGGGCGCGCCTCAGGGCTTCCTCCTGTCCTGCGACCGCTTCCAGCCGGTAGGCGACCAGCGCGCGGATGCGCTCCCGTATCTTCAAAGCGGCGAGTTCTTCCGCCGGCATGTCTCGGACCATCCGCGCATCGATCGAGTCGATCCATGCAGTGATCATCGCCATCGCCCCGCCCTTGAATGCAAGGCGGGCGACGTCGGGATCGACGCCCTCGATCCCGGCCGCCATCAGCAGCGCGTCGTCGCCCCAGCCATCGAAAATGGCCGAGTCGGCAATGGCCGGAGCCAGTGCGATCCGGAGTTCGTCGAGCGTCAGGTCCTGCGGATTATCGATCATGGATCAGAAACTGGGCCCGTAGCTCTGTTGTTCCCCGGCGGCTTCCCGCGCCTCGTCGGCGGCGATAAATTCGTCGAGCAGCTGCCTGGAGCCGGTCATCTCGGCATAATTGCGTGCCGAGCGGCCCGAATTATCGTTCCGGTCGGGATTGGCACCGTGTTCGAGCAGGAGGCGCACGAGCGCGACGTCGCGGCGGTGCACGGCGCCGATCAACGGGGTTTCTCCAGCAGAGCTGGCCACATCCACCTGAGCGCCCGCCTCGATCAGCTTCTCCACCCCCTCGATATGGCCGAGATTGGCGGAAATCATGATCGGCGTGACGCCCTTCACATTGGCGATATTCGGATTGGCTCCGCGATCGGTCAGGAATTCGATCCACACGGCGTCACGGCGTTCGGCAACGATATGAACGGCCGTATCGCCGGTCGTGATGTCGCGCGTGTTGATGATGGTCTGCCCCGGTGCATCGAGGATATTGGTGACCTTCTGCCCGTCGCGGTCCTTGACCAGTTTCAGGAAGGCATAACCGTCGGAGAAAAGCGCCTGCGCCGCAGCCGGAGCGGGCAGCGCGGCGCCACCTGCTGCCATCATCGACAGCGCTGCCAGGGCTGTGCCGCCGGCCTTGATTTTCGCGAAAGGCCCGTGACCCATCATTGTAACTCGCTCCGCTTTCGACCACATATCGTGGCATACGCATTCCGGGATTTGTCGCAGCCGGGCTGCGCCTGTCCCATCTCGACAACAGCGATTAGCAAAGCCTGAACCCTACCGCCATGACCAACACGATTTTCCGTCGCCCGGCCCCGTTGATGCTCGCCTTCGGGCTGGCGCTGACAGGGTGTTCCGCCGAACCGCAAGCGCAGGGAAGCGGCAATGATTCGCTGCCGCCGCTGGCAGGGGCAGCCATAGGCGGCGAATTCGAACTGGTTTCGGAAGATGGCGAGACTGTCCGCTGGTCGGATTTCGACGGGCAGTACCGCACGGTCTATTTCGGCTATGCCTATTGCCCCGATATCTGCCCGACCGACAACCAGCGCGCGATGGCGGGCCTGCGCGCCTTCGAGCAGGCCAACCCCGACGCGGCAGCGCAAATCCAGCCGATCTTCATCAGTATCGATCCCGAACGCGACACGCCCGAAGTGGTCGGCGAATTCACCGACGCATTCCATCCGCGCCTGATCGGCCTGACCGGCTCTGCCGAACAGATCGAGGATGCCGCGTCCAGCTTCGCCGTCTTCTACGCCAGGGGCGAGGACAGCGACGGCGGTGGTTACCTGATGGACCATTCCAACGTGACATATCTGTTCGGCCCGAACGGCAAGCCGATCGCCACCCTGCCCACCGATGAAGGCGCCGAGGCCGTCGCCGAAGAGCTGGCGAAATGGGTCAGCTGAGGGACCGGTTCTGGGAACGCCCCCTGGCCGATCTGAGCACCGCCGAATGGGAGGCGCTGTGCGACGGCTGCGGTCGGTGCTGCCTGCACAAGATGGAGGACTGGGATACCGGCGAGATAGAGGACACCAATGTGTCCTGCACGCTGCTCGACACACGGACTGCGCGGTGCCGCGACTATCCCAACCGGAAGGCGACCGTGCCGGATTGCCTGCGGCTTACGCTGAAAATCGTGGAGGACGTGCGTTGGCTACCCTCCACCTGCGCCTATCGTAGGCGCGCCGACGGCGATCCGCTGCCCGAATGGCATTATCTGCTGAGCGGCGACCGCGAAGCGGTGCATATGAGCGGGGCAGGCGTGGCTGGCCGTGTCGTGAGCGAGGACGACGCCGGGCCATTGGAGCATCATGTCGTCGACTGGGATGACCGGTGATCGACTGGCTACGGCGTGACCCCGATGGCGAGGTGCTGCAAATCGCAGGGCGAACGCTGCCTCTGGCGATCGTGCGCCACCCCACGGCCCGGCGCATGGTCCTGCGCCTGTCACCGGACGGACAGAGCGTCAGGGTAACGATTCCCCGCTGGGGCCGCACGGCAGATGCAGTGGACTTCGCACGGTCGCGTTCCGACTGGCTGGCAGGGCAGATCGAGAAGCAGCCCGGCCGCCGCAGCGCGGTCCCGGGCGAAACCATCGCTTTTCGCGGGCGCGACCTGGCCATCGAATGGTCGCCCTCCGCCCCCCGCCAGCCGCGCGCCGATCACGAGCAGGTTTATCTGGGCGGCCCCGAAGACCGGGTCGAGGCCCGTCTGAGAAAATGGCTGCGTGACGAGGCGATGCTTCTCTTCCGGGCCGACGCTGCCGAATATGCGGCAAGGATCGACCTGCCGCCGCCCCGCCTGTCGCTCAGCAATGCGCGTCGCCGCTGGGGCAGTTGTTCCAGCGATGGAACCATGCGGATCAACTGGCGACTGGTACAGGCGCCCGATTTCGTGCGCCGGTCGGTCGTGGCCCACGAAACGGCACACCGTGTCCATTTCGACCATTCGAAGGCTTTCCACGCCCTGCTGGCAGAACTGTTCGGGCCCGAACTCCCTGCCGCAGACCGCTGGCTGAAGGAACGCGGACGGGAGCTTTACGCGACCTTCCCATAGGGTATCGCGGCCTTTAAATCCTCGTTTACCTTGTTCGGCGATAATCGGGCAATGCTCCGCCGCTGCGTCCTCCTGCCTGCCCTTCCCCTGGCACTCCTGGTGACCCCTGCCGCCCTGCAGGCGCAGCGCGAATGCCTGAACTGCGGACCGCAGGCCGAAAGCGAGCCGGATCTGCCCGCCGCGCTGCGTAAGCCGGACGACCGCGCGCAGGCGAAAGGCGACAATAACGGCAACGGGAAAGGCGGAGGCAATCGTGGTAACGGCAAGGGAAACGGGGGTAGCAATCGCGGCGATCCCGACCCGGCTCCCGTCCCGGGCGATGGCGACCAGCCGGTCGAGACCGATCCGATCGATGGCTGCGGCAATGGCGCGGGCGGAGGTTCCGGCAACGGCACGCGCGGGAACGGCAACGGACAGGCCTGCGGTGACGGATCGGGGAACAATGGCGGTGGAAACGGGAACGGCAATGGCGGGGACATCGCTTCGGGCCCACCGGACCTGTTCATCCAGAACGAAATCAATTTCGGCCGCCTGATCCTCCTCGGCAATGGCGAATCCAGCGTCCTGCTCGACCTCGAGAGCGGACAGAAGATCACGGCCGGAAACCTCGACGATTATGGCGGCGTCACGATGGTGGGCCGCGCGACCGTGACGGGTCGTCCCAACAGCGAAGTTCAGGTGACCTTCCCGGACCGCATCACCATGCGCGATCCGCGCGGGGGCATCGCAGAACTGCGCGAGTTTACCACCAGCCTGCCCATCGTGCCGCGACTGGACAATACAGGCACGCTGGAATTCTCCTTCACAGGCAAGCTCGCCATTACCGATACAATCGGCGATGGCGGCGACCTGCGCGGACGGGTGCCGATCACCGTCGAGTATAATTAGCGGCGAATATAACCGGGGGCAGAAAGGCCGTACTGGCGCAGGGGCGGATAAAGCCCTATCTTCGGGCCCATGTCCTTCATCTCCCGCTTCAATCCCAAACCGGCCGTGGCCGATTTCTGGACGGAGTTCAGCCGGCCCCAACCCTACCGCGTGCCGATCCTGCTGGCGTCCTGCGCGGCGACCGGCCTTCTGATCTTCTCCTTCACGCAGGAAAAGGTGGTCCTTCCTCCGGAGCGCCCGGAAGTGACCTACATCACCTCGTTTGCGCCCGGACGAACCGACGAGGAAATTCGCGCCGCGAACGTCGCCAACCAGGAACGGCAGGATGCCATTGCCGCAGCGATAGAAGCGCGCGAGGAGCGCAAGCGGGAACTTTACCGGGCGCTGGGCCGTGCATCGGGCATGGATGTCGACGCCATGGAAGCGGAGATCGAGGCCGAGCGGGCCGCCGAAGCTGCGCGGGAAGAGGCAGGCACGTCGCCGGAAACGAGCGCGCCGGACACCGCTGCTAACGGTGATGCGGATACCGGTTCCCGGTGACGGCCGAAGGCGACGAACGGTGGCTGGAGGCAGCGGCAAGGCTGTCCCTGCGCGGACGACCCGCCAGTTTTCCCAACCCCTCCGTCGGCTGCATCATTGTTGACGACGGGCACGTGGTTGGGCGCGGATGGACCCGATCCGGCGGCCGCCCCCATGCGGAGGCCGCCGCCCTCGAACAGGCCGGGGATCGGGCCCGCGGCGCCTATGCATATGTAACGTTGGAGCCTTGCGCCCATCCCTCCCCCCGGGGGCCGAGCTGTGCCGAGCTGCTGGTCGCGGCGGCGCCTGCGCGGGTCGTCATCGGCCACCTCGACCCCGACCCCCGCACGGCGGGAGAAGGGGCAGAACGCCTGCGCCGTGCAGGAATAGCGGTAGACGTGGTGGCCAGCTCACAGAGTGCCCGCAGTCTTGCAGGTTACCTGACCAGGGCAGCCCATGGCCGCCCGCACGTCACGCTCAAGCTGGCGATGTCGCTCGACGGCTGCATCGCGCTTGCCAGCGGGGAGAGCCAGTGGATTACGGGAAGCGAAGCCCGCGCTCATGTGCACGCGCAGCGGGCATTGGCCGACGCCATTCTCGTCGGCGGGGGGGCATGGCGGGCAGACCGTCCGCGGCTGGATGTCCGGCTGCCCGGCCTCGAGGAAAGGTCGCCGCGAAAAGTGTTGCTGACACGCGGCAACCCGCCCGACGGCGTGAAGGTCATCAATACGCCGGAGCATATCTCCAGGCTCGGTGCGCAATATCTTTATGTCGAGGCAGGCGCGCGCA
Organism: Erythrobacteraceae bacterium WH01K; assembly: GCA_027941995.1. Classification (NCBI taxonomy): domain Bacteria; kingdom Pseudomonadati; phylum Pseudomonadota; class Alphaproteobacteria; order Sphingomonadales; family Erythrobacteraceae; species Erythrobacteraceae bacterium WH01K. The sequence goes on along the minus strand of CP115966.1, from coordinate 905,600 downwards.
CGGCGGCCAGTTTCCTGCAGGCGGACCTCGTCGACAGCCTGCACATCTACCGCGCGCCCATCGTGATCGGCGGCGGCACGGGCTCGGTTGGCGATATCGGCCTTAGCAGCCTCTCCGGGGCACATGGACGCTGGATGCTGGACCAGCGCCGCCAGCTTGGCAGCGACACCTTCGAAGCCTACAGCCGCCTGCGCTGATCATATTCACGAAAGCGACGCCATGTTCACCGGAATCATCACCGCCATCGGTCATATCGAAAGCGTGGAAGAGCGCGGCGACCTGCATGTCCGCATCGCCTGCCCCTATGCCCCCGAAGCCATGGCCATCGGCGCCTCGATTGCGTGTTCGGGCGTCTGCCTTACCGTAGTGGAACGCGGCGGGGCGGAGGGCGATGCATGGTTTGCCGTCGACGTATCCGCGGAAACGGTTGCCTGCACGGCGCAGGACCAGTGGTCCGAAGGCCGCAGGTTGAACCTCGAACAGGCGCTGAAGCTGGGTGAGGAACTGGGGGGCCACCTGGTGACCGGCCACGTCGATGCGGTTGGCACGGTCGCGCGCATGGAACGCGAAGGCGGATCATGGCGGCTGGACATTCGCGCCCCGGCCGACATCGCCCCCTTCGTGGCGGAAAAGGGCTCCATTACAGTGGACGGGGTATCCCTGACCGTCAATTCGGTCGAGGACGAACCGGACGGCCAGTTCGTCTTTGGATTGAACATCATCCCCCACACCGGCGAGGTAACGACACTCGGTACGCTGGCGGCAGGCGACAAAGTCAATCTCGAGATCGACGTTCTGGCCCGTTACCTCAAACGCATGGAAGCCTTGCGACGCTGATCACCGCGCCAATTTAAGCGGGCGGGCGTCAGCCGGGATCGAAATCCTCTCGCGCCATGGCGTATATCAGGTGGACGACGCGGCGGCCCTGATAGCGGTCGAGATCGTATTCCGCGGTCCTGTGCGCGCCGATCGCCTCCAGCGCGTAGCGCGAACGGTGATTGGTATCGCCGACGCGGAAGCGCACGGTTCCCACATGGGCGAATGCATGGGCGAGCATGGCACGCTTCATTTCCGGATTGAGCCCCTTCCCCCAGCAGGCGCGCTTGAGGAAGGTGTATCCGATCTCTACCGAACCCCCATCCTCGTCTTCGGGATCGTAGGCCGTGTAGCGGGTCGAACCGACGATGCTGTCATCGCTCTTGCGAATGACGGTCAGCGCGCCGCCGCTTGCCAGGCCCTGGTCGAAGAAGGGGTCGAAGACCTCTCGCCGCCAGCGGTCGTGGATCGGATGCTGTTCCCAGACCATCGGGTCGGAAGCCACAGCGAACAGCGGTTCCCTGTCCGCTTCCTCGAGCGGACGCAGCACCAGCCGCTCGGTATCGAGGGTGGGCTGCAGGTCCATGGCGGATCAGTTCGCGGTCACGTCCGACAGGGCGTCGATGAACTTCTCGATATTGCCGCTGGTCAGGCCTGCGGCATTGATGCGTCCCGATCCAGCCATGTAGATCCCGTGATCGTCACGCAACTTCGCGATCTGGTCCTTATCCAGCTTCAGGATGGCAAAAAGACCGTTCTGATCGGCAAGCTGCGCGAGATCGAGACCGGGGACACGGTTGTCTGCTGCGGCCAGCGTTTCGCGAACCTGGCGCAAACGCGCACGCATTTGCGTCAATTCGTCCTGCCATTCCTTCACCAGCGCCTCGTCGCCCAGGATGATGCGAATGGCTGCACCGCCATGGTCGGGCGGCATGGACCAGTTGGCACGCGCCAGGGCATTGGCGTTCGACATGATGGCATCCAGCTGGCTGCCGTCTTTCGCCATGACGTAGAACGCGCCGACACGGTCGCGGTACATCCCGAAATTCTTGTCGCAGCTGTAAGCGACCAGGGCTTCGGGCACGGCAGCCAGCGCCGTGCGCAGCCCTGCCACGTCCTCTTCCATGCCGTCGCCAAGGCCGTGATAGGCACTGTCGATGATCGGCAGCACCCCGCTCTTCGCCAGTGCTGCCGCGATACGTTCCCACTCCGCAGGGGAGTAATCGACACCGGTCGGGTTGTGACAACAGGCGTGGAGAAGGACTACGTCGCCCTGCCCTGCGCCCTCGATCGCGGAAAGCAGCGCATCGATATTCGCGCTGTCATCGGCGTTGGCGTGGTCGAACAGGACGGGCTCCAGTCCGACATCGGCCAGGATCTGGACATGGTTGGGCCAGCTGGGAGCGCCCATGTGGACGCGGCGTGCACCGGCCTGCTTCGCCAGCGATACGGCCAGCCGCACGGCGCCCGTGCCGCCCGGCGTCTGCATTCCGGCGATGCGGCCGCCCATGTCCGCCCGTCCGTCGGACCCGGACCCGAAAATATAGGGCATCAGTGCCCGCACGAACTCGCTGTCGCCTTCCGGCCCCAGATAGCTCTTGCTGTCCTGCGTTTCGATCAGGCGTTTTTCGGCCTGCTTGATCGCACGGAAAACCGGCGTCGCGCCGTCGTCGGTACGATAGACCCCGACACCGAGGTCGATCTTGTCCGCGCGCTCGTCGGCGGCATACATCTTGATCAGCGCAAGCAGCGCGTCAGGCGATTGAGCTTCTAGACGGTCAAGCATGGCTTCAGCCTTTGCCGCGCCGCCTGCGTGGCCGCAACCCTGTATCGTGCGGCAAAGCCTGGTTCTGCCGTAGGTTCTCTTGGGCTACTAGAAGGGCAGCCAGCGCTGTTTCTTGGAAAACTTCATGTAGCCGGCGCTCACGCCCAGCCGCAGTCCCGCACCCACGCGAATCGGGATCAGCACGGTATCGCCCTTGCGAAGGTAGCTGGCCGTCATGCCGCCAAGTGCATAGATCTGCCCCTCGCCGGCGGGAAACCGTTCGTAGAGCTGCTCCGTGTCGTAGAGATTGTAGACCAGCACGAAAGTGTTCCCGGCATTCGCGCCCGCATCGAAACCGATCGAAGGGCCGGTCCAGTAGACGGGACGCTCGCCCTCTACCTTGTGATAGAGCGTGCCCGAACCGTACCGCGCACCGACGATGAAGGCGCCGCCCGCTTCGCGCCCGACGATATAGGCATTGGGCTCGCCCTGCTTTTCCAGCAGGTCCTCGATCAGCTTAGCGAGACCCTCGGCGCCGTCACCGAAGACGCCCTGCGCCGCGCCGATGAGATCATCCTGCTTGTAGGTGGAACCCTGGGCGGCAGCGACCTCGGGGTTCGAGGCAGCTTGCGATGCGGCGGTTTCCGCATCGGGCGCCATGGCGACGGGATCTTCCCACTGGTAGGCCACTTCCGGACCGGCAACGCTTTCTTCGGGAAAGGCTTCTGCGACGCCGCCCTGCGGGTAACTTGGCTGCTGGTCGTCCGGCTGGCGGACCGGCTGTTCATCGGCATAAACCGGACCGTCACCGGGGGATTCGGAAAGATCGCCGTCGATGCCGGAGCCGAAATCGGCACTCGGATCGATGGTCTGGACACCTTGCGCGGCAACCGGACTCGCCAGCAGGGCAAATCCGGCGCCCAGCGTCACGAGCGCGTTTCGTAAGTTCGCAATTCCCATCGTCATCGTCCGTCCCATCCATACCGGCAGCCGGGGCAGGCCGCGTGCCGCCCTTAAAAGAGTCGCCCGGCCCTGAAGCGGCAATGAACCCGCGACGAATCGAATCCAAAACACGGCGAGGCGAGTCCGAAACGCCGCTGATCCGGGCATTTGCTGCCTCTGCGAGACGAGCCTTGCCCCCCGCCGGACTGCCCGCTATAGCCCGCCGCCTCGCCGCAATCAGGCGTTCCGGAGACGTGGGTGAGTGGCTGAAACCAGTTCCCTGCTAAGGAACCATACTCTTTAACGGGTATCGAGGGTTCGAATCCCTCCGTCTCCGCCACCACCTCATCCAAGGGTGTTCAACGCCGTCCGGAAACCGGCCGGATTCCTTGACTAATCTACCAATCTGTGTCCCACTGCGTCCAAGGAAATTCACTCACAGCCAGCTTTCGGCTTGGGAGTGAACTTGGGAAAAGAATTTGGGGCGCCTAACCGCTGCATGCCGGTGGCGTCGCTGCTGCGTGAAAGCGGCAAGCCCCTCCATGCGCTGGCCATCGCCACACGGACCGCGCGCGAGTTCGGCGAAAAGCTGGGCGTCGAGGGCAAGTCGGTCGCCGCTTTCCTCGCGCGGCATCGCCCGGTGCTCGACGGCGTTGCCACCCCTGAGCAGGTAGCGGAAACGGCGAAGGAGCTATCCGGTGCCTGGATCATGGTCGATGAGACCTCGCTCGTCGGTACCGAGCAGTTCGAGAAACTGACCCGTCTCACCAATCTGACAGGTGCCGATCGCCTGGTCATGGTCGGCGATACCAAACAGTTGCAGGCGATCGCGGCGGGAAAACCGTTCGAGCAGGCGCAGCAGCGTGGCACGCCGACTTCCGCCGTCACCGAGAACCTGCGCGCTGCCTCGCCGCAGATGAAGGCGGTCGCCGAGGCGCTGAACCGCGAAGATCTGCCGGGGGCCTTTGCCGCGCTGAAGGATCGCACCCTCGAGCTCTCACGGCGCGAGGGTGTGGAGACCGCGGCAGCCTTCTGGGTCGGCCGCTCACCCGAAGACCGTGAGCAGACACTTCTCCTCACGATGAGCCGGGCGATGCGCAGTGCGCTTAACACCGCGGTGCAGGAGCAGCGCGCCGAAAAGGGCGAGCTGGGCACGCAGGCCCATGTGCAGACCGTGCTGGACCGGGTCACGGTCACCAAGGAAGGTGCCCGCCAAAGGCGCGCCTATCGCGAGGGGCATATCGTCACCTTCAACAGCAACCTGCGCTCGCAGGGCATCGAACGCGGCGAACGGGGCCGGGTACTCGATCACGACGGCAAGACGGTAAGGCTGGAAATGCAGGACGGCCGCATCCACAGCTTCACGCCGGGCAAGCTGCCCCACAACCTCAAATATGATGCGGTGTCGGTGTTCGCGGAGAAGAGGATCGCGCTTCACACCGGCGATCCGATTCGCTGGACGGCGAACGATCACGAGCGCAGCCTCGCCAACAGCGATGTCGCCCGGGTCGAGAGCGTCGGCAAAAGTGGCATCAGCGTCTCGACCAGGGATGGCGAAGTGATCGACCTCAAGCATGGCGATCCAATGCTCGAGCGGCTCGACCTCGCTTATGCGGTCAACGCCCACATCGCGCAGGGCATGACCGCACGCGATGACATCATGGCGCTGAGCGAGAATGAGAAGATGCTCAACAGCACGCGCAGTTTCCTGGTTGCCGCGACCCGGTTCACGGGCGAAGCCACCCTGATCATCGACAACGCCCGCAGCATCGAACGCGATGTGGGTCGCAATGCCGGGGACAAGACCAGTGCGATTGAGATCGCTCGTGGCAAGTCGGACTTCGCTGACCATTCTCCCCGCTTCTGGGAGGACCTGAAGAAGCTGTCAGCCGAGCTTGGTCCCGAGTTCGCCCGCGCCGTGCTGGAAAACAAGGAGCGCGACATTACCCTCGAAAAGCCGTGGGCGGCGCCCCCAAGCGGTCTCGCGACATGGGTGATCCAACGCGCGATCGTGAACGCGAACGCGATCTGGAGCGGGAGCGGTGAACGTGACCACGTCCGCACACATCCACACGCCCACATGTGAACATGAGGAAGGCCGCGCATGACAACGCCCGCACACCCAAACACCCGCACTATCGCTATCGTCAGCCAGAAAGGCGGTGCGGGTAAGACGACGCTCGCCATCCATCTCGCGGCCGCAGCAAACCGCGCCGGTCAAGTCAGCCTGGTGATCGATACAGACCCGCAGGCGAGCGCATCGCAATGGGCCGAATGGCGGCAGGGCGCACCGCCCGAGGTGATCGACAGCGCCCCGCCGCGCATTGCCGCGAAGATCGAGGCGGCGGCAGACAGGGTGCCGAGCTAATCGTCATCGACACGCCGCCGCACGCCGATCTGGCGGCAAACAAAGCAGTAGAATGCGCGGATCTCGTGCTGATCCCCTGCCGCCCGAGCGCGTTCGATCTCGCCGCGATGCGTACGACCATCCGCCTGGTCGAGCTGCTGGCTCGGCCGGCCTTCGTCATCTTCAGCGCAGGTCCGCCCAATGCGCCGCTGGTTTACGCCGATGCAAGGGAGCTGGTGTCGGGGTTCGGCGCGCAGACCTGCCCGGTGATTCTGCCTGACCGTGCTGCCTACCGGCACGCGGTTGCTGGCGGTCAGACGGTCTTCGATATCGATCCCGGTGGCAAAGCGTTGCGAGAGATCGAGCAGCTTCACAGTTGGGCATGTGCGGAGCTGAACATGTTCACACGCTCACACGATAGGATGTCCGCACGAACCGCTTCGCCAATCTCGCTGATCGCAAGCCGCGGGAAGACCCGGTCATGCATGAGAAGATTGCCTCATCGACCCACTCGACACCGCCTAGCCGCATCGGTCGCAAGGCGATTTCGGGCTATTTCTCACCCGAACTCTCGCTTGCCATGCACACCTGTGCGCGTCGGCACGGACTCAGTCTGCAGGATCTAATGGCCGAAGCCTTTGACGATGTCCTGCGCAAATATGGCGAAAGCCCGATCGGACGATAGTCGATGTTTTTGTCGGGAGTGGAGGGTGGTAAAGAGGGTTTGAGCGCTGCTGGTGATTGCGCTCGATGGGGCCTTTCGAGGCTGTCAGCTGTGCCCTCAGGCAGACCTACGCCTCCGCACGGGCGGAGAACTCCCAAGCCTTCGCGAGAAGGAAGGAAAGCATCCGCGCCAGGTCAGGAGCAATTTCATCGTCCGCACGCTTCTTGGCGATTTCGCGGGCCAGGCAAATCAACCCATCCAAGGGCCTATCATCATGACCATGACCACATTTCCGACTGATGGCCTGCCTCCCATCGATCGACCCCACAGCACATGGGCGGAGCGTGCCGCGTTCTATCTCCAGCGAAACTGGATGTGGACGACGATAGTCGCGTGCGTACTCGCGCTCGCCGTATTCGTCGGCGCGTTCGCCCTGATCGCGAACATCCTGGAACAGGATTTCGTACCTACGAAGTTGCTGGGTTGGTTCCTCGTTGCTCTCGCGTTTGCACAGCTGGCCATTTTCGCATGCTCGTTTATCGAGTCTGGAGTGGCGCGCCCATGGATCATCAGGGCGGCACTCGCGAGCGCGACGAACGCGGAACGTGCTTTGCTTCATCACGGATTGGCCGAACTATCGCAATCGAAGTGGCGGGACAGCCCGCTCTCGCGCGGAGAACTCTTCCGTCTGTTCAAGGAGGCGCGTCAAAGCGTCGGAGACGATGCGCGCCAAAAACTGGAAAGGCTGATGGCGATTCATGAGGGGCAGATCAAGGAGTTGCGCGTCCTTGCCGACTGTCAGAATGATTGTTCTTAGGGGCAAAGTCTGGGCCGATAGCGGATAGTCTGCTTGCAGGATGCCAACTGCGAAGAGCGGACCCGAAGAAAATGCCCTGACTGTAGCCCATGGCCGATCCGGTTGCGCGAGCGCCGACCCTTCATTAGGCAACCGGCATTCTTCGTTTAGCTTGGAGCTAACAGTGGCTGTCGTCTTTCGTATCCTTGCACCGTTCTCAATCGCTCTTCTCACTCCAGCCTCAGCTACTCTTGCCCAGGATGCCCTGTCATCCAGCGAGTTCACGAAGTGTGCAGACTCTGGTTCGCATCCATCACTGGAGGATACGGAATGTGCGCGTGTCCAGGCGCCGCTTGACCATACCGATGGGATCGCCGGAACGATTGAGCTCTTTGTCCGAAAATTTCCGGCCGAAGGCAATCCTGAAGGTCAGCTATGGCTGGTCGCGGGCGGACCGGGAGAGTCTGGAGCCTCTTTCTACCCCTTTATGCATTCGCTCCGGGCGGCCGCTCCAGGATTCGACGTATTGGTTCCCGATCACCGTGGGACGGGCTTCTCCACAAGGCTCTGCCCAAGAGAGGAGGATCCTTCGGGCGAGGCAGGTAGCGCCCTTGCCGGTGAAGAATGGGGCACATGCTTCAGTGCCCTCATTGCAGAGGCGGGTCGGACCAAGGCCTTTACGATCTCGAATGCTGCGCACGATCTCGATCTGTTGATCACTCGGTTCGATACTGGCGGACCGACTTTCCTCTACGGCGTCTCCTACGGCACGCAACTGGCGCTTCGAATGCTGACGCTAGAGGCGCAGGACGATCTTGATGGCGTAATTCTGGATTCTCTCGTGCCGCTCGAAAGCAATGGTGATCTCGATCTGAGTCACCGATCAGCCGTGACTGATAGTGTCGGTCGCACCGTTCTGCGCAAATGCGACAAGCGTCCCGATTGCCGCCGTTATTTTCGGGCCGGAGCAGAGCAGGCTCTCCGCCGAATTTTCGAGCGCGACGATGTCGATGAGTTGGCCGGTGCCAATCTCAGATACAAACTGGCAGCGCTGCTCGACTTTCCCGAAACGCGCGTGATGCTCCCTGATGTTATCGCTGGATTGCAGGCCGGCGATCCTGCCTGGTTGGAATACGCGATGGGTCGGCTGGCGAGCATTGGGGCCTCGCTGCAACAATATCCACAGAGCGGTTCATCCATCCCGCTGGTAAGTCTCATCAGCCGGTCAGAGAACAATGCCCGTCCGACCCTCACAGCTGAGATGGTTGAAAGCGAGGAGGAGAATAACCTTTTTGCAAGCCCTCTGCCATCGCTGCTGCTGTCAGGCGGGATCCCGACCTATGAGCCGGATGCGAGCTTCGGGAAGTCCCCCGAGAAGCTCCCTCGGACGATCGTCCTTCATGGCACGCTTGATCCCAAAACCCCATACCATGGGGCTGAAGAACATGTCGCAGCCTTGGAAACCGCCGGGGACATAAAACTGATCCCGGTCGAACAGGCGCCCCATTTTATCCTGATGACAGCGCCGGAAGCGTTTGCGACGGCGGTGGGCGCTTTCCTCGAAGGCGATTCAGTTACGCCGGAATCTGGCAAGCGATGATACGAGATCGCACCGAACCAGGATCGAACTGACTGTTCTCCATCCTGGGCTCAAGTCAAAGCTGACAGATCATGGGCCGTTTGCGGTCAGTCTGCTTTTAAGCGAGAACTGCATCAATGCGGACATTGGTCCGTTGGGTCGAAGCATATCTGATCGCTGGCTCGCCCCCTCGAAAGCGGTAGCCTTGAGACAGCTGCTAAATGTCCGGCAGATTCTGTACCGCGAACCCCCATCCAGCGAGCGATTTCGATGCACTGCGGCCAATCAGTTTGGTGGCATCAGCTATGCCGAAGGGCTTAGCGTCTTCCATTGATTTTAGCTCGTTCCAAGCGATCGGGGCAGCCACCGGCGCCCCGATTCGCGCCCGTGCCGAATATGGAACGACGGCGGTACTGCCACGCTGGTTGCGCAGCCAGTCGATGAAGATTCTGCCCTTGCGCTTGGCCTTGCTCATTGTCGCCGTGAAGCGTTCCGGTTCGGCCAGTGAAAGCGCTTCGGCAAAGCGGCGGGCAAAGTCCTTGTGCACATCCCATGTGTGGCCCGGCGTCAGCGGCACGATCACGTGCACTCCCTTGCCACCCGAGAGCATGGCGAAGCTCGTCAGCCCAAGGTCCGCCAACCGATCGCGGATATCGCGCGCTGCTTGTTTCACGTCCTCGAAGTCCAACCCCTCGTCCGGGTCGAGGTCGAAGATCATGCGGTCTGGCTTTTCGACCGCATCGCTGCGCGACGCCCAGGCGTGGAACTCGATCGTGCCCATCTGAACGCATTGAAGGGTTCCGCGCGAGTCCTCGATATAAAGGTAATCCTCGGTCCCGCCGCCTTTCTCGCGGATAGGAACGTGATGGACGGCGTCGCCGAATGCGCCGCTGTCATGCTTCTGAAAGAAGCATTTGCGGGCTCGGCCTTGGGGGCACCGCACGAGGCTGACAGGGCGGTGTCCAGCGAAGGGCAGCATGATATCTGCAACTGCTGCATAATAATCGGCAAGATCGCCCTTGGTCTGGCCGCTGTCGGGAAATACCACCCGATCCCTGCTGGAGATATTCACTGTCGCATCAGTTACGGGTGCGCGGGCGGCTTTCTCCGGCTTGACCGCCTTGACAGGCTTGTCGCGACGCAGGCCGAGATAGCTACCGTGCCGAATATTCCCGTCGGCGGTGAGCTCCGCAAAGGCGACTTCGGCGACCAGTTTCGGTGTGACCCAGGTAACACCGCGTGCGCTGGATTTGTCGACCTCTACAGCAGGGGTTTTTCGCTCAAGTCGGTCGAGCTTCGGCACGAGCTCGTCGAAGTCGTCGCCGGCAAATCCCGTGCCGACATTTCCCTTGTAGACCAATTTTCCGCCTTCGTGCTGGGCCATCAGAAGCGAGGCGAAGGGGCGCCCCTTGGCCGATGATTTCTTCCAGCCGACGATCACGAATTCCTGTCGCAGCGTGCACTTGACCTTCACCCACGCCTTGCTGCGGGCGTGGCGATAGGGCGCGTTCATCTTCTTCGAGATGATCCCTTCCTGCCTCGCAGCACACATGGCATCGAACAGCTTCTCGCCCGCGCCGATGACATGATCAGCGAGGAAAATCGGCGGTTCTGCTGTCGACAGCATGGCTTCGAGCCGTTCCTTACGCTCGATATTGGGCAGTGCTTTGAGATCCTCGCCCGCCAATTCGATGACATCGAAGGCATGGAATTGCAGCGCATCATCCTTGCTCTGCGCGCCTTGACCGCGCTTCAGCATGCCCTGCAAGGTCGAGAAGTCCGGATTGCCTTCTGCATCCGTCGCCACGATCTCGCCGTCGATCAGGCATGCAGGCAAGTTGAGCGCGGCGAGCGCCTCGACCAGGGGTCCGAATTTGTCAGTCCAGTCTTTCCCGTTGCGGGTGTAGATTCGGACTATATTTCCTTTGGCGGCAATCACCGCGCGATAGCCGTCAAACTTTATCTCGTGCATCCACCCGTTACCGGCCGGAACATGGTCAACCAGCGTGGCAAGCTGTGGCTTACGGAACTTCGGCAGCGGCGCGTCGCTTCGCTTCTGCGGCTTCGCTTTCTTCGCATTGCGCGAGGACGCCTTCTCCATCTGCGCGAAAAAGGCATCATCCTTCTTGCCGGCGAGGGAGTACTCGCCGGCCTTGTCCGCAGCGATCTCGGCCATCGAGCGCCCCGTGAGCACGCTGGTCAATGCACGTTCGACCAAAGGATCGCCTTTTTCTGTGTGCTTATCCTGCAGCTTGCGAAGGAGCCAATTTTCCCGCTTCTCACCTGGCTTCCGCTTAAGCTTGATGAGGAGCCACTCGCCCTTCATGCGCTCGCCTTCGAGGGTGAAGTGCAAATGCCCCTTCTCAAGATCCTTGACCGACTTGCCTTCGATCGGCGACCAGATGCCGCGGTCCCATAGCATAACTGTCCCGCCCCCATATTCGCCTCGGGGTATGGTTCCTTCGAACTCGGCGTAGGACATGGGATGATCCTCAGTCCGAACAGCCAACCGTTTTATATCGGGGTCTGGTGAAGGCCCCTTGGTCACTGCCCAGCTTTTCAGCACGCCGTCGACTTCGAGCCGCAGGTCCCAGTGAAGCCGGGTTGCATCGTGCTTTTGGACGATGAAGATGTTGCCAGACTCGCTACTCTGCGCCTTGCCGGAAGGTTCTGGCGTCTTCGCGAAATCGCGCTTTGCGTTGTATTCGGACAGGGGATTTGAGCGCTTGCTCACCTTTCCTCCTTTTCGTCGCCCGATTCATCGTCGAGCCGGCGGTCTCGATCCTTGGGTTCGATCAGTCGCAGAAGTGTGAGCATGACAAGGCTGATGGCGGCCGCGATGGCCACAAGTGGCCATTGAGCTGCACCGCAGGCTATCCCGACTACCGCGGCAAGCCACAGGTGTGCGGCAGTCGTGAGGTTGTGTACCTGGCCCCTGCTGAAAACTATCAACCCGGCACCAATAATGCCGACGAATGCGCCTGCTGCCTCATAGACGCGCAATGGGTCCATACGCTCTCCGCCGAGATCTGTATAAAGCGCAAGGATCGAAACAGTCATCGCAGCTGCGGAGAAACAGATCAGCCCGTGAGTTCGCATGCCAGCGGCGTGGCCTCGCAATTCGCGGTCCAGGCCGAGAAGAAGGCCGAGCACTGCAGCAATACCTAACCGCGACAGCAGGTCCCAATCGAGCCAGTGGACGAGGACAGGATCGTTGAGTTCCACCGGCTTAAGCGCTCTTCTTGCGTTTCCCGCTCGACTTCGCGGGGGCCTTCTTCTCACCGACTGATTTCTTCAGAGCCGCCATAAGGTCGATAACGTTGGAGCCGCTTGCATCTCCCGGTTCGTCGACGTCCTCGAGGATGGCCTTTTTGCTTTTCGACTTGGCCTTTTTGTCGATCAGCTTTCGCAACGCCTCGACATAGCGGTCCTCGAACTCGCTCGCATCGAAGGGCGCGCTCCTTTGCTCGATCAGCGTGTTCGCAAGGTCGAGCAGCTCCTTTTTGGGCTTGGTGTCCTCGATTTGGGCGAAGAACGACTGACCCCTGCGAACTTCGTCGGCGTAGCGCAGCGTTTCGAGCAGCAATCCTTTGCCACAAGGTTTGATCGCAACCAGCTTTTCGCTGCCGCGCATCGACAGTTGACCGAGCGCGACCTTTTTCGCTTTGCGCAGCGCCTCCCGCAACACGATGAATGCCTCTTCGGCCAGTTCGTCCTGAGGCACGACGTAATAGGGCTTGTCGTAATACAGCGGGTCGATTTCGCATGTGTCGACGAACTGGACGAGTTCGAGCGTGCGCTTGCTCTCGATTTTGACCGCATCGATTTCCGCATCCTCGAGCAGGACGTAGTTGCCCTTGGAAACCTCGTAACCGCGAATGATCTCGTCGCGGTCGACTGGGCCAATGCCGGGAACAACCTTCTCGTAGGAGATACGCTTTCCGCTCGGTTCGTGGATCTGGTTGAAGCTGATTTTTGCGCCCGATTTGGTCGCGGTGTAGATTTCCACCGGGATTGAAACGAGTGCGAGCCTGATCTGTCCCTGCCAATATGCGCGCGCTGCCATCATGGTCCTCCGTTGCGTCGGATTCAGCGCACGGCGAGCCTTTTTGTTTCTTCGAATAGATTGCGAAGGATAAAATTTGGACACACGTGACCGAAAGCTACGCCATGCTCCTAGATGAAGTTCGCGGGTGGCTACACCCTGCATTTCGTCGTCAATTTCACACACTTGGCATCATACCCGAAACAAGTCGGGGGAGACGGGCATTTGCAATTTGCGGACCTTCGGGCCGAGCTTATGCAATCTAGGGACGCCCTCCAAATGTCCAATACTGAGAATTTCCAGCCTGAAATCAAAGAAGAGCCGCGCATGCCTGGCTCCGAAGAGGAGATGGACAGCAAGCCAGATTGGCGGCCACGTTATCCCGGTTCGGGTCGCCTAGAGGGCAAAGTCGCTCTGGTTACCGGCGGTGACAGCGGTATCGGTAGGGCGGTAGCAGTCCTCTTTGCGCGCGAAGGGTCAGACGTTGCGATAGTCTATTACGCAGATGAAGAACGAAAAGATGCAGCGCACACTTTGTCAATTATAGAGGAAGAGGGTCGCAAAGGGCTTTGTCTGCAAGGCGATTTGGGGCGCCGCGATTTCGCGGACGAGGCAGTAGCCCGAACCGTCGAACACTTCGGTAAGCTGGATGTCCTCGTGAACAATGCGGGTGAGCAGCATCCCGATGACAACGCAACCGATATTACTGAAGAGCAACTGCGCAGGACATTCCAGACGAACATTTATTCGATGTTCTTCTTGGTCCAAGCCGCGCTACCGCACCTTGGTGAAGGCAGCGCTATCATTAATTGCACCAGCGTGACGATGTACAAGGGCTCGGACAATCTGCTCGACTATTCCAGCACCAAGGGTGCGATTACGGCCTTCACCCGCTCTCTTTCCGAAAACTTGGTGGCCGACGGCATTCGTGTAAATGCAGTCGCGCCCGGCCCGATCTGGACTCCGTTGAACCCCTGCGGAGGGCAACCTCCTGAGGATATGGACGACTTCGGCAAGAACACCCCAATGGGCCGACCCGGCCAACCCAACGAGGTGGCGCCCGCCTTCCTTTTCCTCGCATGTGAGGATTCAAGCTATATGTCGGGGCAGGTGTTGCACCCTAACGGCGGAACCATAGTCGGAAGCTGACATCGAAGGAGTAATCACAATGCCAGCAAGATCAAAAGCGCAGCAAAAGGCGGCAGGGGCAGCACTTAGCGCCAAGCGTGGCGACACCAACAAGAGCGACCTTCAGGGCGCGTCAAAGGAAATGTACGATTCCATAACCGAGGGTGAGCTTGAGGATCTCGCTAGCACCAAACGAAAGGGTAAACCCGAGCACAAAGGCGACTGAAGGTATAGAGAAAGGCTGGTTGCCTCACCAAATCGCACGAATTCTTTCAGCCATAGGCCATGGGGATCGCGCATGCGTTGAGCAATTTGCCTCGACCACTGCGCGTGGCATGCTTAAGTTTGGAAACAAGAGTCCACGTCACCTCCCTAGGTAAAAATTTTCGGACACCATGCTCTGTCTGATAATTTAGTACGTTGTTTAGGTACAATAGGATTGGAGAGAATCCTGAACCACTGGTTGCCCTATTGCGGTGCGGCCCCAAGACCTGGGGTTTGGCTGACCCATTGGAATTTCGCGCCAGAAATGTTGGCGTGTTTGGTGGTCTTCGCGGGTCTCGCTTATTGGAAACGTGACAGACTTAGAGCAATGCCGACATACACAGCCGGGGTCGTGTTCAGCTTACTCTACATCAGCCCTTTCTGCGCTCTCGGGTCGGCTTTGTTTACGGTGCGTATCGTTCATGACGTTATACTGGCCACTGTGCTCGCTCCCTTGATCGTTGCCGCCTTCCGGGTCGAGGAAACCGAAATTCCCGGCACCTTGACCGTCTGGACGGCGATTCATGGACTCACATTCTGGCTCTGGCATGCGCCCCCTTTCTACGAAGGCGCCATGAGCAGCGACGGCATTTTCTGGCTCATGCAAATCAGCATCGTCGCCACGGCCGCGGTTTGGTGGATAAAGGTCATCCGATCGCCAGCACCGGCGGCCGCGACGGCTTTGCTGGCAACGATGGTCGCGATGGGTGCACTCGGTGCGTTGTTGACCTTTGCACACCGAGCCTACTTTGCGCCACATTGGCTGACGACGCAGTTTTGGGGTCTCTCGCCGATTGAGGATCAACAGATTGCGGGCATCGTCATGTGGGCCCCGGCGAGCTTGGTCTACCTCATTGCCGCTCTGACGATACTTTATCGATCGCTCGGTAGCAGAGCGCCTGCATGAGGCTTCATGACCTGATCCGTAGATGGGCGGTCAGCTACACCGAGCAGGGGAAGTATTCGCCAGTCGGTGTCTGGTTCCACTGGATCATGGCAGGGCTGGTGCTCTTTCAGCTCGGCTCAGGTTGGATGATGTCGCGCTATCCGGTCGGGGCCAGCAAGCTTGCCACCTACGAACTGCATAGCGAGTTGGGGCTGACCATCTTGTTTCTCGCTATTTTGAGGTTTGGCTGGCGACTATTCGTCCCCGATCCGGTCAATGACGCTGATGCGCCAGGCTGGCAGAGCACGGCAGCACATATCACACAGTACCTTTTCTATGGCTTATTCGCGCTACTTCCGCTGAGTGGATGGGCGATGTGGTCTGCAATACAGCCGGTTCAACCACTGCGCCTTGCCGGATTGGTCGCAATACCCCCGATGCCCTTTCATACACTCTCCCCAGCGTGGCAGTATCAGGTGCTCGACTGGGCGGAAAGCCTTCATGTCCTCGGCGTCATCGGCCTCGCATTGCTGGTACCGCTGCATGTCATTGCGGCGCTGAAACATCATTTTTGGGACCGCGACGATACAGTCAGGGGCATTCTCCCGGAAATTCGGGACGACGAGACGGCTCCGGACCATACGCAATATACGCCGCGAGTGGGTTGATTTCGTCCTCTCGCAGCTTGCTGGCCGCATCGTGCATGACGTTCAGCGCATCGCCATATCGCTCACCTTTTCGCCAACTGCGCAATTGTTCGGCGAGGTAAGCCGCGCTCTGACCAGCCAAGGCTGGATTGCCGGCACCCGAACCGAGACCGGTTTCTCCATGGCAAGACGCGCAAGACGATAGAGCGCGTTCGGGTAAGCCCGCATGGTAGATCTCGTATGCTTTCTCGATCTCGCACGAGGGTTCAGGTCCACCCTTGCTGCCTTGCACGTCCTCCGGAAAATCCATGGCCTCGTAATAGGCTGACACAGCCAACCGCTCCTCGGTATTTAGTCGGCCTGCAAGCCAATTCATTTGGGGATGACTACGTTGCCCGTCCGCATAAAAACCCAGCTGACGAACCAAATATCCGGCATCCGTCCCCGCTATCCTCGGCACTAACGCTCCGTCGCCGCGACCGTCCAGCCCATGACAAGTGTGGCAAGCAGCCTGCGGACCTGCGTCCCCGCCCGATAAGGCAATCAACTCGCCCGTGTCGTCGAATGGATCGTCGATCGGGGCAGGACTACACGACGTCAGCGCCACAGAAAGGGCGGTGATGGACAGGACAGAGCGAAAAAGCATCGTCTGGTGGGAACGAAGCGAGCGATTGCCCGGTTCCCATGGGAATGGGGAGTGTGGAGCATCGGCATCGGAACTGGAAAGCCATCGTGACTGGCATAGCCTTAGCCGCATGTGCACCGCTTGCCGGATGCAAGGACCCGGTTGAGACGCGGCGAGAGCCGACTACCGGCCCGAAGGACCGGGGCTTAGCAGCAATCAAGCGCGCAGGCTGTGGATCTTGTCACGAAATCCCGGAGCTGGACTGGCCAGCCGGGCGTTTGGGACCATCGCTCGAAGGCTTCGACGATGTTGGCCTTATCGCAGGCCAGTTGCCGAACCGACCAGATGTATTGGCGGCCTTCATCCGCAACGCACCTTCCGTGAAGGAGGGCTCGTCCATGCCGCCAATGCCAATTAGCGAGGCTGAAGCGGCAGATATCGCAGCCTATTTATATGGCCTCGACCATGATTGACGCACTCTGGGGTTGGCCTCCTCCGGTACTTGATCCGGCAGGTCCCTATTCGGGCAGGGTCACCATCTTGGCCTGGTCGCTATTCGGTTTGGGCGGTTTCGTCACATTGGTCGTGGTGTTTGCTCTCTGGGTCGCCATCAAGGGACCAGACAAGTGGAAAGCGAAGCTGGGAGGAGAGCGCGCGATCTGGCTCGGCGGAGTGGCCTTTCCGGGTGTCGTTTTGACCGCACTACTGGTGTGGGGACTGACTCTCACAGCCAGTCTGACAGAACCGATACGCGGCGACGAAATGCGTATTCGCATTACCGGCGAGATGTGGTGGTTCCGCGTCCAGTATCTGGACCCGTCGGGCGCGGTTGTGATGGAAGATGCGAATGAGATTCACATTCCTGTCGGACGTCCTGTCGTGCTCGAACTGGAATCCGCCGATGTGATCCACAGCTTCTGGGTGCCGCATCTCTCGGGAAAGAAGGATATGATACCTGGGCGGCGCACCCTGCTGCGGATCGAAGCCGATCGCGAAGGCGAATTTGGCGGAGTGTGTGCAGAGTATTGCGGGCGGCAACATGCGTTGATGGGCTTTGTTGCTGTTGCTCATGAGGACGGAGATTTTCGCGAGTGGTATGCCGAGCGGACTAAGCGTCTCGTTTCGGCGGGGCGCGGCATAACCACGCCAAAAGAACCCCTATCCGCCTCAATGACGGTCGCTTCGGAGCAGTCAGCAGTCTCGCGTCCGGTTGCAGGCGCTGACGCAAATTCTGGTCAGCTGTCCGGGCAGGAACTGTTCATGCAGTCTGGGTGTGCTGCGTGTCATCGTGTTGCCGGGACAGAGGCGAACGGTCTCGCTGGACCGGATCTTACCCATGTCGGATCGCGCCGGACACTGGGTGCGGGTATATTGCCCAACAATCGCGGTACCCTCATCGGCTGGATAGGCGACAGCCAATCGCTCAAACCCGGCAATCGCATGCCGAGCTATGACTTGCTCAATGCCGACGAGCTCGAAGCTATCGCCATCTGGCTCGAGCAGCAGAAATGAGATCCGAGACGGGTTTCGATTATTCGCTCTATGAGCGCTTCCCCACCGAGAAGCGTCCCGATAGCGAAGTCGATGAACTGAACCGCATCTGGCGTGCGCCAAAAGGGTGGGCACGTCTTACCGCGGTCAATAACAACTACGTCGGCTTCTGGTACGTCGTCACCGCCTTCGGCTTCTTCTTAGCAGCAGGAATTCTGGCGCTGGGCATGCGAGTGCAACTCGCTGCCCCGATGCAGGACTTTCTGGGCGTCGATACCTATAACCAGTTTTTCACGATGCACGGAACGGTGATGATGTTCCTGTTTGCCGTGCCTATGGTGGAAGCGATCGGGATCATGCTGTTGCCGCAGATGCTGGCGGCACGCGATCTGCCGTTTCCCAGGCTGTCGGCGTTCGCTTTTTGGGCCTATTTCGTAGGCGGGACGATGTTTTTGCTCTCGCTATTCGTGGGGCTGGCGCCCGACGGTGGCTGGTTCATGTATCCTCCGCTGACGAGCATTGCCTTCAGTCCCGGTATCAACACTGACTTCTGGTTGCTCGGCATCGGGTTCATCGAGATTTCGGCCATTGCCGGAGCGATCGAGATCATCGTGGGTGTGCTGAGAACCCGCGCACCGGGAATGACCCTCGACAAAATGCCAATTTTTGCGTGGGCCATGCTGGTCTTCGCGGTAATGATCGTGGTCGCCTTCCCGAGTGTGATCCTGTGCACGATGCTGCTGGAGATCGAACGAGCGTTCAATTGGCCCTTCTTCGATGCGCTACGCGGGGGCGATCCCATGCTGTGGCAACACCTCTTCTGGTTCTTCGGCCATCCGGAGGTTTACATTATCTTCATCCCAGCCGCGGGTCTCATGAGCATGATGGTGGCCGCAGTCGCTAAGGTGCCGCTCGTTGGGTACCGTCTCAACGTACTGGCACTGGTGGCTACCGGTTTCATCAGCTTCGGCGTCTGGGCGCATCACATGTTCACTACCGACATGCCGCGCGTTTCTGCAGGCTATTTCTCCGCCGCTAGCATGGCGGTCAGCCTGCCTGCGGGCATCCAAGTGTTCTGCTGGATCGCGACGCTAGCCAGCGGCAAGATAAAATGGACCACGCCTGCGCTATTCGTAGTCGGGAGCGTGGTGATTTTCACGATGGGTGGATTGACCGGCGTGATGGTAGGCATGGTGCCCTTCGACTGGCAGGCGCATGATACCTATTTCATCGTCGCCCACCTCCATTACGTGTTGATGGGCGGCATGGTTTTTCCGATGTTTGCCGCGTTCTACCACTGGCACGGCATGACCAGCAGCAGGGCTTTATCTGAGCGTGTGGGCAAATGGGTCTTCGCGCTTATGTTCGCGGGTCTACACATCACTTTCTTCCCCATGCACCTGACCGGGCTCATGGGGATGCCCCGCAGGGTCTATACCTATTTGCCCGGGCGCGATCTCGATTTGCTCAACCTGGTGTCAACCATTGGCGCTTTCGTGATGGCCGCTGGGATACTCCTGTTCATGTTTGATCTCGCTCGCCGCTTTCGTTTCACGGTTCATGATGACGCAGGCAATATCTACGGCGGCGGCACGCTGGAATGGCTTCCGACCGGTTTGTACTCCACTCGCTCGATCCCCCTGGTCACGTCGCGTGAACCATTGTGGGACCGCCCCCAAATCTCGAAGGAGGTCGAAGAAGGACGCTATTTCCTTCCGAATTCTGCCACTGGCCAGCGCGAGACGCTGATTACCTCGACCGTGATGGCTGAACCGCAATACGTCCAACTCATGCCCGGTCCGTCGCCATGGCCATTGTCGGCTGCTGTGTTCACCGCTCTCTTCTTCCTCTCGCTGACGGTGCAGGGCTATGCCTTTGCTGTGTTCTGCGGGATTGTAGCGGTACTCAGTACGCTAAGATGGCTTTGGGAAACCGACCGTCCCATCAAACAGGAAAGCGCTGACATCGGCGGCGGTATCGAGGTTCCGATCGCAATCACGGGGCCGAAAAGCCACGGCTGGTGGGCGTTGAACACTTTGATGGTCGTAATCGGCATGATCGGCTTCATGGCCGTATTCGCTTATCTCTATCTCTATGGCATCAATCCCGAAGTTTGGAGTGCGCCCCCGCCCCTCGGCGAAACCGCAATTATCGTCGGGATCGAAGTTGCGGCAATTCTTGCGGCTTGGGGCGGGCGTCGGTTTCTCGCAACGAAAGAAGGGCGGCTTGCCGAAGACCTGCCCTGGATGCTGGAGGCACTTGCTGCGGCCCTGCTGGTCGGCGCGTTATACCTCGATGTGACTGGTTGGCTCGCGACGGGTCTTGAGCCCACCGCGAATGGCATGGGCGCGACTGTCTTCATGCTTTCGGTGCTTCAGGGACAGGTGGTCGTGGTCGCTGTCATCATGGCCGCCTATCTCGCCTTTCGCGAGGCACGAGGGATCATGACCACTCCAACAAACGTGACCATGGATATCGTCGCACGTTTCATAATGTTCTGCGCGCTACAGGGCATGATCTTTACTCTCTTGCCGAGGGTATTCCCCGGTGTCTGAAGCGAAGAACAACGAGCTTGGCGAGCCGATCGACCGCCCTTCGATCTATCGCACCCTTCTGATTGCCTTCCTGATCTGGTCCGCGCATTTCGCTTTAAGCTACGCCGGGGTGCTGATTTTCCCGAATGACGGGATGGCGCGGATCATCGCTATAAGTGCGGGTCTAATCGCAATCGCCGCACTGGTCGTACAAGTCCGGAGGCTACCTGCTCCACGCTCGCCGCTTGCTCTTGGTGCCCTCGGGTTGGCCGCGGCGGGGGTAATCTTCGGCACATTCCCTGCCATTGTTGGTTAGGTCAGAGAGGCAAAGCCGGAAGAGGAGATTGCCCGCATGGACCGCACAGTCACTAATTCCCGTTCTTTTGCAAATCCGTTGCACGCGATCCTGCTTGCATTTCCCGTGGCGCTTTATCCTGCCGCCCTACTCACCGATATTACCTATCTGAATACGGCGGAGATCCAGTGGACCAACTTCTCCTCTTGGCTGATCGCCGGGGCGGATCTGTTTGCTGGTCTGGTGCTCGCTTGGGCATTTCTCGGCCTCTTCTTCCGGCGTGCCCGCCACTTGAAAAGCCGCGGTACGCTCTATCTGATCGTCGTCGCCGCAATGTTCGGGCTCGGTGTTTTGAATGCTTTTCAGCATGCGCGCGACGGCTGGCATTCCGTTGGGACATTGGGACTCGTTCTTTCGATCCTTTGTTCGATCCTTGCCTTGATCGCGGCTTTTATCGCCTACAGCACCATTGCGGTGGAGAAACGCGCATGATCCGCCTCTCGTACCTCGCCTTACCGCTGACTATCGCGCTTGCCGCCTGCCAGGTCAGCAGCGATCCCGATCTCGATCAGACCGGCGAGCGGCCCGAGCTTCCCGCACAGAACGATGCTCTCGTGCCAGCGATGGAAATCCCGACGCCGGAAGGTTGGGGGGACGAACTGCCTACCGTGCCCGAAGGATATACCGTTTCCGCAATTGCGCAGGATCTGAAGATTCCGCGGCAGACCCTTGTTCTGCCCAATGGCGACATCTTGGTCGCCGAGGGGGCTGGGGGCAAGGCACCCAAGTTAAGGCCTAAGGATGTTATCGCAGGCTGGATCAAGAAGCGCGGCAAGAGCCCGGTCGAAGGCGGGGACCGGCTAACCCTGCTGCGTGATGAGGACGGCGATGGGCAAACCGATCTCCAGACCACTTTTATCGAAGGTCTTGACGCTCCCTATGGCTTGGCCTTGGTCGATGGCACGCTCTACGTAGCCAATCAGGGTAATTTGGTAAGCTTCGAATATACCGAAGGAGCGACCAGAATCGCGGGGTCTGGTACCGAAGTCACAAAGCTTCCCGCGAAAATCAATCACCACTGGACCAAGGCGATGACCGCCAGCCCCGATGGCTCGAAGCTATATGTGGGCATCGGCTCAAACAGTAATGTCGGCGAACGCGGCATGGATGTCGAAGAGGACCGTGCGGTCATATGGGAGATAGACCGCGAAACGGGCGCCAGTCGGATATTCGCTTCCGGCATCCGTAACCCTACCGCGCTCGCTTTTGGCCCGTGGAACGAACAGCTTTGGGCGGTCGTCAACGAGCGTGACGAACTCGGACCGCAACTCGTCCCCGATTACCTAACTTCCGTGCGCGACGGTGCCTTTTATGGCTGGCCTTACAGTTACTACGGCCAAAACGTCGATCCGAGGATCAAGCCGGCGAGGCCTGACCTAGTCAAAAAGGCCGTTGTGCCTGACTACGCGCTAGGCTCCCATGTGGCCGCACTTGGTATCGATTTCACCACCGATGGTGGCC
This sequence comes from Erythrobacteraceae bacterium WH01K, assembly GCA_027941995.1. NCBI lineage: Bacteria > Pseudomonadati > Pseudomonadota > Alphaproteobacteria > Sphingomonadales > Erythrobacteraceae > Erythrobacteraceae bacterium WH01K. The sequence goes on along the minus strand of CP115966.1, from coordinate 883,255 downwards.
TGGGAGGCCGGTTCGCCGAAGGTGCGTTTGTAGGGATGCACGGAAGTTGGAATCGTGCCGATCCGTCAGGCTACAAGGTCGTCTTCGTGCCCTTCCGCGGTGGACGTCCGAGCGGCGAGCCCATCGACGTGCTCACGGGTTTCTTGAAAGACGGGCATGCGAGGGGGCGCCCGGTAGGCGTGACATACGACGCAACGAGTGGCGTACTATATGTCGCGGACGATTTGTCGAACACCGTCTGGCGTATCGCCCCAAGCGATAGAACACGGCGCGCCTCCTCGCGGGATGCAGCCCAGATGCCTAGCGAGACACGATCGCCGTCCACACCTTCCACCACGAGGTAATTCGGTTTGGTAGCGCCGCGTGAACCCGAGAAGCTGCCGTTCCTTGCCGCCGATCCGACAGGATTTTGCACTGGGTTCGACGAGCATTTCAATGTGATCAATCTCTTCCATTCAGATCCCGCCCCTTGGTACGATCCACACAGGTTGACTATTCCCGTGAATAGCTGGGCCGGAAAAGGCTGATGCAATGGATCTAGGCTCTGTCCTATTGCTCGCACTGCTGCCGGCGCTCGGCAGTTTAATCGGGGTTGGATTGGCGGAGTGGCGCAAGCCCCCTCCTTGGCTTGTGGGCGGAGCAATGCATGCCGCAGCGGGACTTGCCACTGCAGTCGCGGCCCTGGAACTGGTGCCAAGAGCGATGGAACGCATCGAGATCTGGCTGCTCGCTGTAGGGCTAGTTTGCGGCTCTATTGCCTCTGTCGGTATCGCCAGATTATCTCGTGCTATAAGGACGAGCCTGCCGAGCAATCGGATACGCGCGACTACTGTCGGAGCCTACGTTGCGATTGGCGTGGATTTGCTGACAGATGGGTTGATGACTGGTAGCGGCGCGGCGGTCGCAGCGAGCCTTGGAGTGTTGTTGGCAGCTTCACAGGTCATCGGCAACCTTCCCGGAGGCTTTGCAATCGCTGCCAATTTCAGAGCTGCGGCAATGCCCAGAATGCAGCGAATGTTGATGCTTTCAGCGTACCCAATGCTCCCAGTTCTCGGAGCTGCAGCGGGTTACGTGGCGTTGAAGGATGCAGGAGATTTCGCGACTGGACTTACCCTTGCCTTCCTCGCCGGACTCCTATTAACCGCAACGATCGAAGAAATTGTACCCGAGGCTGACGAACCGGGTGCTTCCCGCCGAATTTCAAGCCCAGCATTTGCTGGCGGATTCGCGATGCTTCTTTTATTCTCGGCATACCTGTCTCCCTGAAGACAAGTTCGATGTCTTCTTTTGAGTGCCACTTGACCGCATTGTTCAAAGCCTCATTCCCATGTCCGGTTTGAAGAGCTTCCAGCGACCTTTTGTATGTCTGGAATGAGGGCGCGAAGCAGTCGTCTTCACTGAGCCTCTAATCCATACACTGCTGTGAATTACCACGGTCGGCTTGCTTGAACATCGTTTGACCGGGCAGCGGCGTCAGGCGGCTGAGGAACCGGTCCTTGTAATCAGCAAAATCTGCCACACCCGTGTTGAGGCGCTCGCAAAAATGGAGCTCGACACTGAGCTCGATAAACATGTCCATCAGATGGTGATGAGCCTTCGACAGATCGACGACACACACATCGAAATGCTTGCCCAGCGAGACCAGGTTGGCCTGCAGGCGCAATTGCGCGTGCGCTAAAGTCTCATGGCCGAATTTCTCGAGCAGCGCGCTGCGATCGCAGCGATCATATGCCCACCTCTCCTTCGGCAGGCGGAGCAGACATTTCGATGGGAGACTTTGCATCGTGTGCCAGTGCGGCTGACGCTCGCGGCAAAATAAGCTCAACGCATCTCCAAGATGGGTGAAATGCCATCCGGAGATCATCTTCTCCAGCATCTGATTGTTACCAAAGTCGATGGCCAGCACCCGTTTCCTGTCCATTACGGCCGCCGAGATCTTCTCCGTTGCTATCGTGGTGACGCCCGTGCCGCCGGCGATGGTCTGGATGGAAACGATACGCATGATCGATGATGCTCCTTGCCCGGTGCTATTGTCAGAGGCCGAAAGTGCAGACAGCCGTTCCGGCAGGGAAAAGCCGCTCACGCCGAGACCAGAATGTATTGGCACCATTGGGCGCGGGGCGGCTGATGGGTACGGCGATTTCTGCCATCGGGCCGCGCACCTCGATCACGGTGCCACAGTTAGTTTCATCGCCCACAGCGAGGTCGCGCTGAAACTCTTCGGCAGCCTGTCTCGCGGCGGCCATGTTCGCCTGTATACCCTCCACACGTTGCTCTTCGATCCGCGTGGCAGCCATTTGTGATGATCGGGTTGGCAGGCGATCAGGCTTGTAGAGATATATAGCGGTCGTGTTCGGCAGGCCGCCAAACCACGAACCGATCAGCTGGCTGCCTGGGTCACCGCTGCGATAGATTTCCGAATTGTCCTTCGCCAGCGCGACGAAGCCAGCGAGTGGTTCACCGTTTGCCGTATCGCAGATCATTACAGTTCCGCGCCATTGGTGGCGCATGCCGGTCGGTCGGGTCAGATGCTCCATGACGCGCTGCCTGAAGCTCTCTAGCCGTGAATCGTCGTTGGGAAGAACCGTCCCGCACTGCGTTCGGCAACTTTCGCCAAAGGCCGCCAGGCTCCGGTTAGTGACCGCCATGGGATCAGAGCGGCCCCGCTCTTTGAAAAAGCGGGCCCCGATTATTTCGTCGGCGTTGTCCCGCAGTGGTCGCGCCTCAACGGACCCTCCTCCAACGCGCGCGACATCGTAGCTTCCACCGATTGTATTCCAGAATCCTGCCCAAACATTTTCGGACTGCGCAGAGAGCGGCATAGGCATCGCGCAGGTGACGAAAAACAGACAGAAAATATGTCGGGCGACCCGCATGGCGACCTCTTCGCAAATCGTGAGAGGCGCACCCGAGCCGGGTGTTAGTAACCCTGCGCACGCACAAGGCGCCGCCACCTTTAGGCGGACCCTGGACATGCGTGACGGCCACCCGGCCGAAACTGGTTCGACCGGCGCGTGCTGCTTGAGGTTACTAAGCCTCACCCTCGGGACTGACCGATGGGCGAGATATGCGTAAACGAGAATGGAATGGTGGTGAAGTACGCATTTACCAACTCACCGGCGCAGCCGATCTGGCATTTCGTATTGGAATGCGTTTCCATTGATCAAAGTGATTTTGAACGCTAGATTGCGAATCCAATGACAAAATATTCCCTTGTCGATCTGGCGCAAGTTGCCACCGGCTCTGCGGTCAACCGCAACGGCTCCAGCGCGCGGGTGGCGATGGTCGGGGACTTGGACGGGAGCGGCGCGCTACCACATCGACTCACGCGGGCGGGGCCGCCAAAATCGGGCAACACATCCAATTTGCAGCTTGGCGACATCGTGGTCTCAATGCGCGGCAACAGCAATCTTGCGGCCACCATCGACCTGGATGACTTGGCGGGGCCGGAGCTTTTCGCATCACTCGACCTCGCCGTTGTTCGCCTGAATGACCCCGAAACAGTCAACCCGCACTATGTTGCAAACTACATCAACCTCCCGTCGACCCAGCTCACCTTTTCCAGCTCTCGCGAGGGCTCGGCGGCGAAGCGCTTGCCGATCGGGGCGATACGGGATCTGGTAGTCCCCCTCCCCTCATTTTCTCGCCAATGTGCGATTGCCGCACTGGCGCAGGAATCCGCGAAGGAGCGGCTGTTGCTCGAACGCATCGCCACACTGCGGCAGGCCCGTATCCACGATCTTCTCCGCCAGGCGGCGGAAATGCCAACAGAGGAAGCCACCCAATGACCCCCGTCCAGCAATCCGATGTAAACAAGGCCGCCTGGGATGCCTGCGACACATTCCGTGGCACCATCGATGCCGCGAACTACAAAGATTACATCCTCGTCTTTCTGTTCTGGAAGTACCTGAGCGACATCTGGGCCGACGAGCAGAAGCAGGCCAGCCAGCAGTACGATGGCGACGAGGTCCGCGTCCGCCGACGCATGTCGCGTTTTCGCTTCCAGATCCCGGATGGCGCCAGTTTCTACGACCTCTACCCTCGTCGCAATGCCGAGAACCTGGGCGAACTGGTCAATATTGCGCTCGAGGCGATTGAAGATGCCAACCTGACCAAGCTGGAAGGCGTGCTGACCCCGGTCGATTTCAACAGCCGCAATAATCTGGGCGAAACGGCGGACCGTAATCGCCGCGTGAAGGATCTGTTCGACACCTTCCACAAGCCCGCGCTCGACTTCTCCCCGTCCCGCTTTTCCGGCAAGGACACGGCCGAGGACGTGATCGGCGAAACCTACATCTATCTCATCTCCCGCTTCGCCAGCGACGCCGGCAAGAAGGCGGGCGAGTTCTTCACCCCGCGCAAGGTTTCCGAGCTGCTGGTCAAGCTGGCCGATCCTGCGCCCGGCAACCGCATTTGCGATCCGGCTTGCGGTTCCTCCACCCTGCTGATCCGTGCTGCCGAATATGTCGCGGATAAGGAGGGCAAGGAACACGCCAGCGAGGCGGATGTCGCGCTGTTCGGGCAGGAGGCGACCAACCAGACGCAGGCGCTCGCGCGGATGAACATGTTCCTGCACGGGCTGGACAGCGCGCGCATCGAATGGGGCGATACGCTGACGAACCCCAAATTCCTGCTCGAAGATTCGCTGATGCGGTTCGACCGGGTGATCGCCAACCCGCCCTTCAGCCTGAAGAAGTGGGGCCACGAAAAGGCCGATGGTGACCGTTATCACCGTTACCACCGCGGCATCCCGCCCAAATCGCGCGGGGATTATGCCTTCATCAGCCACATGGTCGAAAGCGCCAAGCCGCGCGAAGGGCGTGTGGCGCTGATCGCACCGCATGGCGTGCTGTTCCGTGGCGGCACGGAAGGGACGATCCGGCAGAAGCTGATCGAGGAAAACCTGCTCGACGGGGTTATCGGCCTGCCCGCGCAGCTATTCCCCTCCACCGGCATCCCGGTGTGCATCGTCATCCTTGACCGTGCGCGCGAGAAAGGCGGCGCGCGGGCCGATGCCGACACGGTGATGTTCATCGATGCGAGCCGCGAATTCGATCCCGGCAAGAAGCAGAACGATCTGAACGAGGATCACATCAAACGGATCGTCGATACCTTCCGAGCGGGAGAGGCGGTCGAACGTTATGCCGAACCCGTCACCCGCGAGACAATCCGCGAGAACGGCTACAACCTCAACATCCCGCGCTATGTCGATACGTTCGAGCCTGAGGAGCAAATCAACGTCGCCGAAGTCCAGCGCGAGATCGTAGCGCTCGAAAAGCAGCTGGCGGAAACGCGCAACCGCATGAACGGCTTCCTGAAGGAGCTTGGCATCGAGGTGGAGCCCCTCTGATGGCCAGCGAACTCATCCAGTACCAGACCGAAGATGGCGAAACCGTCATCCGCCTGCAGGCACGCGATGGAAATGCGTGGCTCAGCCAGGCGGACATGGCCGAACTATTCCAAACCACCGTTTCCAATATCAACAAGCATATCAAAGGTATATTGGACGATGGCGAGCTTGATGAGGCAACCATTGAGGATTACTCAATAGTTCGGACCGAGGGGACACGGCAGGTCGAGCGCACCGTCGCGCACTACAGCCTGCCGATGATCCTGGCAGTCGGCTTCCGCGTTCGTTCCCCGCGCGGCATGCAGTTCCGTCGGTGGGCGGCGCAGGCGCTGTCCGAATATCTGGTGAAGGGTTTCGTCATGGACGATGCCAGGCTGAAAGATCCCGACACCGACTATTTCGACGAGCTGCTGGCGCGCATCCGTGACATCCGGTCTTCGGAAAAGATGTTCTACAAGAAGGTGCTCGAGATCTACGCCACCAGCGCCGATTACGACCCGAAGGACGAGACGAGCACGCGCTTCTTCCAGACGGTGCAGAACAAGATGCACTGGGCCGCGCACGGCCATACTGCGGCCGAAGTAATCCATGCCCGCGCCGACGCTGACAAGGACCACATGGGTCTGACCAGCTGGGCTGGAGAGCCGCGCGGCAACCCGCCGCGCAAGTCCGATGTTGCTGTGGCCAAGAACTACCTTTCGCCCGAAGAGATCGACACGCTCAACCGCATCGTCACGCTCTATCTCGATTATGCCGAACTGCAGGCGCAGGGGCGCAAGCAGATGTTCATGGCCGACTGGATCGCCAAGCTCGACCAGTTCCTGACCATCAGCGACCGCGATATCCTCACCCATGCCGGACGCATCTCCGCCGAGGTGGCCAAGGCCAAGGCGGAAGCCGAATATGGCAAATGGAACACCCGCACGATCGATGCGCCGAGCGCGGTGGAGCAGCATTTCCTGGAGGCCACGCAGGCGGCGAAAAAGATCGAGGCGGGGAAGAAGCCGAAGGGGAAGAACAATGGCTGACCCGGAGCTTCGCAAGCTTTCCTACTACTTCACGTCCAGCAAGCGCAAAGGGCGGGCAGGTCTGCCGCTCATGTCCGTGACGATGCACAACGGGCTCGTCCCGCGAGAGGATCTTGAGCGGGACAAAGAGCGGAAGACGAAATCCAGCCTCGAAGCGGAAGAACATCTGCTCGTTGAGCCAGGCGATATTGCCTACAATATGATGCGAATGTGGCAGGGGGCCCTTGGCCTGGCGGCTGAGCCGGCCAATGTCAGCCCGGCTTACGGGGTGATGCGCCCCAAGCCGACGGTCGATCCCCGATTTGCCGCTCACTGGTTCAAGTCGGAGCACGGCCTCTACATGCTCTGGGCCTATTCCTATGGCCTTACTAACGACCGCCTTCGTCTGTATCCGAAGGACTTTCTCGAAATCCCAGTTCGATGGCCCGTGAAACCAATTCAGCAAAGGATTGCGATGGTATTGGACGCATGGGATGCCGTGATCGCCATTACCGAACATCTTGTTGGGGCAAAGGCCCGACGGCTTCGGTGGCTTCGCGCTGAGGTCCTAACCGGCAAAACCCGGCTCAAAGGCTTCAATGCTCCTTGGCAGACGCTCGAATTGGCTAAGCTCTTGCTCGAACATGGCGAGTCCAGCACCGGCACCGAGGAAGTCCACTCTGTCAGCGTCCATCGCGGGCTGGTTAACCAGATCGAACATCTGGGCCGCTCCTTCGCGGCGGCTTCCACCGATCACTACAACCGCGTGCTGCCCGGCGACATCGTTTACACTAAGAGCCCGACCGGCGATTTTCCGCTTGGCATCATCAAGCAAAGCAAGCTCGATCATGCGGCAATCGTCTCTCCACTCTACGGTGTATTCACGCCTGCAAGCCGCGAACTGGGTAACGTGCTGGACGCGCTAATGGCATCGCCGTCCGCCGCCGGCCGTCTGCTCACGCCAGTTGTGCAGAAGGGAGCGAAAAACACCATCGCTGTCACCAACCAGAACTTCCTGCAGGCCCAACTGGCACTGCCCACTGATCCAAACGAAATCAAAGCCCTGAGCAAGCTGGTGGACGCGGCACAAGCCGAACTCGATGTTCACATGTGCGAACTCTCACACCTTCGCACCCAGAAGCGCGGCCTGATGCAGAAGCTACTCACCGGGGAGTGGCGTGTGCCGGAAAGCATCGATGCTCTGCTGCCCAAAGCAGAGGAGCGCGCCGCATGAAGTTCATCTATGTCGATGAAAGCGGCGGGCGTGATCAGGGTGACGTCTTCACCATGTGCGGCCTGATGGTTGATGCCGACAAGCTGCGCAAGAAGACAGCGGATTTCGATGCCAAGCTCGAAGCACTGTTTGAAAAACATCCCGGCAATCGTGCTGACTTGAAGACGAGCAAGTTCATAAACGGCAAGGGTGCATGGAATCAGATTGATGCGCAGGAGCGTAAGGATTTCCTCACCGATGTTTGCCAGCTCGCCGTCAGCAACGGCGGCAAGCTGTTCGGCATCGGCCTGTCGTTCAATGCCTTCGATGCGGCTATTGCCGCCGGGCACAAGCATCCCTTCGAAGGGAATTACTGGCTCGCCTCTGCCATGTTCACCAGCGCCCTAGTGCAGAAGAAGATGCAAGGCGTATCCAACAGCAAGGGCCTGACCGTGCTGATTATGGATGACAATCAGCAGGAAATGCCCAAGCTTTCGGGCGGGCTGTATACCTGTGAGCCTTGGTACGACGGTCTGTACCAATGCAAGGTGACCAAAAAGGGCAAAAGGGTCTGGGCACCTCGCAAGCCCAAAGATCGCTTCGATCAGATCATCAACACGGCCTTCGCCATCAAATCCGATCATTCGTCGCTGGTGCAGGTCGCGGATGCAATCAGCTACGTCTATCGTCGCCACCTCGAACTGAAATCGGCTGATGAAGCCTATGCCGGTGAACGGGGTTACTACAAGGGCCTGATCGAAATTCTCGAACCACAGCGTGAGAAGATCGGCCAGACGCCGGACACGCCCTGTGTGTCGTTCTATCAGGGCGCTCGTCACCCGGAGTGGGCATTGTGACCTCCGGCCCGCGCTTCTCCACCTCCGAGGAAGGCGGCATCCAGCTGCCCGCGCTGATGACGGTGGCGCGGCTTGGCTGGCGCTATCTGTCGCGCGTGGAAGTGGAGGCGCAGCGACGCGGGCGGCTCGACAACATCGTGCTGGAAGATGTGCTGGCCGAGCGGATGATGGCAATGAACAGCGTGCGCCAGCGTGGCCGCACCTATCCCGTCACCGAATCTGCGGTGCGCGAGGGGATTGAGCGGTTTAAGGGCCTTGCCGCCGATCTCAGCCAAGGGCTGCTCACCGCCAATTCCACCGCCACCGACATGCTCCGGCTCGGCACCTCGGTAGACATGACCGTGGATGGCGAAACCAAGGGGCGGCAGCTCAAGTTCATCGATTGGGATGATCTTTCCGCCAACCGTTTCCACATGACCGCCGAATTCCCCGTCCGGCGTGAGCGGCGCGACGATACGCGGCGGCCCGATATCGTTTTGTTCGTCAACGGCATTCCGCTGGTGGTGATCGAGGTCAAGCGCAGCTCCATCGGTGTGGCCGAGGGGATCAGCCAGACGATCCGCAACCAGAACCCCGATGGTGAAATTCCGCGCCTGTTCGTGCCCGCGCAATTGCTGATCGCGGCTAATGACAGCGAACCGCGCTATGCCACCACCGGCACCTCAGCCCCCTTCTGGGCGCATTGGCGCGAAGAGGAAATGACCGAGGGCGAGCTGCACGCTGCCATCAATCGCGGGCTCGACCCGGAAGAAACCGCGCGCATCTGGACCGACTTCAGCCACCACCGCCGCGCGCATGAAGGGCTGATGGACCCGGGCGCTGGCGGCCGCTTCCCGCACGAACTGGACCGCACGCTGGTGGGCCTGTGCTCGCCCGAACGCCTGCTGCCGATCATCCGCGGCTTCACCCTGTTCGACAACGGCATCAAGAAGGTCGCCCGTTATCAGCAGTTCTTCGGCGTGCGGCGCACCATGGAGCGTGTGCAGCACCTGGACCACGACGGGCGGCGCAAGGGCGGCGTGATCTGGCACACGCAGGGATCGGGCAAATCGCTCACCATGGTGATGCTGGCCGGCGCGATCGAGCGCGAATTTCCCAAGGCCCGACTGGTGCTGGTAACCGACCGCACCGATCTGGACGACCAGCTGACCAAGACCTTCCGCCACACCGGCAAGGAGCCCGAACAGGCCGCCACCGGCGCCGAGCTGATCCGCCTGCTCCGCGACAAGCGCCCGGTCATCACCACGCTGATTCACAAGTTCCGTTCCGGCCTTACTGCGGCAGGCAACTTCTCCGATCCGGATGCCGATATCTTCGTGCTGGTCGATGAAAGCCATCGCAGCCAGACCGTGACCGACATCGACAGCCTGCATCGCCAGATGCGCAAGATCCTGCCCGGCGCGGCCTATGTCGGCTTTACCGGTACCCCGCTGCTGAAGAAGGAAAAGAGTACCTTCGACCGCTTTGGCGGGCTGATCCACGATTACAAGATCGACCGCGCCGTGAAGGACAAGGCGGTGGTGCGCCTGCTGTACGAGGGCCGCCACGTCGATATGGACGTGCAGGAAAGCCAGCTCGACAAATGGTTCGACCGGGCGACCAAGGATCTCTCGACCGAGCAGAAGGCTGACCTCAAGCGCAAGATGGCCCGCACCAACATCGTGCAGGGGGTTCAGCCCTGGCTGCGCGAAATGGCGTGGGACGTCAGCAATGATTTCCAGCAGAACCTGGCTGGCACCCCCTACCGCGCTCAGCTGGTCGCGCCGTGGAAGCGCGAGGCGGTGTTGTTGAAGCGGATGCTGGACGAGATTGGCTTGGTCACCAGCGAAGTGATTATCTCCGACGTGGATGAGCGCACCGGGCATGACCGGGTCGGTGCTGATGACGACGATGATGTGGTGAAGGCCTATCTCAAGGAAGTCACCGCACTGCATTCGCTGAAGGAGTTCGAGAAGGGCACGATCCGCGCCTTTATCGCCGGCACTGGCCCCGATGTGCTGATCGTGGTCGACAAGTTGCTCACCGGCTTCGATGCTCCGCGCAACCAGACGCTCTACCTCGCCAAAAAGCTCAGCGATCACAAATTGCTGCAAGCCATCGCCCGTGTGAACCGGCTGTTCTCCAGCTCGGAGGAAACTGAGGACGGGCATCCGCTGCATGAGAAGGAACATGGCCGGATCGTCGATTACGTCGGCATTCTCGGCGAGCTGGATCAGGCTCTGACCGATTACAGCGCCTTCGACGGTTACGACGAAGAAGATGTGGCCGAAGCCGTCCAGTCGATCCGCGACGAGGTCGCGAAGCTGCCAGATCGACACGCTGCCCTGCTCGACCTGTTCAAGGGCGTTGCCAACACTTTCGACATGGAAGCCTATCAGCGACACCTCCGTGATGAGGTGGTCCGCAAGCGTTTCTATGACCGTCTCAGCGCCTTTGCCCGCACACTGCAGACGGCGTTTTCGTCGCAGTCGTTCATCGACAACACATCGGAAAGCGCGATCGCCAATTACAAGTCCGATCTAAAACGCTTCGAGGAGCTGCGCCGCGCCGTGCGGCTGCGCTACGGAGAGGCGGCTGAAGATTACGACTATCGCCGCTATCAGGCGGCCATCCGGACCCTGCTCGACAAGCATATCGATACCAGCGACATCATTCCGATTGTCCCGCCGGTCGACATCTTCGACAATGAGAGTTTCAAGCAGGCGGTCGAGCAGCAAACAGGCAGTTCTGCTTCTGTCGCAGATACGATCCTGTCCGCAGCAACGCGCACGATTACCGAGCGGATGCAGGACGACCCCGCGCTCTACCGCCGTTTTGCCGCGATGGTGAAAGCCATTATTGACGAGTTCAAAGCCAACCGCCTGAGCGAAGCCGAATATCTGGCTAAGGCACAAGCCATCCGCGGCGAAATGGTTAGCAAGGCAGGCGGCAAGGCCGATGATCTTCCCGCAGGCGTTCAGGGTAATCCGATGCTCGGCGCGTTTTACCGCCAGGCTCTGGATGATATGCAGGATATCTCAGGTGATGCCAGCCCCATGATCGCCGAACTGATCGCCAAGGATTTTTTCACGATCATCGAGCGCCACAAAAGGGTTGGCTGGACCAATGACCCTGATGTGGAACAGGCCATGCGTCAGGAAATGGACGACTTCCTCTTCGACGAAATCCGCGACCGGCAAGGGCAATATGGCCTCGACGAAGCCAAGATGGACCAGCTGATGGACGCGGCCCTCAAAATCGCCAAACGCCGGGCAGATTCATGATCACCGAGGATCGTGAGATCGAACTCGGCGGGGAACGCCTGGATTACCGCTTGAAGCGAAGCGAGCGAAAAACGCTCGGTATTTCAGTAACGACAGATGGCGAGTTGATCGTCACCGCACCTGAGGAAGCCGAGCAGGAGCGCATCGACGAAAAGCTGCAGAGGCGCGCTGCGTGGATCCTCGATAAGCTGGATCTCGTGTCACATTTGCCGCCTGCGATTCCCGCGCGTCAGTTTGTGGCGGGCGAAACGCACCTTTTTCTCGGCCGCCAATACCGGCTCAAGGTCGATAAGGATCAGCTCGGAACCGAACGTAGGGGTGGTCGGATTATCGTCGGAGGGGTGCCCGCCGATGAACCGGCGAGGATACGGAACAGACTGCATCGCTGGTACCAAAGGGAGGCAGTTACCGTCTTTGGTGACCGACTGGGATCATGCTGGAAGAAGACGCAGAAAACATCTCCTCGCCCAAAGCTGAAAATTTCGAGCATGGAACGACGCTGGGGTAGCTACTTGCGGAATTCACACAGCGTCATGCTCAACTACCAGCTGGTGCAGGCGCCCATTCCTTTGATCGACTATGTGATTACCCATGAACTTTGCCACATCGACCACGGTGATCACGGCCCAGCATTCCTGGCCGGACTGAACCGGATGATGCCTGATTGGGAACGCCGCAAACTGCGATTGGAGGCGTTTTTCTCGTGATGATTGCCAAGGCGATCTGGCAAACGCAAAGTTTGGGAAAAAATTTGGGATAACGTAAAATTGATTATCTATTATCTTTGTTATATCAATTCTTTGATATCCATTATTATACGGACTCCGTTTCCGCCATTTCCCAGCCGTTCGATCATACTTTCATCGATGCGATAGCAGACCCGCTGCGCGCTGTTATAAGCCATGTCCGGTCGCGTATTTCGAAGCCCGACGTGGTATTGCTCCCGTTCCGAAGCGCTCTCCCTTCTAGAAGTCGTATCGAAGGCCGCCCCACACCGTTCGCGGCACGCCGAGGTCGATGGCACCGTTCGCATTGCGCGTGACGATTTCCTCGTCGAAGATGTTCTCCGCCCGGAAAACCAGTCCCAGCCTGTCGGTGAGCGGGAAACTGGCGAAGGCTCCCCACGTGGTGGCGGCAGGGAGGACCCCGGTTTCATCATCGCTTTCGAACTGCTTGCCGACATGGCGGAGCGTGGCTGCAATCTTCAACCCCTGGCGCGGTTCGAAAGACAGCGTTGCCGATGCCGCCCATTCCGGCGTCTGGGGTGGACGATTGCCGTCGAGCGAAAGCGATGCACCCTCCCCGTCGATACGCGCATCGGTGTAGGCGATCGCCCCGTCGAACCGCCACGGCCCGCGAGAAATCCTCGCGCCTGCCTCTACCCCTTGCGCGTCGATTGCCGGCAGGTTCTGCCGCTGCCGTTGGGTCGGCGTCAGGGTGACGTTCGCAATCGCGTTCTCCACGCGGTTGTCGAAGGCTGTCACGGTCAGTTCGACATCGCTGGCCGGTCGCCAGTCGATACCGGCTTCGTAGCCCACGAGTTCCTCGTTCTCGAGCTCGGCATTGGCCGAAGTGAAGACGGGGAAGACCACGAAAGGCCGGTAAAGCTCATTGAGCGTGGGCAGTCGCAGCCCGCTATAGGCAGCCGCGCGCAGGGACACCACGTCGGACACCTCGAATACGAGGCCGCCGCGGCCGGTCACGGTCCAGTCGCTTCGATCCGCAAACCGGTTCTCGAAAACGACTCTGCCGGCAGGATCGCTTTCCCTGAAGAAACCATCGGTCACAGTGGTGCGATCGGCGCGTATGCCGCCCGTCAGGACCAGCGGACCGCGCGTCCAGTCATGCTCTGCGAACAGCCCCAGATCGGTCGTCGTACCCCCGGCACGGCGCCTCGCGGTCAGATTGCCGGAAAACGCGCTGAAGGGCTGTTCCTGCAACTCGCCCTCGCTGCGGCGGTAATCCACGCCAAGACGCAGGACATTGTCCGGGCCGACCGGGGGCCGCACTTCCAGCTTGCCGCCCAGCCCGGTCGAGGGCGTATTGCTCTGGTCGAGGACCTTCACGAAGCGGGTCGAGCTGATAACGACATTGGAGAAGTTGCGCGCCTGGACATAGGCCAGGGCGTCGAACTGCCAGTCGCCGCGCCCGACCAGCCGGACGCTCGCATCCTGCCCGCTGGCAGAGCTGTCCGCACCATCGAACCGAAGGGTCCGGTTGTCCTCGAACGCAAGAACGCGCGCCTGCAGGTCGACGGTTTCGGCGACAGGAAAGACGGCCCGTACCTGTCCGGACCGCGCATCGAAGGCCGCCCGCGCTGTTGCCGGCACGCGCTGGTCTTCGGGCGTGGTGAAGAAGCCCTGCCCCCGGTCCCAACGTCCGGTCACGGACACAAACCCGGCGCCGAGTTCGGCAAGTGCGGTTGCAGCGGCCTCGGTCTCTGCGCGGTCGTTCACCAGCAGCGACGCGGTTACGGGTCGGAGGTCGCCCGGTCCTGCGCTCTGCATGGCGATCGTCCCCGCCAGCGCGCCCGCGCCGAACGGGCCGGACCCGCCGCCGCGCGTGACCGCAATGGCGGACAGCTGCTCGGGAACCAGCGCGGCAAAGGGCGTATATCCGAAGAACGGGTCGTTCACCGGCACTCCGTCCAGAGTGACCAGCGCCCGGCTGGTCGCGTTTCCGCCCAGCGCCCGCAAGGTCACCCCCTGCGCCGTTGGGTTCGACGAACGACTGTCCGAGCGGCGAAATTGCTGGAACCCGGCCACGGAAGACAGCGCGTCCTCGATGCGGCCCGATGCTGTCGTCACGATGGTTTCTCGCTCGATCGTGCGGGTGGCGTAGGCCGGCGTCGACGGCGTCTCCGGCAGCCCTTTGCCGATGACCACGATCTCGGCCGTTGCCTCGTCCGGATTTTCCTGGGCCAGCGCCGGAGCGGAGACGAGAACGACAAGCGAAGCGGAAGCGAGGTAACGGGTCATGCCGCCCGACTAGCCCAGCAATGCGAAAGCGTCAGCCGTTAAAACCGCCCGGAATTTCCGGTCGATATGGCCTTCGGCACAGGGGACTCGCCAATCGGGCATGCGTCCCTTACACATTGTTCGGTTGCAAGAGAGGACCGAACCAATGGGCACAGAAAAGACCCAGGCCAGTCGCGACGAGAGGAAAACCGATTTCGACGTCCTGATCGTCGGTGCCGGGATCTCCGGGATCGGCATGGCCGCACACATGGAAATGCAGTGCCCGGGGCATGAGTACGGCATCCTGGAGATGCGGGAGAACCTGGGCGGGACGTGGGACCTGTTCCGGTATCCCGGCATACGGTCCGACAGCGACATGCACACGCTGGGTTTCTCTTTCGAACCATGGAAGCACGAGAAAACCATCGCCGATGCTCCGGCCATCATGGAGTACCTGAACCGGATCGTGGACGAGCGCGGCATTCGCCAGCACATCCGCTATGCCCACCGCGTGGTCTCGGCCGACTTCGACAGTTCCGACGCGCGCTGGACCGTGACCGTCGAAACGCCGGACGGGGACCGCAAGCGCCTGACGGCGAACTGGCTCTATCTCGGCTCCGGCTATTACGATTACGACGAGCCCTATGACCCCGGATTCGAACTGGGCGATTACACGGGGCAAGTCATCCATCCGCAATTCTGGCCCGACGATCTCGATTACAGTGGCAAGAAAGTGATCGTCATCGGGTCCGGCGCGACCGCCGTCACCATTGTCCCGTCGATGGCGGACAAGGCGGCCCATGTGACCATGTTGCAGCGTACGCCGACCTGGATGTTCTCTCGCCCTGCGAAAGACTGGATGGCCAATACGCTGCGCAAGATCCTGCCGGAAAAGACCGCGTATCGCATCACCCGGTTCAAGAACATCCGGATGCAGGATTTCGCCTTCAAACTGGCGCGCAACAAGCCGGAAAAGGTCAAGGAAGGGCTGCACAAGCGGATCGAGAAAGCGCTCGGGCCGGATTACGACAAGGCCACCTTCACCCCGCCTTACGATCCGTGGGACCAGCGCCTTTGCCTCGTCCCCGATGCCGACCTGTTCGAGGCGATGAAGGCCGGCCGCGCCAGCATCAAGACGGGTCGCATCGCCCGCTTCGTGGGAGGCGGTGTAGAGCTGGAATCGGGCGAGCGCCTCGATGCCGACATCATCGTGACCGCTACCGGACTGAAACTGGCCGTCTGCGGCAAGATCGCCACCAGTGTGGACGGCAGCGCCGTCAACTTTGCCGAACGGTTCTATTACAAGGGCTGCATGTTCTCCAACGTGCCCAACCTTGCCGTCGTGTTCGGCTATCTCAATGCCAGCTGGACCCTGCGCGCCGACATCAATTCCGAATATGTCTGCCGGGTCCTGAACCATATGAAGGAAACGGGCACCGACATTGCCGTGGCCAGACTGTCCCCGCAGCAGGAAGCCGCGCTCGAGGAAGACGACATCTTCGATTTTTCTTCCGGCTATATCCAGCGGTCGAAGCATATCATGCCGAAGAACGCGGTGCAGTATCCCTGGCGGCTGAACCAGGAATACGTGCTCGACAGGAAGCGCATGGAAACGGACCTGGTCGATGACGGGCTTCTCGTTTTCCGCCGCGCCGGCGGCGAGGCCGGGCGGCAGGAAAACCGGCTGGAGGCAGCGGAGTAGCATGGGCGAAAGGGCAAGCTGGCCAACAGCTTCGCCCTCCCCTAATCGCACCACATGAGCGCAACAGGCAGCAACCGGATCTGGACCGCGGGTCTCGTCGTGATCGGCGACGAAATCCTGTCGGGCCGCACGCATGACAAGAACATCGCGCAGGTCGCGAGCTGGCTGCAGATGCAGGGCATCAGGCTGGCCGAAGTCCGCGTCGTCCCCGACGTGGAGGACCGTATCGTCGAAGCGGTGAACGCCCTGCGCGAGGCGAACGACTATCTTTTCACCACGGGGGGTATCGGGCCGACCCACGACGATATCACCGTCGATGCAGTGGCCCGCGCGCTGGGCACAGGCGTCGTCATCCATCCCGATGCCCGCGCTTTGCTGGAACGCTATTATGCCGACAAGCCGGGCGGACTGACAGAAGCCCGGCTGCGCATGGCACGCGTGCCCGACGGGGCGGACCTTATTCCGAACCGTATGTCCGGGGCGCCCGGCATCCGGATTGGCAACGTCTTTCTGATGGCGGGCGTGCCGCACATCACGGCTGGAATGCTCGATGCGCTCACCGGAACGCTGGAAGGCGGAATGCCGCTGAAAAGCGAGACGATCGGCTGCTGGACCTCCGAAAGCGAAGTCGCCGATATCCTGCGCGAGACGGAAGCTGCGCACGAACAATGCCAGATCGGCAGCTACCCCTTCTTCCGCGAAGGCAAGGTAGGGGCCAATTTCGTGATCCGGTCCGTCGATGCCGAAGAACTGTCGAGCTGCGTCCATACGCTTTGCGATGCGCTGGGCACTGCCGGGCTCGATTTCACGCCGGGCGGTATCTGACCCCGCCGCGAGGCGGCTTGACTTCCTGCCCGCCTGCACCCCCTAGTGGTTCGACAGTGGCGAAGGGGGCCGTGTGGAAGTTCTGATCATACTCGCCCTTGTGGGCGCGGTCGGCTGGCTCATGAACCAGGTCCGCGAGCTCAAGCGCCGCATGGAACTGCTGGAAGACGGGCTACTGGTCCGCGACCAGTCGGATGCCGCGAGTGCACCGCCCTCCGTTACTATTGTCAGCAGTGAACAGCCGGCCGCCGCCATTCGCTCCGAACCTCTGGAGCGGCCGACCGAACCGGAAGCCCCGGGCTCGCAGCCAGAGCCTGTTTCCGACACGGATGAAGTGCCGGCATCCCTGCCCGGCAGCGTTCCTGCGTCTCCAGAGCACGCGCAGGACGGCGCTTTCTTCGGCGATGCGACCGAGGCTGAAAAAGAGGTCGAACCGGCTCGAAAGCCCCGCTTCGACATAGAGGACATTTTCGGTCGCAAGCTGCCGATCTGGGTTGGCGGCATCACCCTGGCCATCGCGGGCATCCTGCTCGTGCGATATTCCATCGAAGCCGGACTGGTCACGCCGTCGGTGCGCGTCGCTATGGCTTTCGTCTTCGGGCTCGGCCTGCTTGCAGGGGCGGAGTTTTCCTATCGAAAGCCAGACCTCATCGGGGATCCCCGGATACGTCAGGCGCTTGCCGGGGCAGGTCTGGCGACGCTTTATGCCGGGTTTTACCTCGCCGGGACGCAATATGGTCTGATCGGGCAGACATTCGCCTTTATCGGTCTGGCAGCGGTGACGGCGGGCGCGATTGCCCTGTCCTTCCGCTTTGGCCTGCCATGCGCGATCCTCGGACTGGTCGGCGGGTTTGCGGCGCCGCTGCTGGTCGGCGGGGAAGAGGCGAACCTGCCGCTCCTGACAATCTATCTCGGCCTCGTGACCGCGGGCCTGTCGCAGGCTGGCAACCGCCAGGGCCGTCCGTGGCTGTCGATGGCGGCCCTGGTCGCAGGGCTGGGCTGGGGCCTGCTGTTGCTCTTGGCGGAAGATTTCGGGACCGCAGCGGTGTTGGCCCTCGGTTTCTATCTCGTCACGCTCGGCGCGGTCCTGCCCGCGCTGATGGCGGGCGGG
Organism: Erythrobacteraceae bacterium WH01K; assembly: GCA_027941995.1. Classification (NCBI taxonomy): domain Bacteria; kingdom Pseudomonadati; phylum Pseudomonadota; class Alphaproteobacteria; order Sphingomonadales; family Erythrobacteraceae; species Erythrobacteraceae bacterium WH01K. Next base: position 864,970 of record CP115966.1, on the reverse strand, counting down.
TCATTCGTGCGCCCTGTCCGTCTCGCCTCCGCCTTTCTCGCCAGCCTGCAACTTGCCATCCTGGTCGACCGGGCGGGTGACGGAGCGCTGGCGTGGGGACTTTACCTGCTCATGGGTGCAGCGCTGGCGGCGCTGGCATGGACGCGGCGCGAATTGCGAGAGGCCAGCGCCGTCGCCATGGTGATCGCGGTCGGCTTGCTTACCCAGTATGGTCTGCCGATTACCCCGATCTTCCATGTAATCGCTGCATTCATTGCCGCGATCTTCATGGTGATCCCGCTGGTCCATATCGCTCGGCAACGCGCCGATTTCGCCGATTTCGGGCAGGTTGCCGCAGGCCCCATTGCGCTGGCCGCCGGTATTTATGCAGTCACCGGCCAGCCTGCCGAGGATATCGTCGAGCCATTGCCCGCGATCTGGTGCTTTGCGCTGGCGGCCATACCTGCTGCCGGGACCTGGCTGATCCGAGCCGATGAGAGCCGGACCGTGTGGTTCGCGAGCCTCTCTGCATCTGCCATCCTGTTGCTGTTCGGCGGGGCCTTGCTGGTCACCCCGTCATGGGTTTCGCCCCTCTTCGCTGCCCTGGCGCTGGCCGGTACGGTCGCGGTGACACATCGCCGGACAGACAGGCCATCCGGTATTCTTGCTGCGGGCTTCGCAACCCTGGCCGTCATCGTCCTGCTCGTGTCGAACGGAACCGAAAGCGAGGTCCTTCGCCTCGGTGCGGGGAACGACGACGGTGTCGACCTGCGGGCCATGCTCCGCTGGGGTTCCGTTTTTGCCGCGCTAGCCCTGTGGGCGTGGCGTGCGCGGCAGCCTATCGCACGTACCGCGCAAGGCATTGCTGCAGCGGCAGGGTATGGGCTGATCGCGCAAATCATGCCGGACAGCGTGCTGCCTTGGGCCGTCGCTGTAGCCGCAGCGGGACTTTCAGCCGCTCGTTTCGAAAGCTTTGCAGGCCGTGCGGTGCTGGTCGCGATCTGCGCGCTCTGGGCACTCGGCCCGGTGGCGGAATGGCTTGCGACCGGCATGGATGCCGCCGCCGGCCTTGCACCGCTGGCATTCGACTGGCCCGACTGGCGGACCGGACTGCTGAAAATCCTGCCCTTCGCCGTTGCAGCGCTGGCACTGAAAAGGGGCTTGAAACTGCCTTCCTCGATTCCGGCCAATCTCCCGGAATACGTGGCAGCCGCTACGCTGCTCGTCGTGCTGCACATCGCGTTCAAGCAGCTCTTCAACATCGAGACACGGACCGCGTTCGTGGAGCAGGCACTGGCGGAGCGCACGCTCTGGCAGGCGATTTTGCTGGGCACCGCGATGGCCCTGTCGCGCCCACTGCCGCGGATCGGCGCGCATCCCATGCTCGGGACCGCTGTGGCGGCGTTGTCGCTTGCGCACTTCACGTGGTTCACAGGCGGAGTGCACAACCCGCTTCTGACAGCGCAGGCTGTCGGCCCCGTTCCGATCGCCAACCTTGCCCTCGCCGCAGGCACTGTCGGCCTGGCTGCGACCTGGATCATCCGGCGTGCACTTGTCGGCAGAGCCCAAGTCCGACTGCGGCAGGCACTCGATGCAGTAGCAATGACCATCGTCGTTGCCGTCGCCCTCGCGCTGCTGCGACAGATGTTCGCCGGGTCGGTGCTGACCTCGCAGCCCCTCGGTCAGACCGAGGACCTGATGCGTTCGTTGCTGGGCATCGTCCTCGCCATTGCATTCCTGCTCCTGGGGCGGATGCGCGACGAACAGAGCTGGCGCATCGGTTCGCTGGTCCTGATGGTGCTGGCCGTGGCGAAGGTGTTCCTGGTCGATGCCGCTGCGCTGGAGGGCCTGCTGAGGATTGCCAGCTTCATGGCGCTGGGCTTCAGCCTGCTCGGCATCGGGTGGCTCTATGCCCGGCAATTAGGCACACGGAAAACCGCCGCCGAGGATGAAGGACAGACCGGTTAGGCCCGCCCCTCCAAATCAAACTTCCGTTCACACAGTCGTCTGGTCCCGCTCGATCTCGTCCTGCAGCTTCTGAGCGCCGCGATCGGCCTTTGCGATCGAATCGCGCGAGGCATCGCGGTTGTTTTTCCAGGCGAAGACGATGATGCCGATCAGCAGGATCGGTCCGATGATGGTGACGGCTGTCCAGAGGGCGCCCATGGTATTTTCCTTTCGATTGCTTTCCCCTTCAACGCCCGGGAGAGGCAATCTTTCCGCCCACGCCCGTCCCGCCTGCCGCAGGGCCCATGGAAAAGGGGCCGGAGGATTGCTCCCCCGGCCCCGTAATCCATGTGCAGTCCTGTAGGACAGCCTGAAAGTATCAGTCGCCTTCGATGCTGCTGGTGTCGATCTTCAGGCCCGGACCCATGGTCGAGGTGATCGACAGCTTGCGAAGATACTTGCCCTTCGCGCCCGAGGGCTTCGCCTTGACGATCGCGCTGGTGAAGGCGTCAAAATTCGTCTTCAGGTCGGCATCCTTGAAGGACAGCTTGCCGATGCCCGAGTGCACGATGCCCTGCTTCTCCACGCGGAATTCGACCTGGCCTCCCTTGGCGTCCTTCACGGCCTGTTCCACGTTCGGGGTCACGGTGCCCAGCTTCGGGTTCGGCATCAGGCCCTTGGGACCCAGCACCTTACCGAGGCGGCCGACGACACCCATCATGTCGGGGGTGGCGATCACGCGGTCGTAGTCGAGATTGCCTGCCTGCATGTCTTCCATCAGGTCTTCCGCACCGACCTTGTCGGCACCGGCAGCCAGCGCCTTGTCTGCGTTGTCGCCCTTGGCGAAGACAGCGACCTTCACGTCCTTGCCCGTGCCGCTCGGCAGGGCGACCATGCCTCGAACCATCTGGTCGGCATGGCGCGGGTCGACGCCCAGGTTCATCGCGATCTCGACGGTTTCGTCGAACTTCTTGGAACCGTATTCGCGCAGCAGGGCCAGCGCGTCATCGAAGCTGTAAACGGCTTCCGGGTCGAGCTTCTCGGCCCGCGCCTTCTGTGCCTTGGTCAGTGTCGCCATGATCAGCCCTCCACCACTTCGAGGCCCATGGAACGGGCGCTACCGGCGATGATCTTCGTCGCCTGTTCGATGTCGTTTGCGTTGAGGTCCTTCATCTTGGCCTCTGCGATTTCGGTAAGCTGGCTCGTCTTGATCGAACCGATGATGTCCTTGCCCGGCTCCTTCGAACCCGATTTGATCTTCATCGCCTTCTTGATCATGTAGCTGGCCGGCGGCGTCTTCGTCTCGAACGAGAAGCTGCGATCGGCATAAACCGTGATCTTGGTCGGGATCGGGGCGTTCTTCTCGAGGTCCTGCGTGGCGGCGTTGAACGCCTTGCAGAATTCCATGATGTTGACGCCGCGCTGACCCAGCGCAGGGCCGATCGGCGGGGACGGGTTTGCGGCGCCGGCGGGCACCTGAAGGTTGATGTAACCTTCGATCTTCTTGGCCATGATGGCCTCCTTTTCTCACTGTTGCCTGCCGCACGGCGGCTGCAGGCTCATGGTAAGCGGTCAGGCGGTGCATCCACGAACACACCTCCCGCAGCGGTTTTCCAAAGCTGTGCCGTGGAAGCGCGCCAGATAGTCGGCGGGGCCACGAAAATCAACCGATTCCGCCATGGCCGACCCCCACCCTCGGCGAAGTTGACAATGTTGACACGGCCCGATCCCGCCCAAGCCTTACAACCCATTGAAAACAAGCCGGAAATCCACGATTACGAAGTTGACACATCCTCGGGTGGCGACGCGAAAACACCCTCATCTCCTGCCGAACCCCATGAGCGGTAAAGCGCGTGTAGGACAGCATTTTCTCATGATGCGCCGAGGGAGAGTGGGCTGCCATTCCGGGCCATTTCCGGTTCATGCCCCGCATGATACCCGTTCCGCCATGCCGATTTTCCGTCCCCTTTCCGGCCTTCTCGCCGCGCTGCTGCCAGCCGTTGCGCTCGCGCAAGACGCCCCGGCCGCGACATCGGAGCGCCTGCAGCCGCCCACCCCGGCCCTGATCGACGAGGCACTGGAAATCGGCGGCGAGGACATCGAGGCGCGCAAGCTGCGCAGCCGCATGACCGTGGTCACCCATGTGAACGGCAAGGGACCCTATCGCTTCGTCGTCGACAGCGGCGCCGACACCTCCGTCATCGGCAGGAAACTGGCAGGCGAACTGGCACTCGAGGACGGCACGCCGGTGCTCCTGCACGCCGTCACGGAAAGCAAGGTGGTGGACCGCGTGCTGGTGGACGAGCTGCGGCTGGGGCCGACCGTCACGACCGACCTGGAATTGCCCGTGCTGGAGGAAAAGGATTTGGGCGGGGACGGGATGATCGGGCTGGACGCGCTGGTCGAACAGCGCCTGATGCTGGATTTCGAGAAACGCATCATCACGGTGGATGACGGGGCCGGACGCGCAGGCTTTGTCGACCGCGACGGCATCATCGTCGTCACCGCGCGAATGCAGCGCGGACAGTTGATCCTGACCGAGGTGAAGGCGGGCCGCGAAGCGGTCGACGCCGTGGTCGATACCGGGACCGAGGTCACGATCGGCAATTCGCTGCTGCGCGAAAAACTGAAGGCACGCCGCCCGCGCGACCTGCGGACCGCCACCGTCTACGGCGTGACGGGCAAGGCGATCGAAGTCGAATTCGCCATCGTGAACAAGCTGAAGATCGGCCCCATCACCCTGACGAAGGTTCCCATCGTCTTTGCCGACATCCCTCCGTTCGAGGTATTCGGTATCGCCGACAAGCCGTCGCTGCTGCTGGGCACGGACCTGATGGAACAGTTCCGCCGCGTATCGCTCGATTTCGGGGAACGCCGCGTGCGCTTCCAGCTCAAGCGATGCGAGGCGCGCGGCGTCACCTTGCGCACCAACACCATCGCCACCCGGATCAAGAGCGAGGAAGAAACCGCCTGCGTCCGCTAGGGCGAACCATACGTGCCCGCCGGGCGGTTCCCTGGAGCGCAGCGGCCCTGATTACTTGACCAGTTCGACCTGTTCGAAGTCGAGTTCGACCGGGGTCGCGCGGCCGAAGATGGACACGCTGACCTTGACCTTCGCCTTGTCGAAATCGAGCTCCTCCACAACGCCGTTGAAGCTGGCGAAGGGGCCGTCGAGCACCTTGATCTGGTCGCCGATTTCGTAATCGACGCTGATGTCCTTCTTGGGCGCGTTCTTCGCTTCCTCGACACCGCCGAAATAGCGTGCGGCCTCTTTCTCGGAAATGGCCTGCGGCTTGTTGTTGGTGCCCAGGAATCCGGTCACCTTCGGCGTGTTCTTGACCAGGTGATAGACATCGTCGGTCATGTTCAGCTTTGCCAGAACGTAGCCCGGCATGAACTTGCGTTCGACCTGCAGCTTCTTGCCGCGCTTCACCTCGGTCACGGTTTCGGTCGGCACTTCGACCTCTTCCACGCCGTCGGACAGGCCCAGCCGTTCGGCCTCCGTGAGGATCGCCTCGCGCACCTTGTTCTCGAAACCGGAATAGGCGTGGATGATGTACCAGCGTGCCATGTGTGTCAGTCCGTTGTGTCTTGTGAGGATGTGTCTTGTGGGAATTGCGTGCCTGAAAGGTCGCCTGCCCGTGAATTGCGTAAGCCCGGCCGGATCGCCCCCCGGATCAGGCCGTTAGGATCAGGCCCCCGGGATCAGGCTAGCGTGAGCAGCCAGCTGACGATCGCGCCGAACAGCGAATCGACGCCGAGGAAGAACAGCGACATGACCACCACCATGATCCCGACGAAGATCGCGGTCGTGACCGTTTCCTGCCGGGTGGGCCACACGACCTTGCTGCTTTCGGTCCGCACCTGGCGGATGAATTCGCCCGGCGTCGTCTTGCGCTTTGCCGGGGCGCTTGCCTTCTGTGTGTCTTCGGCCATCGGTCCTGCCGCTTTCGCTCTTCGTTGAACTCTCGCGTCTCTTCCGGGTAGGGCCTCGCGCCGCCCCGAACGATGGTCCGGGAGGGCTGGGAAGCTTTTCGATGTCGGAAAAGACCCGCTCGCATCTAATGGGACCGCCCCCCAAAAGCAAGCCGAGTGAACGCGGCGGGACAGAAAGCCCGCCGGGCTGCCCGGAATCGTCCCAGAAACCCGTTGCAGGTGAAACGGGCGCGCTATAGCACGGCAGCGGCCTTGGGCGCCGAACGGGATCCTTTGGGGGAACAAGAGATAATGACTGCACCTGCACCCACACCAGCCGAATTGCCGCTAGGCGAACGACTGGTCGCACCTGTCACCAACGTGTCGGATTTCATCTGGGCGGGGACATGGAACGGTGTGGAGGTCCTGCCCTTCCCGCCGATGACGATCATCCTGCTGGGCATCGGCCTGTGGATCATGGTCGGCCTGCGCTTCTATCCCATCGTCAAATTGGGCAGCGCCTTTGCCGGCCTGTTCAAGAGCCGCAAGGGTGCAGGCGACGGCGAAATCTCTCCCTTCGCCGCGCTTTCGACCGCGCTGTCCGGACAGGTGGGCACGGGTAACCTTGCGGGCGTCGCCACGGCCATCGCGCTGGGCGGACCCGGCGCGATCTTCTGGATGTGGGTGACGGCGCTGTTCGGCATGGCGCTGGCCTTCGCGGAAGGCTCGCTCGCCATCCGCTACCGCGAGAAGACCTCTGACGGCGTCTATCGCGGCGGCCCGATGACCTACATCATGATGGGCCTTGGTCCGAAATTCACCTGGCTTGCCATCGTCTTCTGCCTCGGCACGCTGTTCAGCGCGCTGGTCACCGGCAATTCCATCCAGGCCAATGCCATGGCCGACGGGATGAACGAACTGTTCGGCCTGCCGGAAATCTGGGGCGGCGCGATCACCGCCGTGCTGGTCTTCATCGTCATCATCGGCGGCATCAAGTCGATCGGACGCGTCGCCGAAAGCATCATTCCCTTCATGGCCGCGTCCTACATCGTCATGGCCGCCATCGCGCTGATCCTGAATGCGGGCGACCTGCCGGAAACGTTCTCGCTGATCTTCAACGGAGCCTTCAACCCGCAGGCGGCGACCGGCGGTTTCGTCGGTGCGGCTCTGATCATCGCGATCAGGGCAGGCGTGGCGCGCGGCCTGTTCTCGAACGAGGCGGGACAGGGTTCCACCCCGATCGCCCACGCCGTGGCGCAGACCAACGATCCCGAACAGCAGGGCCGCATGGCGATGCTGGGCACGTTCATCGATACGCTGGTCATCTGCACCATGACCGCGCTCGTCATCCTGACCGTGCGCGGCGAATTCGTGGGCGGCGGCGAGGCGGTGGCCCATGCGTGGCAGTCCGACCGCGTCGGCTTCGAGATGACCAGCGGCGCGTTTGCCGCGGCCTTCCCGCTCGACGTGCTGGGCGTTCCCATCGGCGTGCTGATTGCCAGTGTCGCGCTGATCCTGTTCGTCTTCACGACCCTGCTGACGTGGAGCTATTACGGCGAACGCGCCATCACCTTCATCTATGACCGCATTCCGGGTTCCAGCCGGGGCGGCGAGAAGAAGCTGCACATAGCCTGGCGCGTGCTGTGGTGCATCGTGATCTTCCTGGGCGCCGCGCAGCCGAGCGAGCTGGTCTGGCGCCTGGGCGACATTTCCAACGCCGCGATGGCGCTGCCCAACCTTCTGGCACTGGCCCTGCTGTCGGGCGTGGTGTTCAAGCTGGCGCGCGGCCAGAAGGATGCCGGTCCGACCCACACTGCCGACACGCCGGAAGAACCCGAGGAATACTGAGGGCCCACACCGCTTCCCCGCGTACCAGCGGCACGAACGAAGAAGGGGCCGGATGCACGCAGCATCCGGCCCCTTCTTGCGTGTATCAGGCCGCCTTCAGCGCTGGCCGAAAAGGCGGGAGAAAAAGCCCGGCTCTTCCATCGGCTGCACGGGCCCGTGCTGCATATACCGCAGCGATGCGTCCTGATGGGACCGCGGGCTGACCCACTTGTCCGGACGGCTGCTGCGGAAGGACAAACTCGACATGGAAACCTCCATCAAAAAAATGCCCTCCATCCGGCGACAGTAATGCACGAGTGGGCGCAAGTGTTCCCACGAGACGGGGTGGGCCGGCGGGGCCGACCAGTTAACTGCAGCGAGTGTGGCTTTCATGCACCGGCCACGACTGCGACTAGGCCCACGACCAGGCCCACGATCGAACCAACGCCCATCGCGCCCGCGCCATGTTGGGCGGAGCGAACGGTAAAACGATGCGGACCGGAAAAACGGCCCTGGCAGGGGTGACAGGATTCGAACCCGTGGCCCTCGGTTTTGGAGACCGATGCTCTACCAACTGAGCTACACCCCTGCAGGGCGGCCTCGCCTCTAGTGTAGCATTGCCCCCTTTCGCAAGAGACAATGCACGCGCCTGCCGATGAATTGATCGCTTGCCGCCTGTGCCGGGTGGCGGCATCATGCGGCGGTGCACGCTCCCCTGCCCTCCATCATTCCGCCCGACCTGCTGCTGTCGGCATACCGGCAGGGCATTTTCCCGATGGCCGATGCGCGCGACGACAGCGAGGTTTTCTGGGTCGAGCCGCGCGAGCGGGCGATTATCCCTCTGGACGGTTTCCACCTGTCCCGCTCGCTGTCCCGCACGATCCGGCGGGGCAGGTTCGAGGTCACCTGCAATACCGCCTTTCGCGATGTCGTGCGCGAATGCGCGGGGCCGCGCGACGATGCCGAGGGGACATGGATCAGCCGGCGCATCGAGTTGAGCTATGCCGGCCTGCACGAGGCGGGGCACGCGCACTCCATCGAATGCCGGGAGGATGGCAGGCTCGTCGGCGGGGTCTATGGCGTTGCCTTCGACAGCGTGTTCTGCGGCGAAAGCATGTTCAGCCGCACCACCGATGCCTCGAAGGTTGCGCTGGCATGGCTGGTCGGCCTGCTGCGCCGCGCGGGCTGCCGGGTCTTCGACTGCCAGTTCATGACATCGCATCTGAAATCACTGGGGGCAGTCCCGCTGTCGCAGGCGGACTATCTGGAGAAAATCGCAGCCGCCCGCATTCCCCAGCGGCAAAGCCTGGTGGGGGCTTACGAATCGCTGCTGGACGATGCGGCAGCCGATCCCTCTTCCTCGCCGGGGAAGCTCATCGCGCAGTCCTTGACCCAGACGTTGTAGACCGGGTGCTCCACGACATTGACGCTCGGCGTCTGCTTGAACAGCCAGCCGGAGAAGATGCGGGCCCACTCGTCCTCGTTCTCGGCATTCTGCACCAGCACCTGGACGAATGCGCCCGTCTCGCGCGGCAATTCCCACGGTGCGGTCCGCTCGCAGGCGGACAGGCGGATGATGATATTGCCGATGCGGCGCGATTCGCCGGGGCTCAGCTCGATATCCTGCGAGACATTGTTACGCTTGTTCAGCAGGCCCAGCGTCGCGACACGCTCTTCCATCGGGCTGCCGATCTCGGCTGCGCGCGCGACGTCTGCCGACACCACCGTCTCGTCCACGTCCTCGCCCGCATCGGTTCCGTCTTCCGACAGGATGGCATCCTGATCGGCGTCGGTCGTCTGCAGGTCGTCGGGAATTTCCGTTTCCAGCGCGCCCGGCTGGGGCGCCTCGTCGGAACACGCGGCCAGGCCGAGGGCGGCAACAAGGACCGGGAACAGCGGACGGGCAATCCCCATGATCAGTCGCCGGGGGTCCACGCTTCGTAATCGCCGACCGCGCGGGCACGCTTGCCCCCGCGTTCCAGAGCGCCTTGCGGGCGATAGGCGCCCGCCGTGCCGGTCGCGTTGGGCGTATAGTCGGTTTCCCAGATCTTTGCCGGCGGCAGGTGGCTTTCGGGCACCCCGTCGAACGATCCGTGCAGCCAGCCATGCCATTCGGGAGGCACGCGGCTGGAATCGTTCGCACCGTCATAGATGACCCAGCGCCTCTCGCGCCCGGAATAGGACCCGCCGGTGGGAAGGTCGGACCGCTTGTTCTTCGCGCGGTAATACTTGTTGCCCTGCGCATCGGTGCCGACATGCTCGCCGCGGCGCGCGGTGAACAGGCTGGTGCCGATGGTGGCACCGTCCCACCAGGTGAAAATCTTGCCAAGGAAGCTCATGGCGCCAGCCGATAGCGTCTAGCCACGTGGCGAGGCAAGCAAATGCTTGTGGTGCGCATCGCCCCCTATCACCATTCGACGCGGTCGCCGGCTTCGATCCCCAGTTCCTCTGCCAGGCCCCCGCGAATTTCCAGCACCGCAGCCGTGGGTCCGATCGCGGAAACCGATTCGAGCGAATAGGGCGTCGTCATCGCCGCGATGTTCAGGATGCGGCGGTCCTGCCCGATGAAGATGATGTCGAGCGGTATGGGCGTGTTCTTCATCCAGAAACTGGCGATGCCAAGGTCGCTGCGCGGGAACAGCATCGCCTCGTCGTCGGCCAGTTCGGTGCGGAACATCAGGCCCTGCGCCTGCGCCTCCGGCGTGGTGGCGACTTCCGAGGTGAAGACATGCGCCTCGCCATCCGCCGTCACCGTCACCGGCACCAGCGGCAGGTTGGAAACGGGATGGCGCATCTGGGTTGCCGCGGCGGGCGTCGCTTCGGCCGCCGGCTGGGGCGAGCAGGCGGCGAGGGCCAGTGCGGGCGCTGCAAGGACCAGCGACAGGCGCAGCCGGGTGCCCCCGGTGGCGCGCGCGGCGATCATTCTTCCCATTCGGTCAATTCGTCCAGCCATGCGTCCAGTTCCTCTTCGCTGCCGGCATCCAGCACGCGGCGCGCTTCGGAAAAACCATGGCCTGCCCGCAGCATGGCGGCAAGGTGCTTCTCGCGGGTCCTGGGATCGGCTTCGTCCAGCGCGAAGGGGCCGATGCGTTTCTTGCGTGCCATCAGGATCGCGGCCTTCGCCCGCGCGGGCGCGCCCGTGTCCATGTCCTCGCGGATGGTTTCCGCCACCCCGGCCTCGCGCAGGGCCTCGCCTACGCGGCGGGGCCCGTATCCGCGGCGCAGCAGGTCGCGCTTGCGCATCCGGGCATAGGCCTCGTCGTCGAGATAGCCGCGCGCGGCGAAGCGTTCGGCGATTTCCGCAGGATCGGCAGGTTCGCCCCCGCTCGCCTCCAGGTCCCAGCCGCGGGCATGGAGCTTGCGGTCGAGATAGCGCACCAGTTTCGCCTTCGTCGTGGCGTAGCGCGAGACATAATGCAGGGCGAGTTCTTCCAGCCGGTCGCCGTCGAGGGGCTTTGGCGGCCTCTTCTCTCGGCGCGTCTTGCGGTCTGTCTGCGGTCGCTGGCCGGGCACGGCTGACCCCCTTTCGCCTTATTCGTGCCACACTCGGCATCAAATGGGAAAGTGTGACGGTGCGATTACAACAAAAGAAATGTATGCACCCCGCAGGGGATGCGCTGCGATGGCGCGCTATATACGGGTTTCGCCTTTTCCTGACATGACTGACACCACGCCGACCGCCGATCTCGTTCCGACGCCGAACGACTGCCCGCTGCCACGCAAGCTGGCCGATTTCGCGACCTTCAACGACGCCGTCGATTACGCGGCGCGGAGCGAGAAGGGGCTGAATTTCCACGATATGCGGGGCACGCTGGTGCGCCCCTATCCCTATGCCGAAATGCGCGAGGACGCGCTGGCCATGGCCTATCGCCTGATCGCGAGCGGGGTGGAGAAGGAAGACCGCATCGCCCTGATCGCGGAAACCGGCCCCGATTTCGCCGCCCTGTTCTGCGCCTGCAGCTATGTCGGCGCATGGCCGGTGCCGCTGCCCCTGCCCACCACTTTCGGCGGGCGCGATTCCTATGTCGAGCAATTGTCGAACCAGTTGCAAAGCTCCGATCCGAAAATGCTCATCTATCCGCCGGAAATCGGCGAGATGGCCGCTGCGGCCGCGCAGGCGCAGGGATGCGAAGGCATCGACTGGGCAACGCTGGCAACGCGCGACGGACCGGTGGTGGACCTGCCGCAGGCCAGCCCCGACGACATCTGCTACCTGCAATATTCGAGCGGCTCGACGCGTTTTCCCACCGGGGTCGCGGTCACCCACAAGGCGCTGCTGCACAATCTCTACGGTCACGCCGCATCCATGGCGGTCGGCCCCGGCGACCGCGTGGTCAGCTGGCTGCCGTGGTATCACGACATGGGGCTGGTCGGCTGCTTCCTGTCGCCCATCGCCAACCAGGTCTCGATCGACTATCTCAAGACCGAACATTTCGCGCGCCGCCCGCTCGCCTGGCTGGACCTGATCAGCCGCAATCAGGGCACGACGCTCAGCTATTCGCCGACCTTCGGCTACGACATCTGCGCGCGCCGCATTTCCAGCCAGAGCAATGTGGCCGAACGGTTCGACCTGTCGCGCTGGCGCACGGCGGGCAACGGCGCGGACATGATCCGCCCCGACGTGATGCAGCATTTCATCAACGCCTTTGCTGATGCCGGCTTCCGGGCCAGCGCCTTCACGCCGAGCTACGGGCTGGCCGAGGCGACGCTTGGCGTCACCGTCATGCCGCCGGGCGAAGGTATCCGCGTGGAACTGGTGGAGGAGGAGCGCCTGTCGGGCAGTCCGCGCAATCTCGACCGCCCGGCCCGCTACCGCGCGATCGTCAATTGCGGCAAGCCGATGCCCGACATGAAGGTCGAGATCAGGGACGAACGCGGCAATGTCCGCGGCGATCACCAGATCGGCACGGTCTGGTGCGCCGGGCCCAGCATTATGCACTCCTATTTCCGCAATCCCGAAGCCACCGCCGAAGCGCTGGTCGACGGATGGCTGGACACCGGCGACATGGGCTACATGGCGGACGGCTATCTCTATATCGTGGGCCGCGCCAAGGACATGATCATCATCAACGGCAAGAACCACTGGCCGCAGGATATCGAATGGGCGGTGGAGCAGCTGCCCGGTTTCAACCACGGCGACATCGCGGCCTTCAGCATCGAAGACGAAGGCGGCGAGGAAGCGCCTGCCGTGCTGGTCCACTGCCGCGTTTCGGAAGAGGAAGAGCGCGTTCGCCTGCGCAATACCATCCGCGAGAAGGTGCAGGCGGTCACCGGCATGAACTGCGTCGTGGAACTGGTGCCGCCGCGCACCCTGCCCCGCACCTCGTCCGGCAAGCTGAGCCGCGCGAAGGCCAAGCGCCTCTACCTCTCGGGCGAGATCGAACCTTACGAGCTGGCTGCTTGAAAAGCGTGTCTTAGCCCCTTAATACAGTTGTATGCACGGCCCATCCCCGGGCGGTGACGAGGAGGCTGGACAGACGCGCATATGGCGACGAACGAGACGACAACCCAGACGAAGCCCGCATTCGACCTGACACCGCCCGACCCCGTGCCCGACATCGCGCCGGAAAAGGCCGCCGGCCTGGTTCCCGTGTCGGAAGAGGTGAAGGACAAGCTGGCGCAGAAGGTCGAAGGCTTCGTCGCGGACCTCGTCTCGGCCGATGCCAATTCCCCCGAATTCGGGGAGAAGGTCGACCAGCTGACCAATATGGGCCGCAAGGAAATCATGGCGGCGGCCTCGCATTCCAACCGCTTTCTCGACCGCCCCGTGCGCGCGATGGACAAGGATAACGGCGTTGGCGCCGACCTTGCCGAACTGCGCAGCGTGGTGGAACAGCTCGATCCCGGCAAGAAGGGTAAGCTGAGCAAGGGGCGCAAGCTGCTGGGCATCATCCCCTTCGGCAACAAGCTCAACGGCTATTTCCGCAGCTACCAGAGCGCGCAGACGCATATCCAGTCCATCCTGGAAAACCTCGCCAGCGGCAAGGACGAGCTGCTGATGGACAATGCCGCCATCGATGTTGAGCGCAAGAAGCTGTGGGAGGCGATGGGCAACCTCGAACAGATGATCCACATCTCCAGGACGCTGGATACCCGGCTGGAGGAAAAGGCGAGCGAACTCGACGCGGTCGACCCGGCCAAGGCCAAGGCCGTGCGCGAGACCGCGCTGTTCTACGTCCGCCAGCGCACGCAGGATCTCCTGACCCAGATGGCGGTCAGCGTTCAGGGCTATCTGGCGCTGGACCTGGTGAAGAAGAACAATGTCGAGCTGGTGAAGGGCGTCGACCGCGCCAGCACCACCACTGTCGGCGCGCTGCGCACGGCCGTGACGGTGGCCGAGGCGATGACCAACCAGAAGCTGGTCCTGGGCCAGATCACCGCGCTCAACGATACGACGGCGGGCATTATCGACAGCACGTCCACCCTGCTGCGCGACCAGACCGGCAAGATCCACGAACAGGCCGCCAGCAGCACCATTCCGCTGGAGACGCTGCAGCGCGCCTTCCAGAACATCTACGACACGATGGACGAGGTCGATTCGTTCAAGCTGCGCGCGCTCGACAGCATGAAGCAGACGGTCGACACCCTGTCGGACGAGGTCGAGCGGTCGAAAGGCTACATCGCCCGGGCCGAAGGGCAGGCGCAGGCATCGCGGCAGGTGGCCACCAGCGACCTGCTGAGCATCGAAGGCTGAGCGCGGGAGGATGAACGACCTCACCCGCAATTCCGACCGGCTGATCCAGGAAGCCAGCATCGTGCGCGACGACAATCGTTCGGGCGGCCGGCACAGGCGTGAATCCATTGGCCAGGGATCGCGCCGGATAAAGCGCGCGAACTGGGTGAAGCGCATCCGCAACGTGCTGATTGCGGTCTTCGCCATCTGGGTCGCGGGCGGCATAGCGGGCGCGATCCTGAACGGTATCGGCTTTATCGGCGTGATGAGCGTGCTGCTCGCCACCGTCATCGCCATCGCCGTCTTCTCCAGCTTCCCCAAGGTAAAGGTCCCGGGCCGGGCTGACATCAGCGCATCTGCGGCCAAGGGCGATGCGCGCCAGCTGGTCGGCAGGACCGAGCTGTGGCTGGAAAGCCAGCGCCCCGCCCTGCCCCCTCCGGCCGCGAAGATCGTGGCCGATATGGGCGTGCAGCTCGACGCGCTGGGCATGCAGCTGGAACGGGTTCCGGCCGACCATCCCGCCACGCGCGAGGTGCGGCAATTGGTGGGAGAGACGCTGCCCGACATGATCGACAGCTATCGCGGCATTCCCGACCACCTGCGGCGCGAAGAAAGGGCCGGGGCCACGCCGGACCGCCAGCTGACCGAAGGGCTGGGCAAGATCAGCAAGGAAATCGACCACGTGACACGGCAACTGGCCGAAGGCTCGCTGGACGACCTTGCCGTGAAACACCGCTATCTCGACTACAAATACGGCGATCCTGCCGATCCCGTCGCTGCGGACCCGGCAAAGGAAGGCTGAGACCATGCGCGTTCCGATCCCCCATTCCCTGCCCAAGGAAGAAGTCCGCCGCCGCCTGCGCGAACGCAGTCATGAACTGGCCGACCATATCCCGGGCGGCATGGCCGAGGTCGAGACAGGCTGGCCCAGCGAGGACCGGATGACCCTGTCGGTCGGCGCGATGGGGCAGACCGTGGCCGGTTTCGTGGAAATCGAGGATGCCCGCGTGGTGGTGGACCTGACGCTGCCGGCTGCCCTGTCTTTCTTCGAACCGATCGTGAAGGGCGCTCTGCAGCAGAAGGGCCAGAAGCTTCTCGGCCCCGTCTAACATTTGTTAGGCATCACAAAACCTTAGTTTCGTGTGCCGGGTATGGTTGGCGGCACCTCGGGGCTTGCGGCAGGACCGACCTTTCGCCATTGGAGTCCCTGGAGGCCCGGCCAAGGGTCGAAGGGTGCGTGACCATGTCGCGTATTGGTGGAGATTCGACGTAAGCATAGACAGACGAGTTCCGACGCTTCGTTCGCGCCTGAAAGCCGCGACGCGGGCGGAGCATGACCTGCTCGATGCCATGCTGGGCGCTCTCGACCTGGCCGATCCCGCTCAGTACCGCACGTTTCTCCAGGTCCAGTACGGAGCGCGCCGCCCGGTCGAAGGCTGGCTGGCGACAAGCCAAATGTCGATTCCGGCACCGCCTGCCATGTCCCCGCTCATCGCGGCCGACCTTGGCGAACTGATGCAAGCGCCTGCCGATACACAAGATGACGCCGGGCTTGCGTTCCATCCTCCTGCCGGTGCCGACCCGCTGGGCGCGGCATGGGTCCTGGCCGGATCGTCGCTCGGCAACCGGGCCATGCTCGCCGACCTCGGCAAGCGCGAGGCTCTGCCAGCTGCAGTCCGGTTCCTGTCCTCGCCCGACATGATCGCCTATTTTGCCGAATTGCGACGCGCCATCGAAGTGCCTTGCCCGGATCCTGCGGACGCGACTGCCGCGATAGCAGGCGCGGTGGCGTGTTTCGGGCACTTCCGCGCCGTGTGCGAGACGATGCTGCCTGCGCGCATCCGTGAGATGGCGGCATGATCCAGCGCTATCCAAAGGTCGACCTGACCAATTGCGACCGCGAGCCCATTCACCTCATCGGCTGCATCCAGCCCTTCGGCGCCCTGCTGGCCTTTGCCGATGACTGGACCGTCAGCAATGCGAGCGCGAATGCCGGTGAAATGCTGGGCAAGGATGGCCCGGTCGCTCTCGGCACACCGCTTCGACAGGTCATGACAGAAGAGGTCTTCGCCCGGCTGCGCACAATGTCCGCCTCGATTTCGGGCGATATCGTGGAGCGGATTTTCGGTGTCGACCTGACGGGCAATGGAAAGCTGTTCGATGTCGCGGTGCATGACAGCGCATCCACCATCGTCGTCGAGTTCGAACCGCATTCCGATAACGACGTTTCCGGCCCGTCATCCCTGCGCCCGCTGCTTTCCCGCTTCGAGAAGAAGGCGAAATTGCAGGACCTGCTGGAGGAAGGCACGCGCCAGGTGCGCGACATCCTCGGCTATGACCGCGTCATGCTCTACCGCTTCCATCCCGACGGCAGCGGCGAAGTGGTCGCGGAGGAGCGGCATTCCCAGGTCGATTCGTTCCTCGGGCTGCGATACCCCACCTCCGACATTCCGCAGCAGGCCCGCGCCCTGATGGTGCGCAACCGGTTCCGCGTCATCGCCGACATGGAAGCGGAAGAGGTTCCCGTCCTGCCCGAACGGTCGGTCGACGGAGCCGTGCTGGACCTGTCGATGAGCGTGCTGCGCGCGCATTCGAAAATGCATGTCGAATACATGCGCAACATGAACGTCCGCGCTTCGCTCACGATCTCACTGGTGATCGACGGGCAACTGTGGGGCATGTTCTCGTGCCACCACATGACGCCGCGCCTGCCGGGTTTCGACCAGCGTACGATGGCGGAACTATTTTCCGAACTGTTCTCGCTATCGGTCGAGCGGCTGCTCAATGCCGAGGCGCGCGGGGTCCAGACGCTGGGTGACGATTTGCGCCAGCGCCTGCTGCGCAGCGTCGCCGATGGCGGCAATCTGAGCGAACAGCTGTTCGCCCTGCGGCAGCCGATCAACAAGGCCATCCCGCATGACGGCATAGCCTATTTCGTGGACGGCGAATACCGGCTGGAAGGCTATGGCCCGAACGAGGAAGAGTTTCGCGCAATCCTGCCCGCGCTCAATGCCAGCAATGGCGGCCGCGTGGTGGTGAGCGAGAACCTGTCCGGCACGTTGCCCGAAGCGGCCGGATTCGCCCGCAAGGCCGCCGGCGCATTGATGCTGCCCATTTCGCGCACGCCGCGCGATTACTTCATCCTCTGGCGGCGCCCCCTGCCGCAGGTCGTGACCTGGGCGGGCAATCCCGAAAAGGTCCTGATCGAGGAAGAGAAGGGCCTTCGCATCAGCCCGCGCAAGAGCTTTGCCGCGTGGCAGGAAACGGTTGCCAATCGCAGTGCGGATTTCTCCGATTCGGAAATCCGGCTGGCGGAATCGCTGCGCGTCGCCCTGCTCGAAGTCGTGCTCAAAATGACCGACGAGGTCGCGGTCGAACGCAAGAAGGCGCAGGAAAAGCACGAATTGCTGATTGCGGAGCTGAACCACCGCGTCCGCAACATCCTGAACCTCATTCGCGGACTCGTGAACCAGTCGAGCCGCGAGACGCGCGACGGCAAGGAACTGGCCGAACTGATCGGCGGGCGGATCGGCGCGCTGGCATCGGCCCATGACAACATCACCCGCGAAAACTGGTCCCCGGCATCGCTGACCGGCCTGATCGAGAACGAGGCGGAAGCCTATCTCGGTGCGAAGCGGTCGCGTTTCTCCGTCGTCGGGGAGGACATGTATGTCACGCCCGAGGCCTACACCGTCATTGCGCTGGTCATCCACGAGATGACGACCAATTCGGCGAAATATGGCAGCCTGTCGGACGGGACCGGAACGCTGACCGTCACCCTGACGCGCAATGCAGCCGCCGGCCTCGAAATCGAATGGCGCGAGGCGGGCGGACCGGAAGTCAGGGAACCCAAGAGACAGGGGTTCGGCAGCACGATCATCCACCGCTCCATCCCGCACGAGCTGAATGGCGAAGCGGACATCACCTACGACCCCGCAGGCGTGGTCGCGCGGTTCGTCATCCCTGCGACCCACCTGCGCGAAGTGCCGGATGATGCACCGGACCGCACGGGCGCTGCACCTACGGTCGAGCCGGGCAGCGTCGTCCAGGAGGCTTCACAGGATACTCCGGGCGACGTGCTGCTGGTGGAAGACAGCCTGATCATCGCGCTCGACGTGGAAGGCCTGCTGGGCGACCTCGGCGTCGCCAAGGTCCGCGTTGCGTCGTCCGTCGACCAGGCCCTGGCAATGCTGGACGAGAAAAAGCCCGACTGGGCCATTCTCGACTTCAACCTGGGCGAAACGACCAGCGAACCCGTGGCCGAAAAGCTGGCGGCATCGGGCGTGCCTTTCGTCCTCGCCACCGGTTATGGCGAGATGGCCGACCGATACGGGGAAACCGGCGCCAGCGGCGTGCTGCAGAAGCCTTACGGCAAGGACGAACTGGAGAAGGCTCTCGCCGATTATCGACCTTGAGCGTCAGTCCAGGGGCGCCGCAACCAGGGCGACGCCGTCATCCGGCCAGGCCACCCTGTCCATTCCCGGCGTCCACGCGCACGCCCCGGCGAGAACCGGCTCTTCACCGACCGCGTATTCCCCCGAAAGCGGGATGATAAGGGCGCGCGCGGCCAGGCGCTCGCATTGCTCGGTACCGGGCGCACCGCAAATCCGCTCGAGCCGGAAATGCGGGCCTTCTACCAGCACGGCATCGCCCGTTTCCGGCAATTTGCGAGACAGCCCCGCATCGTAGGGTGCGCGGATGGCGACTTCCAGCGCGGCATCGAGATGCAGCTCGCGCGGGCGGCCGTAATCGTACAGGCGGTAGGTTATGTCGCTGTTCTGCTGCACTTCGATCAGCGACAGTCCCGGCCCGATGGCGTGGATCGTTCCTGCCGGCAGGTAGAAGAAATCGCCCGCCGCAACCTCGTGCCATGCCAGCAGGCTCTCGATCGATCCGTCGAGCGCGGCGGCTCGCAAATGGCCTTCCGAAACCTCCTGCTGCAGCCCGATGGCCAGTTTCGCGCCCAGCTGTGCATCCAGTACGTACCAGCACTCTTCCTTCCCCCGCTCGCCCGGCGGTGCGTTGCCGTCCCCGGGGTGGCACTGGACCGAGAGTTTCTCGTTGGTGAAGAGATACTTGACCAGCAACTGCTCCAGTTCGGGCGGAGGCTCGAACCAGATTTCGCCGATCGGGTTGCCGGAGGGGTTGGAAAAGGGGTCCGGCAATTCGCGCCGTCCCCACACCTTCTCGACCGTGCGCGTTTTCAGGCGGGCACTCATTTTCCCTTCGCTCCGGCCAGCTGGCCGACAGCCTGTGCCCCGTCGGCGCTGGTCACCAGCACCTCGTCGCCGTCGACGACCACAATCACTCCGTCCAGTCCGACGACCGAGATGCGGGGCCCGTCGCTGAAGGCCATCACGTTGGAGCAAAAGGCAAGTTCGTGCCGCGGGTCTGCAACATTGCCCTGCGCATCCGCACCGCCTGCCGCCCGCGCTTCGTGCAGGGCCTGCCAGTTTCCGATATCCGACCATCCCATCGACACCGGCACCATGGCGGCCCTGTCCGTGTTTTCCATCACGGCATAATCGACCGATTCTCCGGCGATCCCCTCGAACGGTCCGGCATCCGGGCGGAACGTCGCGCCGTCCGATGCGCCAGCGGCAACCGCCTGCCGCACCGCCACGGCCATGTCGGGCCGATGGCGCGACAATTCCTCCATGAAGCGCCCGGCCGTGAACGCGAAAATTCCGCCATTCCAGCTAAAGCGGCCATCGGCGAGGAACTGCTCGGCCCGCGCACGGTCCGGCTTCTCCACGAAGCGGTCCAGCACGAAGCCGCCCTCCATGGGCTCGCCCCGCTGGAGGTATCCGTAGCCCGTTTCGGGGCGGTCCGGCGCGATACCGAAGGCCACGAGGCATCCGGACTTCGCGAGATGCGCCGCAGCCTGCGCTCCGGTAACGAAGGCAGGCACGTCGCCGATGTGATGGTCGCTCGGGCAGACGAGCATCACCGCATCAACGGGGAGCCGGGCTGCGGCCAGGGCAATGGCAGGCGCGGTGTTTCGGCCGCACGGTTCGACGATCAGGGACAGGGCATCGCCGCCCTGTTCGCGGATATGGCCGACATGCGCTTCCCCGGCGACCACGGTCGGCCCTGCGAAGATGCCTCCACCGGACACCCGGTCCAGCGCCTGCTGGAACAGCGTTCGCTCGCCAAGCAGCGGCAGGAACGGCTTGGCACGCGCCGGCCGGCTCATCGGCCACAGGCGCGTTCCGCCGCCTCCGCACAGGATCACGGGATGGATCAGTTCGCTCATGATGCGATGCCTACCAGCCGTTTCCTGATATTCCGTCACCGGCTGCAAAACGCCGGCATCAATTGAAGAACCTCTGCTGGTAACCGAAGACAGAGGCCATCGGCTCGCCGTTCTGGTCTCGCGCCGGTTCGAAGCGGATATATTGCGGGGCCAGCCGGCACAGGGCCGCATCCGTTTCCGGGAAGCCGCTCGATTCCCGGATGCGGCACCCGGTCACCTGGCCTTCGGCCGATACGTTGAGGATGGCGACGGCCCGCCTGCCCACCCGCGCTTCCCGGCCGCCGGGGGGAATGGGAAACAGCGAGGAATCGGAAATGCTTTCCACCAGGCGGGGCGGAGCCACCTGGACCGGGGGGCCGCCCTGCCCTTCGCCGCCTCGGCCGCTGCCCGTGCCATCGCCTGAGCCTCCTGCACCCGTGCCCGAACCGCTGTCTGCCGCCCCGCTGTTTACCGCGCTGCCGGTGGAGGTGGCGCGCGGTGCAGGCGGATCCTCGCGCACGCGGATACGCGGAGTGGGTGTGGCGGTGTCGCGCGGCACAGCCTCGCGCCCCGGATCGCCCTGCGCGCCTTCATCCGGTTCGGGCCGGGGTTCCGGCGGCGGGGGAGGCTCTTCCTCGGGCGGCGCGGTGATTGTCACGGTGAAGGCCTCGGTCACCGACTGCTCCACCCCGGCCGTGAAATCGGGCGCCAGCGCACGTATGAGGCCATAGAAAATGGCGACATGCAGAAGGGCGATGGCGATCAGCACGGGGACGCGCGGCCGCCGTTTCCTGCTGATGAAATTCTCGCCCTCGGCCATTGTCGCAAATCCCCTCGTCGATGGGCGCCAATCTGTCTTGGGACCCTAAACCGATGGCCGTGCCGCCCGCAAACCCTCTTCGCTCTCTACAATTACCGCGAAGGGGCGAAATATGCAGGAAAACCGGGTGCAAGACAGGGGCTGGACCAAAAAAAGAGCGGACCGACCGTCCAATATACGCGCAGCGCTGACCGCGCTGGCATGGGGCGTCCTATTCGGCTGCCTCGCCTATGCCAGTATCGAGACATCGCGCGGCAGCGGGCGGATCGCGGCGGTCTGGGTGCCCAACGCTTTCGCCATCGCATACCTCCTGCGCCGGAAAAGGTCGCTGGAGCCGATGCTCTATGCCTGCCTGTTTGCCGGGAGCATCGCGGCCAACCTGGCAGTGGGCGACACGCTGGCAAAGGCGCTGGCGCTGTCGAGTGCCAATTCGATCGAGATATTCCTGGCGGTGACGCTGGTGCGCCGCCTTTGCGGGCCGACTGCGGATATGCGCGACATCCGCGCACTGATCATGGTCGCCCTGTTGGCGGGAACGCTGGCACCGCTCGCCAGCGCACTGGTCGCGACTGCGGCACTTTTTGCAGACGGCGCCGCGCCTGTGGCCGGGTTCCTGAAATGGTGGCTGACCGATGCGCTGGGCATCGTGATCCTGACCCCCTGCCTGCTGGTCATCGCCGACAGCCTGTCCCGCCCGCGCTGGCCCGATGTTCAGGAGCGGCGCGACTGGCTGCTGCTGACGACGCTGGGCACGGGCGCGACGGTCGCGGTATTTGCGCAGAATGGCTATCCGCTGCTGTTCCTGGTGCTGCCCGTTATCGTGCTCTACGCCTTCAGGCTGGGCAATCTGGGCACCGCGTTCTCGACCATCAAGGTCTCGGTCATCGCCACGGTATTCACCTGGAACGGGCAGGGCCCCATCACGCTGATCGATGGCGGGCTGACCGAGCAGCTGATCGTCCTGCAGGCCTTCATCGCGTCCGCTTTCCTGATCGGCCTGCCGGTGGCCGCCGTGCTGCACGGACGCCGCCAGATGACCGAAGCCCTGGCCGCCCGGCGCGAGGAACTGGACCTGCTGACCAGCAATATCAGCGATGCCATCCTGCGCTTCGATGCGGACGGCATCTGCACCTATGTGTCCCCGTCGGTGGCCGATGTCCTGGGTGCGGGACCGGAGGAGTTCCTCGGCCAAAAGACCACCGACCGGATGCATGACGAGGCGCGCGAGACGATCCTTGCGGCCCACGAGCGGCTGATGTCCGGCCAGTCGGCCAAGGAACGCTTTACCTATCGCCGGCTGCTCGACGACGAGAATGGCAGCCCTGTCTTCATCGAGGCGGATTGCGTGGTCGCGAAGAACCCTGTGACCGGCAGCCACGAGGGCATCCTGTTTTCCGCCCGCGACGTGACCGACCGGGTCATCCTGGAGCGGCAACTGGTTCGCGCGCGCCGCCACGCGGAAAACGCCGCCCGCGCGAAATCGGAATTCCTCGCCAATATGAGCCATGAGATCCGCACTCCCATGAACGGCGTGCTGGGCTTTGCCGAATTGCTGCGCAAGGCGGACCTGCAGGAGGAAGAACGCCGCTATGCGAACCTGATCTACGAGTCCGGGCGGTCGATGATGCTGCTGCTGAACGACATACTCGACATTTCCAAGATCGAGGCCGGCCAGATTGTCATCACGCCGGAGAATGTCGACGTGTCGCACCTGCTGCAGGGCTGTGTCCGGCTGCACGCGGCCCATGCGCAGCAAAAGGATATCGCGCTGTCCGCCTCGGTCGAACCGGGCCTGCCGCCGGAAATCCTGATCGACCAGTTGCGCCTGCGGCAGATCATCCTGAACCTGATCGGCAATGCGGTGAAATTCACGGAAACGGGGCGCATTTCCGTGACCGCGAGGGCGGCGAAAAGCGAACTGGTCGTCGCGGTCAAGGATACCGGCATCGGTATCTCGCGCGAGCGGCTGGACGATATCTTCAACCCGTTCCAGCAGGCGGATGGCAAGACCTCCCGCAAATATGGCGGAACCGGCCTTGGCCTTTCTATTTCGCGCCAACTGGCAGAGTTGCTCGGCGGCACGCTCAGCTGTTCGAGCACGCCAGGCGCAGGCTCCTGCTTCACCTTGCGCGTACCGCTGGTCTGCGCGCGCGAACGCAGCATCGCCCGGCCCGAGGACGCTGCCCCCTCGCCCGAGCCGATCCTGCGCCGGGATGCGCGCATCCTCTTGGCAGAGGATCACGACGTCAATCGCCTGCTCGTGGGCGCCATGCTGGAGCGATGCGGCCTCACCCCGGACATTGCCGTGGACGGCGCGCAGGCGGTCGAGAAGGTGCTGGCGGCCCGGGCCGGGGGCGCGCCTTATGACCTGGTGCTGATGGACGTCCAGATGCCGGGCATGGACGGATACGCCGCAACCCGGCGGATCAGGGCGGACGGGATCGACGGGGCCGCGCTTCCCATCATCGCGCTGACGGCGAATGCCTTTCCCGAGGATATCGCCGCCTCGCAGCAGGCCGGGATGCAGTCGCATCTCGCGAAACCGCTGGTTTTCGGCGAATTGCTGAAAGCCCTGCACCGGTGGCTGCCTGCATCGGCCGACGAGGCAGGGGCCACGCTTTCCTTCGCGCCCCGCCCCTCCCCCGTGGCCGAAAGCGCGCGGGAGAGATGGCTGGAGAGGCGGCGCGAGGCGGTCGAGGCGGTACGCGCGCTGGTGGCGCAGGACCGCATGGACGACCGCGCACGGGAAGACCTGGCGCGCATCGTGCACAAGCTGGCCGGAACGGCAGGGATGTTCGGCGAGGACGAACTGGGGCAGCACGCGGGCGCGCTGGAGCGGGCCCTGAAATCGGGCGAGCCCGTCGCCGCCAGTCGCCAGATCGCCCGGCAATTGCTGCAGGCGGCATGAGGAAACGCAAACGGCGGCCCTTCCATGGTGGAAGGGCCGCCGCCTGTGCGATCCCGCGGGATCGCAATGTCAGGTTCGATCAGAACTCGTAGCGAACGCCGACCTGGATGCGCCAGATCGAGCTGGTCGTGCCGACGAATTCGGTATCGTCCGGGTTGAAGCCCGAGATGATGTACCGGCCCTGGTCGTCCACGCCGCCATCGACGAGGTCCACGAAGTCACCGCGCGAAGCGATGATGTTCGCCCCGTCGTCGATGAAGTTCAGGAAGTTGTCGAAGTCCGCGAACAGCTCGAGCCGGTCGTTGGCGATCCCGGTGAAGGAACCGATGAACGGAACTTCCTGGCTCAGGCGCAGGTCGAGGTCGTAGTTCCAGTCGTTGCGGCAGGAATTACGGGCGATCGACTGACCGGCGGTGAAGCTGCACTGCTCACCAACTTCGCTGGTGTTCAGGTAGTTGAGCAGATCGGCCACGGCACCGGCATCCGACAGGGGCGACACGTTCGGGTCGTTCACACCGGTCGGGATGTAGAGAACCGCGTTGTCGCTGCCCGACGAGCTGTCGTTGAACACGCCGCCACCGTCGAAGGTCAGGCTGTAGGGCCTGCCTTCATACGCACGGAAGAAGATGCCCAGCGAGGTGTCATAGCCGTCGATGAACTGCTCGCGCAGGTTGAGGGCGGCGGAGAAATTGTGCCGCGTCTCGTAGTTCGACGTCGAGATCGCCGGGTTCTGGCGGTCGAAGGCTGCCGTCACGTCGTAGGACGAGGTTGCAGTCGACGAACCGACATTCCGGTTGTTGTTGGAGTCGGTGAAGGCGTAGCCGAGACGGAAGTTCACATTGCCGCCATCGGTGATGATGCCGCCATTGAAGTTCTTCGCAAGGCTGATCGAGGCGACGTGGCTGTCATAGGACGGGCCGTTTGTCAGCTGGATCTCGTCGTCCCGGCCGGTCGCGAAACAGGCAGGCGTGACGTTGTTGTACACCGGCGGGGTGCCGCCCGAACCGACCAGGGTCGCACCGCAGCCAGCGGCCGTCGGGTCGATTGCAGCGTAGATCGGACGACCGTCGACGGTGAAACCGCCATTGGTGCGAATGTCCGGGGTCTGCGCCAGGTCGACGAAGTTCAGCGTGTCGTGGAACCGCGAGTAGATGTAGTCGAGGTTCAGGCGCCAGCCGCTGAAGAAGCCGGTCGGCGTGCCGAAATCGGTCGTGAAGCTTGCGTTGAAGCGCGACACGGTGGGCACGTCGAAGTCCGGATCGGTCGACTGGGTGTCCGACAGGCCGGCAGCCGCTTCGGCAGACGCCGCGATACGGGCGCATTCCGGGAAGCCGGTGAACTGGCCGTTCTCGACAACGGTGATCGAACCATCGGTATTGGTGATCGCGTCGCACGGACCGAACGTGTCTTCCTGGCCGGTCGAGAAACCGTTGTTGGAGAACGCGTTGGAGAAGTACACGATCGGGTCGCCGCCGGAGAACTTGCCGTAACCCGCGGTGAAGCGGCTGTTCGAGAAGAAACCGTCATTGTCGAATTCGTAGGTCGCCGACAGGCGCGGCAGCAGCACGGTGTCGAGCTTGCTGAACGCGTTGGCGTTGGTGAAGCCGTAACGGGCAGCGAACTGCGGGTTGGGACGCGGGGCGTCGCCGTCATACAGCTGGGCACGAAGGCCGGCCGTGATCGAAAGGTGGCTGGTCGCCTGCCATTCGTCCTGGGCGTAGAACGACCAGATGGTGCGGCCGAAAGATGCCGCCGCTTCGTTGATGTCGCCGCTCGGCGTGGCCGAGATGTCGCCGCCGCCAAGAGCGCCGCCGGCAACCGCATCGGCGCCGCCGCCGAACACGCTGGAGAAGGCACCCGGAGCAACGCGGCCAGCCGCGAAATCGTCCAGGCTGCTGAAGAACAGCGTACCGGTCGCGTTGATGGCAAACAGGTTGAAGACTTCCAGGTCGTTCACCTCTGCGCCGATCTTGAACAGGTGATCGCCGCCGTCGATATTCATCTGGACCTTGGCCTGGTCGACCTTCGTGTTGAGCGCGTTGGCCGAACGGAAGATGCCGGGACCGGTGCTGAGCAGGCCGTTCTGGCCCCCCGGGATCAGGCCGCTGGTTTCGTTGGGAACGAGAACCGACAGGCGCACGGTCGGGTTGTCCGACTGCGCTTCACCGAACCCCACCGGGCCCTGGACGTCTGCTACTTCCGAACGGCTGACGCGGATCTCGGTCGAGATCGTGTCGGACCAGTCGGAGTAGAGACGTGCGGAGTAGTAGTCGGAGACCGTGCCTTCGTCCTCGAACGAGTTGAGGCCCGTCAGCTCCTGGTCGCCGGTATCGGATTCGACATTGGTTTCTTCCAGGCGCTGATACGTGCCTTCGAGGCGGTGGTCGTCGGTGATGTAGGCATCGACGCGGCCGAAATAGCGCACGCTCGATTCCGGCAGGGTAACCGGGTAGCCGCCGACATCCTGGCCGTACACGTCACGCGCGATCTGCGCGAAACGGTCGAACTGGGCCTGCGTCACGAAGGCCGCTTCGTTGGCGAAGCCGCCGCCGAAGGGACCGAATTCGTTGGCGTTGCCAAGATCGGTTTCCTCGTAACCGGCGTAGAAGAACAGGCGGTCCTTGACGATCGGGCCGCCAAGCGTGGCGCCCCAGCGCTTTTCCTCGAACGGCGAAGCGATGTTGTCGACGCCTTCCAGCGAGTCGCCGCGCAGGTCGTCATTGCGGAAGGTGAAGAAGGCCGAGCCGTGGAATTCGTTCTGGCCGGACTTGGTCACGACGTTGACGAGACAGCCGGTGAAGTCGGAATATTCGACGTCGAACGGTGCGAACTCGACCGAGGTTTCGCGGATCACGTCGAACGGCAGCGGCAGGGCGTTACGCGCTGCGAACGGCGTGCCGTTGAGGCCGAAGACGTCGGCCTGGACGATGCCGTCGACGGTGAAGGTGTTCGAACGGTCGTTGCCGCCGAGGCACGAGATACGGTCGACTTCGTTGGCGCGGTCGAGGCTGACGCGCGGGTCGAGACGGATGATGTCGCGAACGTCGCGGGTCAGCGACGGGAATGCTTCCAGCGTGGCTTCGCCGAAGGCCGTGCCCGGTCCGACGGCAAGCTGCTGCACGCCGGCGCGCTGCGCGGTGACGACGATGACATCGGCATTGTTTGCGGCAGATGCAGCGGTCAGTTCGAAATCGTAGGACGTGTTGCCCGAAATCGTGATGAACTGGTCTTCGACCGACTGGCCTTCGAAGCCGGCCGCCGTGACGGTCACGGTGTAGGGGCCGCCCGGGACGAGCGAACCGGCGCGGAACGAACCGTCGGTGTCGGTGCGCAGCGTGCTGACCTGGCCGGTACGCGTATCAGTGACGACCACGGTCGCACCCGAAAGCGGAACGCCGTCGGCGCCGGAAACGGTACCTTCGATGCCGGAGGTAATCTGCTGCGCCGCAAGCGGGGCAGGCATGGCGACAGCGGTGCCGATCGTGGCGACGCTGGCAGCGAGGAGATATTTGATCTTCATGGGGACGTTCCTTCTCGGAATGTTCGCTTGGTGGTCAAAATGTGTGGGTCGAAGAATTTCGATTGCGGGCGGCGCACGATCCCTTGCACGCGGCTCGCCGCCCCCTAGCGCGCCTGATTGTTGCGGCAATATTACAGTGCGACAGCGCAGTCACAGCTTATCGCGAGCATGGCCGCAAAGCTTTGCTTTCCGTAGCGGAAATCGCCTGTTGCTGCATTGCAACATCCCGGGAAAAACCGCGAAACTGCCTTTTTGCCCGCGAAAGCGGCGCTTTCGTCAGGCGAGATTTATCTCTCGCAGGCGCTGCATCAGGAAATCGTGGGCCGTGATGGGCGTGTAGCTGGCGGAATCTGCTGCAATTCCAGCGCCCGACTCGGAATAGCTAGCCGCAGCAAGGCTGGCCGGGTCGATCAGGTAGTCCGGGCGGAAATGCAGGAAGAAGGGCATGGAATAGCGCGCCCGGCCCGCCGCTTCCCCGCGGGGATTGACCACGCGGTGGGTGGTGGAACGCAGGCGTCCGGCAGTCAGGCGTTCCAGCATGTCGCCGATATTGACGACCAGCGCGCCCGCCGGGGGATCGACCGCCAGCCACTCGCCCTGCTTCGTCAGCAATTCCAGCCCGGCTTCCTCCGCCCCCAGCAGCAGGGTAATGGTGTTGATGTCGCCATGCGCGGCGGCGCGGATGGCGCCTTCGGCATCGGCGCTGTCCATCGGCGGGTAATGCAGCAGGCGCATCACCGAATTTCCGTCCGCAATCGTCGGCTCGAAGAAATCCCGCTCCAGCCCCAGATGCAGGGCGATGGCTTTCAGCACGCGCGCGCCGGCCATCTCGAATGCGGCGTAGAGGTCTTCGAACGTCTCGCGGAAACCATCGACCTCCGACGGCCAGATATTGGGCGCCATGAAATCGGACAGCGCGTGCCCTTCGGGCAGGTCGCGCCCGACATGCCAGAATTCCTTCAGGTCATGGACCTTCGCATCCTTGGCTTTCTCGGTCCCGAAAGGGGTGTAGCCGCGCGCACCGCCGCCGCCCTCGATCTTGTAGGCGCGCTTGGTCGCATCCGGCAACGCGAAGAACGCCTTCGACATCTCTTCCGCCCGCGCGATCAGTCCGGCGTCGATCCCGTGGTCGCGGATGACGCCGAAGCCGAATTCGGCGAAGCTGCGTCCCAATTCGTCGGCAATGTCGTCCAGAGGACGGTCGAGGGAAACGGAGGCGATGGCGCCTGCCCGGGCGGTGTCTGCGGTGCGGGATTCGGTCATGGCCGATCCCCTTAATACGGCTCGCCGCGACTTAATAGGGCAGGAAGAGGCCCGCCAGCGCCGCGCTCATCAGGTTGGCGAGACTGCCGGCCGCAAGCGCCCGCAGGCCGAGCCGGGCGATCACGGGGCGCTGGTTCGGGGCAAGGCCGCCCGTCACCGCCATCTGGATCGCGATCGAGCTGAAATTGGCAAAGCCGCACAGCGCGAAAGTGACGATGGCGGTCGTGCGCTGGCTGAACGTACCGTCCCCCAGAGCGCCAAGTTCGATGAAGGCGACGAATTCGTTGAGGACGATCTTCGTGCCGAACAATCCGCCCGCGACACCTGCATCTTCCCACGGCACGCCGATCAGGAACATGACGGGGGCGAAGATGAAGCCGAGCAGCTGCTGGAACGAGAGTTCGGGATAGCCGAACAGGCCGCCGATTCCGCCCAGCACCCCATTGGCCAGCGCCACCAGCGCCACGAAGGTCAGCACCATCGCGCCGACCGCAACGGCCAGCTTCACCCCGGTCTGCGTGCCCTGTGCCGCAGCCTCGATCACGTTGGCAGGGACGTGCCCTTCCTCGAATGTCTGGGCGATTTCCACCTCGTGCGGGACGCCGCCTTCGACCAGCGCGCCCGGACCTTCCGCGCTGATGCGCGACTTGGGCAGGTGAATATCCTCTTCTTCCAGCCCGGCCAGTTCCGCCGCGCCGCGCGCCAGGTCGCTCTCGTCGTCGGGCATGATGATCTTCGCCATCAGGATACCGCCCGGCGCGGACATGAAGGCCGCTGCCAGCAGGAACGGCACCGCCTCTTCCCCGATGAAGCTGGCATAGGCCGCCAGGATCGTGCCTGCGACGCCGGCCATGCCCACGCTCATCAGCGTGAACAGGCGACTGGGCGACAGGGACGCGAGATAGGGGCGCACAACCAGCGGGCTTTCCGACTGGCCAACGAAGATATTGGCGGCGCTGCCCAGCGCCTCGACCTTGCTGATACCGGTAATCCAGCCGATCGCCCCGCCGACCCAGCGCACCAGCCGCTGCATGATGCCCCAGTGATAGAGGATCGAAACCAGCGCGGCGAAGAAGATGATGACCGGCAGGGCTGCAATGACGAAGGTATTGGTGAACGGGTTGGCATCCATCGGGCCGAACACCGCCTCGATCCCCACCTTGGAATAATCCAGCAGGGCGATGACCCCGTTGGACAGCCCTTGGATCGCCTGCACCCCGAACGGAGTCCTTAGCACCAGCAGCGCGGTGATGGCCTGCAGCGCGAAGGCGGCGCCCACGACCCTGAGCGAAATGCGGCGCTTGCCCGTGGACAACAGGAAGGCAACCAGCAGGATCGCGATGATGCCGCACAGGCTGGTCAGGATCGGATGCATTGTCGGCAGGTTCCCCGTCGTCGGTCGCGGCCGACGGCCGCGCATCTCATTCGCGGGGGCGCTTGCCCCGCGAATCCACACATTTGCCCATTGCCGACCGGTCCGGACGAGTCAAACCTGCGCACACGGCTTGTCAGACGTCTTGCGGACAGACAGCGCAGGCACCCTTCCCTTTTCCCGGCAGGCTGCATAGTCAGCGTCCATGGATACCGACTTCACCACCGCACCTTCGGGCACCCCGTCCCCGCATGCGATGCCCCGCGGCCTGTTCGTCCTGTCCCTGCTTTATGGCGGGATGGCCGTTCTGGCCGGGTTCCTGGCGTTCAAGCAGGTGCAACTGCCCTTCACCAACCTGGCGGTGGAGGCAGGCATTTTCGCCTTCCTGATCCTGGTCGTCGTCTCCAGCACGATCGCGCAGGTGTACGGGGATGCCACCGCGCGCAGGCTGGTGTGGTGGGGTTTCCTGCCGCTGGCCGTGTCGGCGGTCCTGATCTTCCTGGTGCTGTCGCTGCCCGCTTCGCCGGAAATGCTGGAATATCGCGCCAGCGACCTTGCCGCGTTCGAGACGGTATTGTCGCAGACCCCGCGCATCATGGCGGCGGGTCCGGCGGCCTATCTGGTATCGCTGCTGCTCAATGTCTGGCTGTTCTCCCGCCTGCGCGGCAAGACGAGCGGCGAGGGCACCACCACCGGCCTGATGATCCGCGGCGCCATCGCGTCCGCGCTCAGCCAGGCGATCGATTCGGTCATCTTCGTGACGCTCGCCTTCTATGGCGAGTTCGACATCACCAACCTGCTGATCGGACAGGTCATCGCGAAGGTCGTGCTGTCGCTTGTCCTGGTCCCGCCGCTGATTGCCCTGTTCGTGCGCATCGCCCGCCGGCTGGGCTGAGCGGGCACGCCTGTCCCGGCTGCACTATCGAGAGCAAAAGCGCAGCCGGGATCGCGCGTCTGCCGGAAAAGGGATCGGCAGGGCGGAAAGCGCCGGTGCAAGCCAGACCGGCAGGGCTAGGTCGCCGCGCCCTGGCGGAAGGTTCAATCGTCCTTCCTGCGCTTCTCCCATTCCTCCAGCCGGCCAGCCGTGTCGCGCCGTACGGCGGCCGCCAGTTCCCGTTCCTGCGCCAGCAGCGCGCGCAATCGGGGCGAGGCCTCGAGCGCCGCATCGACCTCGCGCCGCGAGGCCGCATCCAGCGTCCCGTTGACGTAGAAGGGAAGCATGGCCGCCAGCCGCTCCGATGCTTCGCCGCCGCTCATCGCGAGGGATCGCTGCGAAAGATGTTGCCCTTCCTCAGGGATATGTCGGCAAGCCAGCCCAGGGCCGAACGGCTGGGCATGAAGAAATAGCCGCCGCCTTTCATCGTCACGTATTTCCGCAGGCCGCCAAGCCGGACCGGGCCTGCCGCCGTCGGAATGGTGAACCCGCGCTCGCGCGTCTCGCCGTCCCGGACCGCGACCGGATCGGCCCCGATGATCGGATCGGGTTCGTTGTCTAGCCCGTGAAAGGCGGGCGCATCGGCCCAGTGCTGCTGCACGAATTCGAATTGCCGCTCGATATCGGTGCAGAAGCACGCGAACAGCAGCCCCTTCTCGCCATCGGCACGCGTGTATGGCCGCCCCCTTCGCAGCAGGCGGTGGCGGTTGGAAATCGCCTGTTCGTGCGGGTCGTCCGGATGCTTGCTGTCGCGGGGATTGGTGCGCCTTATATGCGCGGCGAAGGGGCAGGCGAGGCCTTGCGGATCGTCGAGCGCGTAAGAGAAATCGTTTTCCGCCCATCGCTCGGGCGAAACCTGGTCGCCCTCCCTGCGCACCGGATTGCCGATCAGCGGGCGTCCGTCGGGCCAGCGGCCCATCATCTTGGCCTTCACCCATTCGGCATCGGGCATCTGCCCGACCAGCTTGTAGAGATCGCCCAGCGCCCCTTCCGAAAGCTGTCCGGCCGCGGTTTCAGCACCTTTCTCGAACCCGTCCACGTCCTGCGCCAGTTCGCGGATGACCAGGAACGTGCCATTGCGCCCGAAATCGCGCGGCGCGTTGGCGAGGCTGCCGTCCCCGAAATCGGTATAGCGCGACAGATTGTCGCCGATGACCACCGGCAGCGCGCAGGCAATGTCGGCGTCTGCGGGCAGATGCGGGCTTTCCGGCATGTAGCCTGAATCGTTGGGATAGCCGATGACGAACTCGCCCGGCTCCACGATGTCGCGCTCCGGCACGTTCCTGACCGAGCGGGTCGTGCCCCGCATGACCGGCTGCGAAATACCGTCGCGAAAACCGAAATGCTCGAAATCCGTGCGGTCGGGATGGTCGGAAACGGGCGCGCAATCGGTCTGGTGGAGGACCGAACCGCCATGGTTTTCCAGCAATCCGGCGTGGATCGTCACCATGCGCTGCAGGGCCTCGGGCGTGGCGGCATAGAGCATCAGGGTCGCCTCCGCGGGGTCGTCCCCGGACGGATCGTCATGCCAGCGCCAGTGCTTCGGAGAATCCGCGCCGCGGTCGCCATTGATCCGGTGCCGCGCTGCCATGCCCATCCGGAATGCACCGGGCAGGCCGTCCCAAGCAGAGCCGGCCGGCATGTTCGGCGCATCGAACTTCGCCAGGCCCACCGCCGTCAGGCCGAGGAATACCGCCTGCCCCATCGCCCTGTCGGCATCGCTGCGCTTGTCCTTGCCCTCTTCCTTTCGGGCCTTGTCCGACCACGCATCGAAACCCATCAGCGGGCGATCCCCGAACGTGATGCTGAGCGAATGCGCCAGGGCGTATTCGGTCCGCCGCCCTCCGGCACGCGGGACGGGGGTGATGACCTCGTGCTTCAGCAGTTCTTCCAGCACTTCGTCCGCGTTCCCGCCAGCGCCGGCCTGCACCGCGCCGACCTGCATGGGCCGCCCGCGAACCCAGCACAGCCAATTGCCCAGACTGACCGGATCGCCGGGCAGTTTCGCGACCAGGGCGACCGAGTATGGAAGCCGCTTCATCCCGCGAAAGACCAGTGCCTGCACCTCGTCGGTTTCGACCATGTTCGCGGTGCGCGGCATGGAGCTGAAGCAGCGGACCCATTCCTCCGCCTCGGTCGCGGTGCGTCCCAGCGCGGCCCCCACATGGATCTGCCCATTATTGCGGATCTGGTCGGACGTCAGTTCCGGGAAGCGCGCATACCAGAACGGTGCGGCCCGCTGGACGGTCCGGGTGAATTGCTTGAACGCATCGGAATCGAGCGCCCCGTCAAGCATCATCAGGCGCGATTTCGGGAAGCCTTCCCAATTGCTCCAAGCGGCGGTCTGGCCCTCGCTCGCCCGGACGATGAAATCTTCCAGGTAGTTTTCCCAGCTGCCATCGAAATTGGAATAGAACGCGACGACCCGCGTCCCCGGCAGGCGCCACCAGCGGGCATAGTGGATCGTACCCATGTTCCACACGAAGCCCGGACGGATGCCGTGGGTGATGATCATCCGGATGCCCCACAGCGCCAAGGCGTGGAGGAAGGTGCGAAATGCCCCTTTTTTCAGCCGCCCGACTGCCAGCACGTGGTTCTGGGCGTAGCCGGGGTGATCCTCCGCTGCGGCCAGCGCCTTCAGGTGGTCCATCGAGGCACGCTCGGTGCTGGGGACTTCGGAGGTCTCCAGCACACGCAAACGCCAGACGAACAGGCCGGCAATCGCCGCCACCACCAGCAGCCCTGCGATGATGCCCAGCAGCGGGGCCACCAGCCATGGCAGGGCAATCCCCTCGCCCAGCGCAGAGCGGATGACGGCGGTCGCCAGTAGCACGACGGCCAGCACGGGGAACCACACGGAAAGCCCGTCGCCCGTGCCGAGAAAGCGCCACAGGATCGCCCACCATCCCTTTATCTGCCGGAATTTTGCCAATTGCAGTCGCATCCGGTCCGTGCCGAGATGGAAGGCATCCCACCCTTCGCGCTGCGCCTCGTCCATCAGCTGTTTCTGCGCATCGGTCGCCTCTGCCCGCAGCACAGGATCGCCCCGCAGGATGCGGCGCAAATGGTT
This sequence comes from Erythrobacteraceae bacterium WH01K, assembly GCA_027941995.1. Taxonomy (NCBI): domain Bacteria; kingdom Pseudomonadati; phylum Pseudomonadota; class Alphaproteobacteria; order Sphingomonadales; family Erythrobacteraceae; species Erythrobacteraceae bacterium WH01K. The sequence goes on along the minus strand of CP115966.1, from coordinate 830,507 downwards.
CAGGGTCAGCGTCGGATGGCTGCCCCGCGCGGTCTCGGTCGCGACGTAATCGCGCAAGGTCCGGCCCGCGAAATCCGCGAACCGCGCCTGCCGCGCAGTCCGCTCGACCGGGAATTCGCCCAGTCCGTTGAAATCGAGGCCCGTCGCTCCCCACAGCTTGCCATGCAGCGTCACGACATGGGCGCCCAGGAAGATCCGCAGCCGCTCGTCATGGCGCAGGCCGCAATGGGCGAAGACGGGGTGCAGCAAGTCACCCGCCTCCTCCTCGATCCTTGCCAGCGCGCCGGGAATGTCGCCGTCGCAGCTCAGTTCGAACACCACGTCGAGACCGCGTTCGGATTCGAGCGCAACGAGGGATGCGAAATGAACCACGTTCGTCCGGTCGAGCGCGGCGCGTATCCCAGCCTGAGCCGGGTGGCCGAGCGCTGCGATTGTTTCCTCCACCTGTTCCTTCGATGCGCCGTCGGTGACAGGCGCGATCACCAGGAACATGGACTGTTTCGTGTCCGGCGCAGAATAGGTCAGGACGAGGTTGCGCGGGAAGGGCCCGGCATATTTCACCCGCCCCCTGCACCAGCGGGCCCGGGCGACCCGGTCACGGCGGAACAATGCGGTGAAACAGCCCGATATCTGGGCCACGGCATGGTGTTCGCCGAGACAGCGATGGGAGCCGATGCCGAACATCAGGTCCGGTTCCTGGTACGACCCGTCGGCCCGGACCCGGTCGATCCGGAACGCGTTCGGGCGGTCCCATTCGCGCGGGTCGCGCATGGCTGACTGGGTGGATACCAGCAGCGTCGAACCGGCGGGGATCACACGCGGCTTGCCATCGACGGACAACGTCGCCTCCTTCGGGCAATAGCGCCACTGGCCCGGCGCGAGCGCAGGGTTCAGGCGGCCTGCCTCCAGCACGATCCGTCGCATCGCTTCGGCATCCCCGGACCGGGCTGCCGCCTGCGCCATCTCCAGCGCCTCCGGGCGGTCCAGCAGTTCCTCCAGCATCTTGGCCCCGGCCAATGTATTCGTCGGCACGAAGCCTGCGGCAAGGCCCAGCAGCATGGCGCCGATGTCGCCATCGGTCAGCGAGGGATCCTCCCGCTGCACCAGCAGGAACCGCTCCACCAGCGTGGTGCGCGCCTCCAGTCGCGGGCTGCCATGGGACAGGACCTGCCGGTGGCGCGCGATCGCTTCTTCGATGACGGCCGTCAGGCGGACCTGCGCGTGCTTCGCCAGCCGCCGCGTCACCGGATCGCCATAGGGATCCCCGAACAGCAGGGCCGATATGGCCAGCGTCCAGTCGGCAAACAGGTCGGGGTCGGGACAGCTCAGCCCGAAATAGCGCAGGCAGATCTCGGTCGGCACGCGGCGCAGGAGGTCGGCGATGACGTCGATTTCGCCCCGCGCATTGTCGAGGATGCCGTCGCTAAACTGCTCCGCCATGGCCCCGATGCGCGCGACGTCTCCCGGCAGCAGGACGCGGGTCAATATCGCATGCAGGCGGTCGTGATCCTGCCCGTCCAGCCCCAGCAGGAAAGTCGATCCCCCGCCCAGCTCCTTCATTTCGGGTTCGAACGGAACGATGAAGTCCTGCGGGCGGGCCAGCACGTCGCGGACCTGTTCGGCGCGGGTCACGTGAACCAGCCCGGCAAGGTCCAGCACCGGCCTGTATTGCCGCGATAGGGCATAGACGTAGGGAATGGCCGCCTGCGTCAGCCTGCCCGTTACCCGGGCGCGCCAGCTGTCCGGGCGCAGCGCATCGATGGAGAAAGGGATAGGCGGCCCGCCATCACCCCCGGCTGCGTCCTCTTCCTGCGCTTTCCTGATGCCTTCGAAATATTTCGCCCTGGCCATGCCCCTGTTTTTCCTGCGACGCGGGAGGATGCGACCCCTTGTCGTCAGTCGAGTGCGAGCCCTGCCCGGTTCAAATGCTCGCACAGAAATTCGCGGTGGCCGCTATCGTCGAAAGGCAGCCAGTCTATGTAGCGGCGCGAGAAGCCCGGCTTGGCGTCCAGCAGGTCGCGCAAGCCTTCCCGCGCCCGGTCCATCTCGTCCATGTTCGACAGGGCCACGACCTTGACCATGTGGCTGAACCAGTAGCCCGAGCGCAGGCCGAGCGATTCCTCCGCGCATTCGACAGCGCGCTCGCAATCGCCGGACAGCAGGTGCGCCATGGCCAGCTGGCCGTGGATGAAGAAGAGGTCGTGATCCGTCGGGCTGAGCCTGCGGGCACGTTCCAGCGCCGCGATGGACCGGCTCCACTTGCTCTGGAAATAATGCACGCCGCCAAGCTGCGCGTGGGCCGCCGACAGGCTGGGATTGATCCCGATCGCCTGTGTCAGCAGCCTCTCCGCCCGCATGACCTTGCCCAGCCACAGCTCGACGATACCGGCCAGCATGTAGCCGCGTGCATCGCCGCTATCGGCCTTGATCACCATCTGCGCATCGCGGCGCGCCTGCCGGATCGCCTCGACCGATCCGCGATTGAGCCACAATTCGCGGATGTTCAGCCACAGCAGCTGGATGCGCGCCTCGACCGAGGACGGGTCTTCCTCGATCGCCTGCAGGAAAAGGGTACGTGCCTGCGCATTGTCGCCATCGGTCAGGCGATTGAGGTGGAACCGCCCGCGCCAGATCAGGTCGGCAGCAGTCAGCTGCATGCCGTCCTTGCGATAGGATCGCTGCTGCTCCGCCTGTTCGACCCCCATGCCCAGCGCGGCAGCGATGTCGGCAATCATCCGGTCGGTTGTCGGTCGGTCTGCCGCGCTGCTCCATTCGTGCTTCTCGCTGCCGAGAGTCAGACCAGTTTCGCCGTCCAGCAGGTCGATCCGCAATGTCGCCTTCTCGCCCTGGCGGACGAGACGCCCCTCCACCAGATATCGTGCACCGAGCCTTCCGGCGACGCGGCGCGGTTCGGCGTCGCCCGCGCTGATGGCAAAGCTGCTGGAGCGCGCAATGACCGGCAGCCAGCGCGTGTTCGACAGGGTCTCGATCAGGTCTTCGGCGAGGCCGTCGGCCATGATCCGCCCTTCCTCGTCCTCCGGCGCAATGGTGAAACGCAGGACGGCGAGCGCGCCCTTGTCGTCCATCGCTTCTTCCGGTGCCGCCGTCGGCACGGGGCCTGCAGGCATCGGCGCAATGGCATGGCCTGCCGCCGGCGAGCCGCCTGCGTAGTCCTTTGCGAGAGCTTCCGCGCGGTCCGACAGGGACTGGCGTTCCTCGCGCAGCCAGTCCTCGAACGCCGATTCCCCGGCGATATCCAGCCCTTCGAGAAATTCTCCGGACGGCGGCTTGCCATCGGGGCCGACAGGGGCGTTCACGTCGACCGACAGCCGGGCGAGGTCCAGCGCGGCGGTCTGGTTGTTGACCGCCAGCAGCTCGGTATCGGCATTCAGGAGGGGGCGCAGGTTCGACAGTTCGCGCCGCAGGCTGGCCCGCCCCTGTTCGGGTGCGCGGTCGTTCCACAGCATGTTCTGCAACCATGCGCGCGAACGTTCGCCGCCCGGCGCGGTGGCGAGCATCGCGACCAGCGCCTGACCCCGCTTGCTGCGAATATCGATGCGCTTTCCATCCGGCCCGTCGAGGCGGAAAACCCCCAGCAACCTGAGCGCGAAGATACCGTCCTGCGTCATCTCGCCCCCTTGCAATGCGCACCAATTGCGCGCCCCCTTACGATGGGCCTGCACAGGCCCGATCGCGTCCATGACTAACGCATTCTCCCCGTATTTCACGCTTTTTTCCCGCAGGAGTCACATTGCTTTCCCGCCGGCAGGGCAGGTGCTCCCTAGCCAGTGTCTCGTGATCAGCGGGGATGGACCGGTTTCGCAGCGTCGCAAGCCACGCCTATGCGGAGCCGGGGGCAACCATCCCGACGGACCCGATTACGTGGATGGCGAAAAAGGGGTAACGCCATGGACTGCCGCATTTGCCTGCAGGAGATTGCCGAAGGTAGCGAGAGCGCATTCGAACAGCTTTACTCCACCATGAAGGGCGGCCTTGTCGCACAGGCGCAGGCAATCCTGGCGGGCGACATGGCGGCGGCAGAAGATGCCGTGGACGAAGCCTTCCTGCATATCTGGCAGAATGCGGACCGGTATGCCGGTCACGGCGCGGCGGCGGGCTGGATCCGCCGGATCGTGCGCAACAAGGCCATCGACCGGCTGCGCAGGGAAGGCCGCCGGGTCAGCATCCTGCCGCCCGAAAGCTTTTCCGAAATCGTCGATACAGGCCCCCGGCCCGATGCCCGTTCCCATGCCCGGGACATGGCATCGCGCATCGCCTTCGCCTTGGGCAGCCTGTCACCGGCGCATCGCGAATGCGTCACGCTCGCCTATTTCAACGAATTGTCGGTGCAGGATATCGCCGATGCGACCGGCGTGCCGGTCGGCACGGTCAAGACCCGGCTGCACTATGCGCGCAAGGTCTTGAGGAAGGCGCTCGGCAACAGCGAACTGGATTCATGCGACCAGTCTGCCGCGCCCGCCATCTTGCCAGTCGCGGCTTTCGGCACAGCGGTGCAACCTGCACCCAATTACGCCATCGCCTGCTGACGGGCCGCCATTTCGTGCGGGCCGGTCCCTTTGCCTTGCGCGGAGGGTTCAGTCCCGGTCGGGCGCGGCCGGTGGCCCTGAAGCGGCGGCAGCGTCCAGCGCTTCTTCCACTGCGCCCAGCGGCACGATCTTGAAGTTCTGCGCCCGGGCCCCGTTCTGGCCGTCCTGCGCGATGAACAGCCCGCCGGGGAAGTCCGACCCGAAATCGCCGGCCTGCGCCTCGATCCCGTCCGTCTCCTCCGTACTGCCGAACCGGCCCGCCGCGATGCGGAACCGGCCTGCAGGTTCCATCCCCGGCAGGGCGTAGCGCATATAGGTGTTGTCGCCCTGGCTGGATGCGTAGAGCCAGCCGCCGTCCGCCCCTTCGGGAACCAACGCCAGCCCCTCCAGGTCGGCCACAAGGTTGCGATTGTCGACCGCGGCGACCAGCTCGCCCGCGACCGCGCCTGCGGCAAAGCGCCAGATGCCGCCGGCCTCCTCCCCGATATAGAGCGTGCCGTCACGCGGATCGACGGCGCACCCCTCCGGCTGGCTGGGCACCTGTATCATGCGCAGGGCCTCAATGCCCGGGGCCGGAGACAGGGTGATGCGCCATTCGCCGATATTGCCCTGCTTGGGCGCGGTATAGACGATCAGATCGTCCCCGCGCCGATAGCCGCAAATGCCATAGGCCTCGCCCGTGCCCGAAGGCAGGGTGGCGATTTCCGACAGCTGCCCGCTTGCCGTGTCCAGCCGGAACAGCGCGATGGCGGCATTCGCGAGGTCGCTGCGGTCGCTGGCAAAGACGATGACCTCGCTTCCCCCGTCCGCCCCCGGCATTTGCGCCAGATCGACATTGTTGAGCGCGGGGCGGGACAGGAAGTGACGCACCGATCCGGTCAGGTCGTAGACGTAGAGCCCGCCTTTCTTGTCGGTCGCCACGATCAGGCTGGCCGCCGGGTCCACTGCATTGCGCCAGATGGCCGGATCGTCCGCCGCGTCTTCGTTCGCAGTGCCCACGGGCGCCGTTTCCGCCACTGCATAGACGGGCACGGCGGGATCGCCGCTGACTGGAATGGTCGTGCAACCGAGCAACATGGCTGCTGCGGCGACCGCCACCGGAGTAATGAACAGCGGCCGCATCAGAACGTCACCCGTGCGCCGAATTTCATGGTCCAGTTGTATTCCTCGTACTGGTAGATGTTCTGCCGCCCGCCCAGCCGGTTATAGGCGAAATACTTCGCATCGTTGATGTTGACCCACTCGTAATAGAGCTGGAGCCCGTCCGACAGGCGGTATTTCGCGCTCAGGTCGAGCTGGAAGTGATCGTCCACATACCGGTCCAGCGCGGCGACATCGGACAGCTCGTCCAGATAGCGGTCGCGGTAGGTTCCCGACAGGCGGATATCGACCGGCCCCTTGTCGTAGCCGACCGAGACATTGGCCGTATGGCGCGACGTGGTGGGCAGCGTGATGGCGCGCGGACCTTCGCTGGCCACCGTGGTCACTTCGCCGCTGCTGTCGGTGAAGGTGTAGTTCGCCTGCAGCACGACCCCGTCCAGCGCGCCGGTAAGGGTCTGGGCGAAACCGAGCTCGATGCCGAAGATCTCGCCATCCTGCCCGTTGGCGAAAATGGTCGCCTCGTCGAACGCCACGCCGCGGAAAATGCCGCCATCGTCGCTGTTCTGTTCGTAGATGAAGTCCTTCAGGTCCTTGTAGAACACCGATGCGAAGACCGCCCCGTTCGTATTGAAGTAATATTCCGCCGCCGCGTCGACATTCCATGCCTCTGCCGGGCGCAGGTCGGGATTGCCGAACTCACCCTCGCGCTCGCCATCGTCGGCTTCCTCCACGGCGATGCGGGGGGCCTGCTGGAACGGGCCCGGCCGGACGATGGACCGATAGGCCGCTGCGCGCAGCACGAGGTCGGGCGCCGCCTCGTAACGGATATTGATGCTGGGCAGCCAGTGATCGTAATCCTTGTCGATGGCGATGGGGGTCACGATGACAGTGTCCTCCGCAGCGACCGCGCCGCCGGGCAGGATGCCGTCCTCTTCCACCAGCAACACGTCGTTGCCGCGCAGGGTGTTGGACGTGTTCTCGTAGCGGACACCGGCAATCACCGACAGGTCCGACGTGTCCCACCGGCCCAGCAGATAGCCTGCCAGGATATCCTCATCGACCGAGAAATCGGACACGGCGGAATCGAACCGGCTGTCGACCGGCTGCAATTCGAACGCATCGAAATTGGCTTCGAAATACTCGGTGGCCGCGGTGTAGCCGGGGAGCGGGGCCAGGTCGGCCAGGCGATAGGTCGCCGGGGTGCCCAGCGCGTCGGCCAGGGTGAAGTCGTCCGCTTCGTAGAACTCGACCGTCCCGTCGAAGGACTTGGTCCGCCAGCGGCCCTTGAACCCGCCCTGCACGGTGAACGTTCCGGAACCGGCCAGGAATTCATGGCCCAGGTCGAACTGCGCGCCATATTCCTCGTCCTTCGCAGACGACAGGGCCACGAATTCGATATCGCCCAGTTCGTAGACCGATGGATCGAAGAAATCGCCCGGGTCGGCAAGGACGGAGTATAGCGGGACGCGCGGGTCCGACAGGTCGAAGCCCAGTTGCAGGCCCTCGGCCTCGTATTCCCGTTCGAACAGGGCCGGGTCGATGCTGCCGTTCTCCAGTTCCGTGGATTTGGCCCAACTGGCGGAATAATCCGCGAACCAGCCGCCCCAGCGGCTTTCCCCGCCGAAGGTCAGGCTGCGGATCTTCTGGCTTTCGAACCGGTCCTTCACATCGCGCTCGACGGTGATGGCCTCGTCATCGGCATAGACAAGCGCCTGCGACGTGCCGGAAATATCCGCATCGCCGAGGTCGAAAGTCAGGCGACGGCGGAATTCCTGGTCGTCGAACTGGCTGTAGATGCCGCGGACATAGAGTTCGGTCGTGTCGCCCGCCCGGAAGTCGAGGCCCAGCGTGGCGCTGATCCGCTCGCGCTCCACATCGTAGTCGCGGTACTGGAACTCCTCGGCAAAGATCAGGTCGCCGTCCTGGTCCCAGTCATCGGCTTCGATATTGTCGGTTTCGAATTCGCGGTTGTAGTAGGAAAGACCGCCCGACACGCCGAAGCTGTCGCTGAGCCTAGTGGAGAAATCGAGGCTGGCCTTGGGCGAAAGCTTGTCCGCCAGTTCGTTGTAGCTGCCTTCCGCTTTCACCGTCAGCAGGTCCTTGCGCCGGTCGAACGCGCTGGTGGTCTCGATCTCGATCGACGCGCCGACCGTGTCGCCGTCCATGTCCGGGGTCAGCGATTTCTTCACCTCGATGGATTCGATGATGTCGCTGGAAATGACGTCCAGCGCCACGCCGCGCGTGTCGCTTTCGGGTGAAGGCAGGCGAACGCCGTTGAGCGACGTCGCATTGAGATCGGGGCTGAGGCCGCGGACCGATACGAAGCGCCCCTCGCCCTGGTCGTTCAGCACGTTGACACCCGGCAGGCGGCGCAGGCTTTCCGCGACGTTCTGATCAGGGAACTGGCCGATGGCATCTCGGGTCAGGACGTCGGAGACGCCGTCGGCATTACGCTTGCGCGACAGCGCGCTGGCTAGGTTGGCCGCCTGCCCGACGACAAGGATCTCGTTCGCCGTGCCCGCCGTGCCGACGGGAACGACCACGCGGGCCGTGCCGGTCTGCGTGATGGCGACCGTCTGCGTGGTGGTCGGCGCGCCGACATAGCTGACTTCCAGCGTGTAGGTGCCTTCCGGAACGTCGGCGAAGTAGAAGGAGCCGTCCCGCTCCGTACTGGCCGACCGGTCCAGCTCGACGATGCGGACCTGCGCCGCGCGCAGGGCAACGGTGTCGGTCGCATCGACCACATTGCCGGTCAGCGTGCCGGCGACTGCTGCCGACGGAAGACAGATTGCCAGCACGCTGGCACCGGCGAGAAACGTTTTTGAAATCGGCATCGAAGCCCCCTCGAAAGTGTACAGGCGCCGCGTAGATGCGGATTGTGACAGGCGATCTTCGCCGGTGTTTCAGAACAAAGAATTACGTGAGCCGAGCGTCACGGACTTGCCGCAAACAACATGCCGGGCATCCTGCCCGGGCCAGCCCCCGTGACGGGGGTTGGCGGCCCGTGTTTGGATCGCCACGGGCCGCCGCCGCTGCGCTGTCTCCAGCGCTGCGGTAACTGTCAGAATTCGGTCGACACGCCGATGGCGAATGTGCGTCCGACTTCGTAGGTGTTGAGCTCGATCCGGTTGGTGCCGTTCGACTGGAATTCGAAATTGTCGCGCCCGGTCAGGTTGCGTGCTTCCAGGCTGATTTCGAACGGCTGTCCGAAGACGCCGACTTCGGCGCGGCCCACCAGGTCGATGGCGAGCCCCGGGTCCTCCACGATATCGGGCAGGCCGCCGGACCCGCGACTGGTCACCCGCTCGCTGGCATAGGACACCAGCAGAGTCAGCTGCTGCAGCTTGTCGGTATCCTCGATCCCCAACTGGAAGTTCACCAGGTGGTCCGACTGGCCTGTCAGCGGCGCACCGTCGACGAAGAAACCGGCAGCGGGACGGGGCACGGCGCCGACGCCCGGGGTGAAGGTGAAGGTCTCGTCCGCGGCATCGACCTTCAGTTCGGACTGGGTGTAGGTGTAGTTGGCAACCAGCACGAGCTGCTTGGTCTCGAACCAGCCGCCCCAGTCATACAGTTCGTAATTGAACTGGGTCTCCAGTTCCGCACCCCACAGGGTGGCAGAGGGGGCGTTGGCGAACTGGGTAATCTGGCTGTTGTCGGTGAAGCTGGAGAACGGCTCGATCGGGTTGTCGATCTTCTTGTAGAACCCGGCCAGCGACGCGCGGTTGCCGCCGAAGTAGTATTCGGCACGCGCCTCGGCGTTGACGAGTTCGCTGTCCTGCAATGCCGGGTTGCCGACGAATTGCCGGTTCGATTCCGGATCGGTGAAAGGCTGGAATATCAGCTCCCGGAACTGCGGGCGGGCGATGGTCTTCGACGCGCTGGCGCGCAATTGCAGGCCGCTGTCGAATTCATAGGTGATCGTCCCGGCCGGCAGCCAGTAATCGTTCGCGATATTCGTCACCGCATCCAGGTTCTGCTGGTTGGTGAAGATCCGGACCGGCGTGACTGCCTGCACCGCATCTTCGTAGCGCACGCCCAGATCGACCGTCAGGCCGGTGGCAGGCGTCAGTATGGTCTTCGCATAGCCCGCGTTGACTTCGAGGTCGGCCTGGAATTCTGGGAAGGTCTGGGTCGTCTCGAACAGGCGCACATCGAATGCCTCGATGATGGCGTCACCCAGCAGGAGGTCGGGCCGCAAAAGGCCGACACCGGTCGGGAAGGAACTGTCGGAATCGAAAATGAACTCGCGCCGCGAGCTGCGCCGGTCCGTGTCGGTATAGGCATAGCCGACGGTGATCTGTGCGAAATCCGCGACTGGGTAGCTGAGGTCGACACCGCCGAACCACAATTTCTCGGTCAGGTCGGAAAACGCAACGCTGGCGAGGTCGCCGCGGATACGGTTCAGCGGATTGACGAACTGATCGCCGAACGGGTCGTTCTCATTGTTCGTGCGGACATATTCGAACGCGTATTCGTAAGGCGATTCTCGGTCCGTCTGCGCGAAGCCGCCGCGCAAATCGATGCCGAGATCGCCGAATTCCAACTCGCCCACGAACTGGCTGTCGATCAGCTGGCGCTCGAACCAGCCGGTGCGCTGCTGAACCTCGGTATCCCCGTTTTCCAGGTCCTCTCCCGTCGCCAGCACCGACTGTTTCAGCACGTCGCGAATGAACAGATTGGTCCAGCGGAACTTGTGGTCGCCGGTTTCCACGCCGAAGCCCAGCAGGGCGTTCGCCAGGATCTTGTTGTCGGTGATGAACTCGTCGAAATCGGTCCGCAGCGCGAGGTCGAGGCTGCCGGGCGTCTGCGACTGGACGTTGCGTGTACGCAGCGAATTGCTGAGATTGGCGGTCGCGATGACGCCGACTTCCGTATCCTCGCCGACGAAGAAGCTGGTCCCCGCCGTGATACCGCCGCTGAAATTCGGCCGCGCATCGACGCTTTGGAGCACGATGAGGTTGGGCGAGATCAGGTCTTTCGCGATAACCCGCTGCGCGTCCGCGCCCAGATCGGAAAGCTGCGTGTCACCGGCGAAGAAATTCGCCAGTTCACCCGGCACATCGCGGCGCCCGTCGTCGAAGCCGAACCAGTCGTAGTCCGATCCGTAATGCTGCACGCTGGGCGAGAAGGTGGTCACGCTGTCCATGCTGGTCCCGGCGCTCAACTTGACGAAGGTTTCGTCGGGCACGGCCGTGGTGGTCAGGTTGATGACGCCGCCGCCGAATTCACCGGGGAAGTTCGCGGAATAGGTCTTCTGGACCAGGCTGGAGGCGACGATGTTGGTCGGGAAGATGTCTAGCGGAACGACGCGGCTGAGCGGCTGCGGCGAAGGCAGCGGCAGGCCGTTCAGCAGCGCAAGCGAATAGCGATCGCCAAGGCCGCGAACGAAAACGCGCCCGTCGCCATTGTCGCTGAGACCGGTCACGCGGCTGAGCGCCCCGGCAATGTCGCCTTCGCCGGTGCGGGCGATATCCTCTGCCGACAGGACGGAGACGACCTGGCTGGAACTGCGCGCCACGTCGCGCGGGCCGCGGCGACCGGTCACCACGATGACGCCGCCGGGGACGGACACGTCCACTTCGTCCGGGGCCGCTTCTTCGGCAGCGGCGATGTCGGCCGGGGTTGCCGGTTCCTCGATCAGCGCATCGGCTTCACGCTTTGGATCGGGAGAGGCGGCTGCGTTGGGCGGGCTGGTCGTGCCCTGCGCCTGCGCCACGACTGGAAAGGAAAGGGCGGTCGTCAGCAGGAGCAGCCCTGCCAATCGCCTGCCGGTGGAGGTGTCCGCGCCCATGCCCGTCCTGATGCGCTGTGCCATCGATGGTGATCCCTTGAAAATGCTGTGCGCCTGACGGCGTCACGGGCCTGTGAAGGCCCCAGAATAATTGTGTGTGCTGCCTGCCGGGCGCCGGGCGACGCCGGGCATTTTGCCCGCGCGCCGCCCGTCCGCACTCATGGTCAGATCGGCAGACTTTCGCAGGCACCGGTATTGGCGCTGCCCAGCGTGATGGTTGCCGAATTACAGGTCCAGCCTTCGGCCCAGTTGGAAGCCTGGTCGGTCACCGCACCGATATAGCTGCGGGTGGCGAAGAAGCTGGAAAGGGCGGTCGGATCGAAGACCGATACGCCGTTCTCGTTCGAACCGTTGATGAAGGGCGCGCCGCCCAGCGTCATCAGCGTGTTCACGAAACCGGCATCGTTGTTCGAACCTGCATCGAAGGCCGCCTGGGCCTGCGCTGCGGTTACGCCTTCGCTGCCGTCGCGGAAATCGGTGGCGCAATCGAGCACGACCGAATCGAAGGTCGGCGGGCCGTTCTCGTCGGCCTGCGATCCTGCGGCTGCCAGCGTGCCCGGCAGGTCGATGCGGATACAGGGGGTGTTGCCCGTCTGGTCCACGATCACCGTGTTGGCGATGCTGAAATCGGCCTCTCCGCGCAGGCGCAGGACCTGGTCACCTTCGACGCCGTTGGCGAGGAAGGTCGCATTGACGATGTTGGTCTGCTGGCGCGGCGTGTCGTCGCTGACGGAGTTGTTGGAGTCGCCTTCCAGGATGGTGTCGCCGGCGCCGGGGCGCTGGACCGCGATGACTTCGAACAGGTTGGCCTGGACGCCGGTGTCGGTATCCAGCGAATCGTCTTCCGCGCCGACCACGACGAGGCGGTTCACGTTCACTTCGCCGCCGAAGAATTCGACGCCGTCATCCGAGCTGTTGTAGCTCATGATGTGGTCGAACTGCGTGCCGCTGCCGACGCCGCCGGTGGTAAGCGACTGCAATTCGTCGCCGTTCGACAGGATGAAGCCGGAATAGCGGATCTGGACGTAGGACATGCGGCCCGAGCTGTCGTCCGGCGTTGCGCCGCCGTAACGCGGAGGCGTGGTCGCGCCTTCGACAAGGCGTTCGCAATCGACCGTACCCGGGGCAGCGCCGGGTGCTTCGCAATCGGTGACCGGCGCGCGGCCGTTCAGGATCACGCCGCCCCACTGGCCGCTGGAGTTCGCATCGTTCAGGCCCAGCACGTTGTCCTGGCTGGTGAAGATGATGGGAGCGCTGGCCGAACCCACGGCATTGATCTGGTTGCCGCGGTTTACGTTCAGGTAGCTGGAGCCCGAGGCATACAGGATGACGCCGGGTTCGATCGACAGCGTGACATTGGTGTCCGATGCCCCGTCGGAATCGTCGGCAGACGGACCGCCATCCGATCCGACATCTACCTGTCCGTCGATGCGATAGAGCAGGCCGTCGATCTGGCGCAGCGTGCTCGATGCGGTGAACTGGCTCGGAAGGGTGCAGACGCGGTATTCGCCGGTCGGGCCGGTGATCGTGCCGCTGTCGGTCAGGCCCTGCGGGTCGGAGATGGTGGGGCAGCCCGCAGCCGGGGTCACCGAACCGCCGGTGGCCGGCGGCGTGGGCGTAGGCGCCGGGGCCGGGGCCGGATTGTTGATCGTCACATTGCCGCCGGTGCCGGGCGAGACGATCTCGTCGCCTCCGCAACTGGCAAGAGCGAGTGCGCTGCAGGAGAGCGCGAGCATACGGATTGGCGTTTTCACTTGGATAGACCCCTTACATATCCGGGAAGAAACTGGCTGCGACTGTCTCGTCACGAATCGCCAGCTACGGGGGGTCTGTGACAGTTTGATTTCTGTATTTCGGCCCTGTGACCATTTGTGAAAATTAGCTTCGCTGCCTCTCTCGCGACCGATTATGACGCTTTCTTGATTTTGCGTCATGGAAATGTCATAAAACTGTCACGGAAGAGGAGAGACGAGATGGTTGGCGCAATTTTATTGGCGATGGCAGCAGCAACGCAGGCCCCTTCGGCCGCCGATGGCTCGCCCGCAAATGCCGCCATCGACGTGGTCGCAGCCCAGGAAACGCAGCCCGCAGTCCTGATCAATCGCGGGGTGACGCTGGCGATGCAGGGCCGCGAGGCAGAAGCCCGCGCCCTGTTCGAGGAAGTGCGCCGGACCAAGGTCGATTACACGCTGGAAACGCGCGACGGGCGCTGGGTCTATCCCCCCGACCTCGCACGGGCAGCCTTGAAAAGCCTGGATCGCGGCGAGTTCCGGACCGCAAGCCTCGCGCTGCGGGACTGACCGCGAAGCAGACCTGAAAGAGCTCGCGGACATGTGAGCCCTGCCGGGCGCACCGATGTCACGGATGTGTAATGTGACATGGCTATCGGCCCTCGTTGGAGGGTCCGATGACTTCAATGAAACACGGGCTGGCGGCGACCGGATTCGCGCTGCTGGTCCTCTCCGCCCCTGCACGGGCGGATGTCTTGCAAATCGACGATGACGGCGCGCGCTGGGTTTCCGGCGACCACGCCTCGATGCCTGCCGCGTCCACCGATATGCAGGACGGTTCGCAATCCGATTCGCTCTCCACGCTGTTTCCTCTCTCCGCCCAGTCCGACCAGTCGCGCACCGCCACAGGCATTCCGGGGCAATATGCGGCCAAGGTTGCGGAACTCTCCCAGCGCTTCGACCTTAGTCCCAGCCTCATAGAAGCGCTTGTCTGGCAGGAAAGCCGTTGGCGGCAGAATGCCGTCTCGCCGGTAGGCGCGCGGGGGCTTGCGCAGCTGATGCCCGGCACTGCGCGCGATCTCGGGGTCGATCCCCGCGACGCATTCCAGAATCTCGAAGGCGGCGCGCGTTACTTACGCGAACAACTCGACCGGTTCGATGGCGACCTCGAAAAGGCGCTGGCGGCCTACAATGCCGGCCCGGGCCGCGTCATCCGTGCCGGCGGCGTCCCCCGCATCCGTGAAACCCAGACCTATGTCGCCTCCATCATGGGGCGTCTTTCCAATCATTCTCGTCAGGACCTACCGTAATGAAGACCCCCGCCCGCCTCGCAGCCCTGTCCGCCCTTGCCGCGCTGGCTTCGCCCACCGCCGCCTTCGCGCAGGTCCAGCAGAACGACCCCGCCGGATCGGGCCCGATCGTCGCTGCGCTCGGCTGGCTGCAGGGCACGCTGCTCGGCAATGTGGCCACCGCCGTCGCCGTGATGGCCGTGGCGGCGGTCGGGTTCATGATGCTGACCGGCCGCCTGAACTGGCGGTTCGGCGCGACCGTCATCATCGGCACGTTCATCCTGTTCGGCTCCGCCTCGATCGTCGCGGGCATCCAGGGCGCGGCGGCCGGCTGATGGACCAGCTCGTCCGTCACCCCGTGCACCGCGCGCTGACGAGGCCGCAGATGTTCGCGGGCGTGACCTACAATTATTTCATCATCAACGCCGCGGTCACGACCGAGGTGTTCCTGATTACCGGCAGCTGGCTGGCCCTACCCGCCGCCGCCGTCATGCACGGGATCGGCTATTTCGCCTGCCTGCGCGAACCGCGCATCTTCGACCTCTGGATCACGAAGGTCAGCAAGTGCCCGCGGGTGAAGAACCACAAGCAGTGGGGCTGCAACAGCTACGCGCCGTGATGCGCGCCGTTAACGGCCTCACCGGCCAGACCTGATGGAGGGTCGCGAGACATGAAGAAGTGGATCGGCGCTGCCGCATGGAGCGACAAGGAAGTGCGGGCCGGGGATCGCCTGCCCTATCTGCGCCTTGTCGACGAACATACGATGCAATTGCGCGACGGCTCTCTGATGACCGTGCTGCAGGTCCCCGGCCTGCTGTTCGAGACGGAAGATACCGCCGCGCTGAACGCCCATGCCGCGACCCGCGAGGTGGTTCTTCGCTCCACCCTCGATGCACGTTTCGTCATGGTCCATCACGTCGTTCGCAGGCGCGTGTCGGTCGATCTCAATGCGCGCTTTCCCGACCCGCTGAGCCAGCATATCGACGACCGATCGAGCCAGGGCCGCGCCGCAAGGCCGCTTTTCGTCAACGACCAGTTCGTCACCCTCATCCGCCGTCCTGCACGCGGCAAGGCGGGTTGGGCCGAGAAGGCCTCGCGCAAGTGGAAGGGGCTCACCCACCGAGGCGAGGAAATGGTGGCGGAGCCCGACGCGAAGGATTTGCGGACGCTGAAAGCTGCAGCGTCAGGCCTCGTCGCCTCGTTGCAGGCCTATGGCGCCAGCCTGCTGGGGGACTATGCCGGGTCCGCCGGCAAGACGAATAACGAGATCCTGGAACTGCTTTCGGCGCTCTACAACGGCGAGATGCGCCCCGTGCGACGCCCGGCGGAGGGCATCGATATCGGCCAGATGCTGCCTTATCGCCGCGCCAGTTTCGGGCTCGACGCGATGGAACTTCGCGGGTCGGGCGATCCCGATTTCTCCGCCATCCTCAGCCTGAAGGATTATCCCGACGCAACCAGCCCGGGCCTGCTCGATGCAATGCTGCGGCTGCCGCACGAAATGATCGTATCGGAAAGCTACGCGCCGACCGAACGCACGACTGCTCGGGAACGCATGGACCTGGCCCTGCGTCGCCTGCGCAGCGCCGACGAGGAAGCGCGGGCCGAACGCGCCGACATGCTGTCGGCCCGCGATGCGCTGGGCAATGGGGCGGTCGGTTTCGGCGACCATCACCTCTCGATCCTCGTGCGCGAGGATACGCTGCCCGCGCTCGACGACGCAGCCGCCTCCTGCGCCGCTGCACTGGCCGATACCGGCGCCATCGTCGTGCGCGAGGATACAAACCTGGAGCCTGCCTTCTGGGCGCAGTTCCCGGGCAACGAGCATTACATCGTGCGCCGCGCGATGATTTCGTCGGCCAACATGGCCAGCTTCGGCAGCTTGCACGGTTTCGCGCTCGGACAGGCGGAAGGCAATCACTGGGGCGACGCGGTGACGCTGCTGGAAACGACCAGTTCCACGCCGTTCTTCTTCAATTTCCATCACGGCGACCTCGGCAATTTCTCGGTCATCGGGCCCAGCGGATCGGGCAAGACCGTGGTCATGAACTACCTCGCCGCGCAGGCGCAGAAGTTCAAACCGCGCACCATCCTGTTCGACAAGGACCGCGGTGCGGAGCTGTTCGTACGCGGCATTGGCGGGCGCTACGACCGGATTTCCGCCGGCGAGCCGACCGGCTTCAACCCGCTCGCCCTGCCCGACAGCGCTGCCAACCGCGCGTTCCTGCGCAGCTGGCTCGGCGTGCTGCTGAAGGCGGACGGGCCGGAGGAATTGCAGACCGTCGCCCATGCGGTGGACGCCGCCTACGAAAACGACGGCAGCCTTCGTCGGCTTAAGAACTTCCGCGAACTGCTGTCCGGCGCGCGGCGGCCCGAACCGGGCGACCTTGCGGACCGGCTGAGCGCCTGGATAGAAGGCGGCGAACATAGCTGGCTGTTCGACAATCCGCGCGACGAGCTGGACCTGACGAACCGCACGCTCGGCTTCGACATGACGGCACTGCTGGAAAACCCGGCCCTGCGCACGCCGACCATGATGTATCTCTTCCACCGGATCGAGGAACGGCTGGACGGCCAGCCGACCATGATCCTGATCGACGAGGGTTGGAAGGCTCTGGACGACGAGGTTTTCGCCGCGCGCATTCGCGACTGGCTGAAGACGCTGAGGAAGCGCAATGCGCTGGTCGGCTTTGCCACCCAAAGCGCCCGCGACGCGCTGGACAGCCGCATCTCCACCGCGCTGGTCGAACAGACCGCGACGATGGTGTTCATGCCCAATAGCCGCGCCCGGCCGGAAGATTACTGCGACGGTTTCGGCCTGACCGCGCACGAGCTGACGCTGATCCGCACGCTGCCCGCGCACAGCCGCTGTTTCCTGGTCCGCCAGCCCGACGCCAGCGTCGTCGTCCGGCTCGACCTCTCAGGCGCACCTGAGGTGCTCACCATCCTTTCGGGCCGGGAAAGCACCGTGCGCAAGCTCGATACGATCCGCGCCTATGCGGGCGACGAACCGGCTCACTGGTATCCCGA
The DNA here is from genome assembly GCA_027941995.1 of Erythrobacteraceae bacterium WH01K. NCBI lineage: Bacteria > Pseudomonadati > Pseudomonadota > Alphaproteobacteria > Sphingomonadales > Erythrobacteraceae > Erythrobacteraceae bacterium WH01K. The sequence goes on along the minus strand of CP115966.1, from coordinate 813,016 downwards.
ACTCACAGGCTATGACTGGCCGGGACAGGAAGATCACTTCCCTGCAGGCACTGCGCCTGCCCCGTCACGCTTTGCCGAGGCGGCAGAGTGACCACGGGCGCATCCTTCCCCGGCGCGGCCGATCCGGCACAGTGCCAGTATGCGGTGAACGAGGCCGCGGGCGGCGTAGCCTCTGCCCTGCGCGCCGTCGACTGCGTTGCGGCCGAGGTCACGGGCGATGCCTTTGCCCGCCTGTTCGGATCGGACGGGGCGCTGATTACCGTCCTGACGATCCTGCTGACCCTCTACGTCGCCTTCTTCGCCATCAACCTGCTGACCGGTCGATCCGCCTTGGGCGTGCGCGCATTGACGCCGCGCATGATCACGCTCGGCCTGGTGCTTACCTTCGCGACCAGCTGGGTCGCCTATCAGAGCGTGGTGTGGAACCTGACCATCGGCGCGCCCGACTGGCTGGCAGGCGTCCTGACCGGCGACAGCGGTTCGGCGACGGCCACCTTTGCGGGCAAGGTCGATGTCGTCTTCGGCGCGGTCGAGGCGGCGCAGGGCGAAACCGCAGACGTCTCCGCATTTTCGCCCGAGGGCATGCTGTGGCTGGGCGCGATGCTGTTCATGCTGGGCACGGTGGGTGTGCTGGTGACTGCGCGCATTGCGCTGGCCGTACTGGTCGCGTTGGGGCCGATCTTCGTCGTCATGGCGCTGTTCAATGGCACGCGCGGCCTGTTCACCGGCTGGCTGAAGGCCGCGGTGATGCTGGCGCTCGTCCCGCTGTTCGCCGTGCTGACCGGCACGATCATGCTGGAACTGGCGGTTCCCGTCCTCGGCGCGCTGGCCGCCGTGCCGGGCCAGATCGAGGCGCGCCCTGCCATGGCCTTCTTCATGCTCGGCGCGGTCCATGTCGCGCTGATGGTCATGGTGCTGAAGATCACCGGTACGATGGTGGCCGGTTGGCGCGTGTTCGGACTGGTGCAGGATGTATCGGAAGGGCAGTCGCAGGCCGCCCCCGCTCCCCCGCCCGTGCAGGTAACGCGGCAGGCGGACGGATCGCCCAGAACCCCTGTCGCCAGCACCCCGCACGAGGCACTGGCAAGCCGTACGGCGATCGCCGCCGGCTCCCCTGCTCATGCCGCACCGCTCATGCCCGCCAATGATCCGGGCATAAGCCACGGCGGCAGCGGCACCCGCATTACCAATATCACGAACAATCCCGGTGGCAGCACCCCTCGTCCGGCAAGCAAGGGGGTGCAGCGCACCTCCGGCATCGGAACGCGGTTCAAGCCTGCCCCGCAGCGAATGTCGGAGAAAGTGAAATGATCAGCGTCGGCCGTCCGTCAACGCTCCGCCCGGTAATGGCTGCTCTCGCGCTTGCGGCGGCGGCCACGGCCGTGCCCGCCACGGCGCAGGATGCCCGCCTTGTGGAGCGGCTGTACGACCCCATGGAAGTCGTCCGTCTCGAAGGGCGGGTGAAGGTGCAGGCGACCATCCGTTTCGGCGAGGACGAAAGCATCGAGAATGTCGCGATCGGCGATTCCATGGCATGGCAGGTCACCCCGAACAAACGGGCCAACCTGCTGTTCGTCAAACCGCTGACGCCGACCGCACGCACCAACATGACAGTGGTCACGAACAAGCACACCTACCTGTTCGACCTGGTCGCTGCGCCCAAGGCGAAACCGCTCTATTTGCTCGCCTTCACCTATCCCGAAGAACCCGAAGCGAACACCGCTCCGGGTGCGGAGGCCAGCGGCGCACAGCTGGCGCTATCACCCAATGCCGTCGAAACGCAGGCGGCCAGCGATCCCTATGCAGTCATAGATCCTGCGAAGGTCAACACGGCATGGGTCGGCAGCGGCGATGCCAGCCTGCTTCCCAGCGAGACCTTCGACGACGGCGAGACGACCTATCTCACCTGGCCTTCCGGAGCTGCGGTCCCCGCCATCCTGGTCAAGGATTACGAAGGCACCGAGGGACCGGTCAATTTCACCGTACGCGGCGATACCATCGTGATCGACGGGACCCCGGCGGAAATCGTGCTTCGGCTGGGCGACGACAGCGCGACTCTGGTGAATGCCGCGCCGCCTTCCACCGCCACGCAAAGGCCGGGCGGCCGGGGCTCCGCGTCCCTCGCCAATCGCCGCTGACGAACTTTCCCCTTCAAGGTCCACGCATCATGCCTCTCGCCACCAGACTTCCCTCCGGCAAGAACCCGGGCAACGCATCCGCCGCGAACGACGAGGACTTCGATCCGCGCGAACGTGAGAGTGCGGAGATCATCGATCTCGCCAGCCGCAACAGCTTCCCGGCCGTCGCGCGCAAGCAGGGCAAATCCGATGCGGCGGGCCTGGTCGCCGGGATCGCCATTGTCGCGGCATTGGGCGCCGTCACCCTGTGGAGCATGAACAGCGCCCGGATGGAACCGCCCGCCAGCGTCGGCAATGCCGATACCGTTCCGGCTCCGCAGGCGACGCAGCCGCCTCGGGAAGCCGTAATCGCGCAGCCCGGACCGCGCCCCGCGGGACCGGCGGCCGCCCCCCGGCGCGCCGATCCCGCGCCGCAGCCCGTCCTGTCGGCCATGCCACGCACGGGCGGCGTTCCCGCTCCGCAGGTCAATCCCTATTCCAGCCCGACCATGGTGTTCGATGCCAGCACCGGCCGCGCCATCGCCAGCGGCCCGGTCGCCGCCATGGCAGAAGCCGCAGCCGAGGGTAGTCCGGGCGGCGTCGCCGGTTCGGCCTCCGAATTTGCCAGCCGCATCGGCGGTGTCGGTGGCGGCCCGGCGCAGGCGACGGCAATGACCGATCCCGCGACCACCGTCACGCAAGGGACGCTGATCCCGGCCATTCTGGAGACCGCCATCGATACCGACGTGCCGGGCTATGTCCGCGCTGTGATCAGCCAGGACGTGCGCAGCTTCGATGGCAAGAATGTCCTCGTCCCGCGTTCCAGCCGTCTGATCGGCCAGTACCAGTCCGGCGTGCAAGGCGGGCAGAAGCGGGCCTATGTCGTGTGGACCCGCGTCATCCGTCCCGACGGAGCGTCGGTGAACCTGCAATCGCCCGCCATAGGCTTCGATGGCACGACCGGCCTTCCGGGCGAGGTGGATTCCAAGTTCTTCAAGCGTTTCGGTTCGGCCATGCTGCTGTCGGTCATCGGCGGCCTGTCGGCTGTCGGTTCGGGCGGCGCGTCGGTCGTCATCGGCGGCGCAAGCCAGTCGGCAGCCGGTATCGCCGCGCAGCAGGACAGCCAGATCGGCCCCACCATCCGGGTGCGGCAGGGCGAACCGATCCGGGTCTTCACCGCGCGCGATCTGGATTTCTCAACCGTCGCTGCCGTGGCGCGCTGAGGCAATCCGATGTCCGGCGACCTGCATCCAGCCCCCACCGTTCCGCAGTCGGAGCAGCGCAGCGTCTATCTCGACGCTTACCTCGCCCCGTTCCGCGAATGGCTCGACCGCGACACGGTAACCGAAATCCTGGTCAATCGCCCGGGCGAAGTCTGGGTCGAGGAAGCGGGCAAGGGAATGCAGCGGATCGAGACACCGGACATTACCGACACGCTCGTTCAGCGGTTGGCGGAGCAGGTGGCGCGGGTCAGCCACCAGGGCATCAACCGCGAGCATCCGCTGCTGGGTGCAACCCTGCCTGACGGGGCCCGCGTCCAGTTCTGCGGCCCTCCTGCCGCGCGCAAGAACTGGGTCATGGCGATCCGCCGCCACCGGCGGCTTGAGCTGCCGCTCGACGCCTATGATCACGGCGCGATCGCCTCGGCCACACGGGGCCCGGTGCCCGATCCGCAGGCAGAGCCGATCGCGTTCCTTCGCGAGGCCATACGCCAGCGGCGCACCGTCCTCGTGTCGGGCGGGACCAGCACCGGAAAGACGACCTTCCTCAATGCGATGCTGGGCGAAATCCCGGCAGGAGAGCGCGTCATCGTGGTCGAGGATACGCCGGAACTGCGCCTGCCGGGAGAAAACGGTGCAGGCCTCGTCGCAGTGAAGGGCGAACTCGGCGCGGCCAAGGTGACTGCGAACGACTTGCTGCAGGCGGCCCTGCGCCTGCGTCCCGACCGGCTGGTCCTTGGCGAATTGCGCGGGTCGGAATGCATATCGTTCCTGCGCGCCATCAATACCGGGCATCCCGGCAGTTTTTCGACCATCCACGCCAATTCACCGCGCGGGGCGCTCGACCAACTGGCGCTCATGGCGATGCAGACCGGGATCGGGCTGACGCTGGACGACACCCGCAATTACGCGGCCAGCGTCATCGACATCATCGTCCAGCTGGGCCGCGACGGCGACGGCAAGCGGGTCATTACCGACATCATGGATTGTGCCGCCTGACGCCCTGTTGGCTCAGGCGCGGGAGGGGGACAGCGAGCCGCCCGCCCTTCTCCGCACCGCCAGCGCCAAACCGACGGCCAGCAGGCAGGTCAGCCAGAAAATCGCCGTGAAAGGCGCGTCGTTTCCGGCCGCAAGCCGCGCTGCAAGCGTGGTGACGAGCCCGGCCGGAACCCCGGCGACGATGCCCCACCACGCCGCGCGTAAGCCGCCGGAGGGCTGTCCGCGCCGCTCGCGCTTGTTCAGCCAAATGAACGTGCCGGTCGCCACGACGATGGTGAGAGCGATGCCGAACACGATATAGGCGACCTTCACCGGCAGCCCGCCGTAATTGCCGAAATGCAGGTTGTAGGTCGATGCCGCCAGCTGCTGGCCGACCGTCCCGTCCGCCATGCCCGCCGTGCCGGTGAACGTGCCATCGCCGTCGAATGCGTAATACTCGCCGAAGATCAGCCGCTGTGCATGGATCCCGACGATCTGGATATGCTGGCCGGCCGTCTGCGGATCGTGGACGATGACGTAGGACGGGCGCACCTCCGGATATTCGCGCGCCATGTATTCCAGGGCCGGAACGGTATTGGCAAGCGCGGCCGGGGCCGCATCGGGTTCCGGCTCGCTTCCGAAGATGGGCGCGATCGCCGCTTCGCTGTCTCCGCCATAGGCCGCAGCTGCCATGCTGCCCCCGCTCACATAGAACAGGCCGATCATCGATCCGGTGAGCGCCGTTGCCAGTGCGAACGGCAGGGTCCAGACGGCCAACCGGTTGTGCCAGTCGATGGTCGAAACATCGCCGCGCCGCCGCGCACGAAGGCGAAACGCATCGCGGAACACCCGTGGATGGGCAAGGATGCCGGAAATGGACAGCGCGACGATCATCGCGCCGAATGCACCCACCAGCGACATGCCGATGACCGCCGGCAGGTTCAGCCGGTAATGCAGGGCAAGAACGAATTCCGCCCAGGCATTCTCTTCCGGCATCGCGATCGCGCCGCTGTCGTCGACGTGGAAGGCCTGCGTATCGGTCGTGACCGTGGTGCGCGGCAAGGCGTCCGTCGGCAGGTGAACATAGAGATGCGTCGTCGTATCGCGGTCGCTTTCGTGCGCCAGCACATTCTCGGCAGCACGCTGCACGGTCGGAGCATCGATCGATGCCATCTCCGGCGCTTCCGACTGCTCGAACCGCTGCCATTCCTCGTAAAGGACGATGGCCGTGCCGCTGACGCAGATCAGGTAAAGGAGCGCGCAGCAGACAAGGGCGATGGACGAATGCGCCCGCAGCGATGCCTGCACCAGGCCTGCAGTTTGTCCCTTTCTCACAGCGATGCTCCCCCGGTCATGGCGAGCGGCAGCGAACACAGACCGATGGCGAGAAGCGCCGCAGCCCCCTTCAGCCTGCCCGCCGGCATGGTCACCGCCAGCGCAGCGAACGGCCAGAGAAGCGGGACGAGACCGAGGACCGCGACATTGGCATCGGCTTCTTCGCCGCCCGCACCGACAATCCTGGTCCGCACCGCGAGCGCCAGCGCAACGACCGCCAGCAGCGACACTGGTCCGGCCAGTGCAAAGGTGATTGCCCCCCTCCATGCCGGCGCAGTGTTTTGCAGAGAAGCCGCACAGGCAGGCCGTGGCAACCGCCGGGCGCTCCGCCCCTTGGCATCGGACCGCGCTGCCGCAACCAGCAGCAGGGCGATCGCCGCAATCATCGCGGCCGCTGCTGTGACGGCCATTCCCCACGCACCGGCTTTCATCGCGCCTACGATGGTCCCCGCAGCCAACAGACTCCATCCGATGAGGTTCAGGTGAACGTCCCGCCCAACCCGGCCCCAGGATATGCGCAAGGTGAAAATCCCGGCGACGGCGAGCACGAGAGCGAGCGCGATGATGGCAGTCCCGGTCATCAGAAGTTGTAGGTGAGCGAGCCGTTGATGCTCCGCTTCTCGCCCGGGAAACAGTCGCCCCGCACGAGGCAGACGGAATAATATTCCTCGTTCGTCACGTTACGCGCGGTGATCCGCAGTTCGAACGGGCCGAAATCATATCCCGCCGACAGGTCCCCCACGGTTCGCCCGTCGACACGGTAGGTCAGCAGGCTGCCGTCCAGCGCGGAAATGCCGTTGCTCTCATTTCCGCCGACATAGCGCACGCCGCCACCGAGGCTGAGACCTTCCAGTGCGCCCGAAAACGTATAAAGCGCGAAAAGCGACGCCTGCCAGTCGGCGATAGAGGTCAGGGGCAGGCCGTTGGGGTCCTCTGCATCGAGATAGCTGACATTACCGTCCAGCCTCAGCCCGCCGAGCAGCGCATTGGCCTCCAGTTCGACTCCGCGCACCTTGGAGACGCCTTCCTGCTGGCTGTTTCCGCCGACCAGCGCCGCCGGGTTGGGCAGGTTCGACACCTCGATATCGAACGCGCTGACGGTGACCAGCGCGTTCACGCCCGGTGGCTGGTACTTCACGCCGACCTCGTACTGGCGGCCTTCCTGCGGCAGAAGCTGACTGCCGGTTTTCGTGTCGACGCCCACAACCGGCTCGAAACTCTCGGCATAGCTGGCATAGGGCGATATGCCCGCAGGTCCGCGCCATAGCAGCCCGAAACTGAGGCTGGTCGCGTCGTCTTCCTGGACCACGCCGTTCTCGACGCCGTTGGTTACATCGTCAAAACGGATCCCGGCATTTGCGACCAGATTGCCCAGGCTCATCTGGTTGGACAGGTAATAGCCCGTCGATTTCACCGAGTTCTTCGGGCCGTCGCCCTTGAACTGCTCGATCTCTGCCACGCTGGGCACGTTCGTATATTGCGGATCGAACGCGTTGAGCGTGCCGTAGGCGTAGAGATAGGCCGTGTCGGAATCGGTCAGGACATCCTGGTATTGAACCCCGGCCAGCACTTCATGTTCGACCGGACCGGTCGCGAACTCTGCCCGGGCGCGAACGTCGAAGGCCATCTGCTCGCTTCGATTGTCGGCGAGGTAGTAGGTCCACGCACCGTTCCCTTCCGCATCCACCCGGGGCACGCCGTTGCCCGTAAAGGCGATCCACGCCTGGCGGTAATCGGCCTGGGTATCGAGATACCGCCCCACCCCTTCGATCGAGAAGACGTCGTTGAGCCGCTGCTCTCCGATCAGGGTCAGTGCGAAACTTTCGGTGTTGTAGGCATTGAAGCCGGGCGCACCGTGATAGACATAGGGGTCGATCCGCTCCCCGCTCGCCGACGGCAGCAGCGTGCCGATCACCGGCAGGAACTGGTGCGCGGTGTCGGAATCCTGGTCCGAATAATTGGCGAGGATCGTGATTTCCGTGTCCGGCGTGGGCCGCGCGGTGAAGGCGGGCGCGATGACCAGCTTGTCGTCCGCCACCTGCGCGATCTGGGTATCGGAATCCCTCAGCAGGCCGACGAAACGGAACTGGGCGCTATCTTCTGCGCCGGGGATGGCAATGTTGAAATCTGTCGCGATCTGCTTGCGATCGAAGCTGCCGTAATCGAGACGGATTTCGCCTTCGCTGGTGGGGTGAGGGCGCTTCGTGACGACGTTGATGATGCCGCCGGGCGAGCCTGCACCGTAAAGAACCGATGCCGGACCCTTCAGAACCTCGACCTGCTCGAGCGTGTAAATATCCTGCCGCGTATTGTTGTAGAACCCGAAGAGATACTGGAGGTTGTCGCGATATTCCGGCGCATCCAGCCCCCGGACCTGCGCGAAGTCGCCGCGGGTGGAAAAGCCGAACGGCTCTGCGGTGACGCCTGCGGAATAGGTCAGCGCGTCATCCAGCGACTGGGCGCCCTTCTCGTCGAAATCCCTTGCCGTCTCGATCGATATGGAGCGCGCGGTTTCGACGATCGGCGCATCGGACTTTGTCGCGCCGAAATCGGTGAGCGCGCCGGTCACGACGATGGTGTTCGCATCGACCGGCGGTTCGGGATCGCCCGTGCCCACTTCCTGCGCCATCGCCGCGTTCGAGCTGAGAATGGCAAGGGGGGCGGCTGCGGCGAATAGCAAAAACTTCATGATCGATCCCTGTCTACTGGCGCGAGTCGCCTCACGCGTCTCGCTCGCGGCTGCTGCTAATGAGAGTGATTCTCATTTGCAAGACAAGTCTCGTTCAGCTTGGCTTTTCAGGCACGGGCAGGTTTGTGCGTTCACGAGGCAGAAGGGGCGGTGGCCGGAGTTCCTTCCGAAGCGCAGGTCGGCGCCCGGCGCACGGTATCGAGCCGGACCACGGTGCGGCCCGAGGGGATCGATGAAGATGTCTGGAAGGGGCGGATGGACGCCGGGGGAAAGGTGGTGAGCCCTGCTGGGTTCGAACCAGCGACCTACTGATTAAAAGTCAGTTGCTCTACCAACTGAGCTAAGGGCCCAACCACCGGATGGAGCGCCTAGGGCGATGGCCCCGACGGGTCAAGGCACTTGGGGCGATGGCGACCAGGAAATTATGGTCAAAGGCGCAGCGGCCGCGGCTTGACCAGCCTCGCGTGAAGGTGCCGGACGGCAAGCCCTGTCACCGGGTCGCGCCAGTTGCGCCCTGTTTCCAGCAGGGGACCGAGCACGAAGTCCCTCCCCCGGAATGCGGGATGCGGTATGCTCAAGTCCGGCGTGTCGAAGATGCCCCCCGACCAGAGCACGATATCGAGATCGAGCGTGCGCGACCGCCAGCGCTGGCCCCTGCGCCGCCGCCCGAAATCCGTTTCGATCGAGTGCAGTTTGGCCAGCAGATCGAGCGGCGCAAGGCATGTTCGTATCAGCGCCGCGGCATTGGCATAGCGGCGCTGCGACGGCCCGACCGGGGCACTGTTCACGGCGGGGGAGACAGCCTCGACCGATAGGCCGCGCTGGCGAAAGGCCTCAACCGCACGGTCGATGATCTGTGCCGGTCGCCCTTCACGAACATGGCGCTGGTTCGATCCTAGCGCGACGAGATAGGCGTGGCTCGCCCCATCGCCCACGGCGTCAGATATCCTGGCAGATGCGGCCGTAGAGTTCCGGCCTGCGGTCGCGGAAGAAGCCCATGCCCGCACGGTGTTTCTCGGCCGTCTGCAAGTCGAGGGTCGCGACCAGGACGCCGTCTTCCTCGCGGCCGAATTCGACCACCTTGTCTCCCCATTCGTTCGTGATGAAGCTGTGGCCATAGAATGCCTGTCCGTCCTCCACGCCGATCCGATTGGCGGCGATCACGGGCATGCAATTTGAAACGGCGTGCCCCTGCATCGCGCGTTGCCACATGGCGGATGTATCGAATTCCGCGTCATACGGCTCGGACCCGATGGCCGTGGGATAGAACAGCAATTCCGCCCCCATCAGTGCCATGACGCGGGCCGTTTCCGGGTACCACTGGTCCCAGCAGATGCCGACGCCGATGCGCACCATCCGATTGCCGACGGGCAGGTCCCAGACACGGAACCCGCCATTGCCGGGACGGAAATAGAATTTCTCCTCATAGCCCGGACCGTCGGGGATATGACTCTTGCGATAGACGCCCATCAGCTCGCCGCGCGCGTCGATCATGGCCAGCGAGTTGTAGTAATGCGGCCCGTCGCGTTCGAAGAAACTGGTCGGGATCGCGACGCCCAGTTGCGCTGCCAGGCGTACCATCGCCTTCACATTGGGATGGTCTGCCGTGGGCCGCGCGCGCTCGAACAGCGACTCGTCCTCCACCTTGCAGAAATAGGGTCCGTCGAACAGCTCCGGCGGCAGGACCACGTCCGCGCCGCGGGCCGCCGCTTCGGCGACGAGCTGCGAAACGGCTTCGATATTGGTGGCGCTGTCCTGGCTCGACAGGTCGAGCTGGAGCGCGGCGACGGTAATCTCCTTCGAGTCTTGCATCGCCGCGCCCTAGCGCGATTACCGCTTACGGAAAAGCAGGGTCATGCGGTCGCTTTCGCCGATTGCCTCGGCCGTGACGCGCGCTTCGGTGCCCTCCTCGGCCCCGCGATAGCTGGGTGCGCGGGTCCAGACACCGCCATCCCAGTTTGCCGCGTCATTGGGGTTGGCGTTGATCTCGCTGGTGCCGACCAGCTGGAAGCCATGCGCCTCGATCAGCGCGATAACATCCTGCTGGCGCAGATAGCCGTTATTGCCGAGCGTGTAGTCGGCAGGCGCATCTGCGCGGGCACGGTGCTGAACGATGCCGAGCATGCCGTCATCCTTCAGCAGGTCGCGCATCCGGGTCAGCTCGGTGTACATCGCGCCGGACCGCAGCAGGTTGTGCATCTCGCGGAAAACCAGCACGCGGTCGGCCGTGCCGTCTGTTGCATCGCTCAGCTGGTCGGACGAGACGACAGCGTAAGGCGCGCCGTTCAAGGTCCATCCGCCCGCATTTTCGCGGAAGCTGGCGGGCAGCCCTTCGAAATAATTGGCGAACCGTTCGCTGTCGGCAGCGGCGGGATCGGGGGTCAGGCCCAGATAACGGCCCCCGGTGCCCAGATAGGGAACGAGCACGCGCGTATACCAGCCGCTGGCCGGCATGTAGTCGACCACGGTCATTCCAGGCGCGACGCGGAAGAATTCGAGCGTCTGCGCAGGATTGCGCCACGCGTCCCGGGCGCGGTCATCATCGCGGCGCGCATCCGCCAGCACGGTGGCCATGTCGGGCGTGCTGTAGGCAGCGGTTTCCACCACGACCTCTGCCGTGGTTTCGTCATCGGTGTCGGGCTGCTCAACCCCCAGCACGCGCTGGAGGATGCCGCCAAGGATACGTTCGCCGGTCGAGGGCGTGTCCTGCGCCATGGCAGGTACGGCGAGGGATGCAGCACACAGCGCCGCGGTGATGGTCTTGAAACGCATGAAAATATCTCCCTGTCGCAGGCGCGCCGGGCGCCCATCGGTCCCAGCCGGTTGATGCCGGAGGGGACCTTCCTATCTACCTAGCACACAATGGAGAGTTCCCAATGAGCAACAGCGAAACCGCGATTCTGGCCGGAGGCTGCTTCTGGTGCACCGAAGCGGTGTTCAAGGACGTGATAGGCGTCACAGAGGTCGAAAGCGGCTATATCGGCGGCGAGACCGAAAACCCGACCTACAAGGAAATCTGCACCGGCCGGACGGGCCATGCGGAGGCTGTGAAGCTGGTCTACGATGTCGATGTGGTGAGCTATGGCGAAATCCTGGACATGTTCATGGGCACCCATGACCCGACCCAGCTGAACCGCCAGGGCAACGATGTCGGAACCCAGTACCGCAGCGCGATCTTCCCGCTGGACGATGCCCAGAAAGCCGAGGCTGAGGCCGCGATCGCCCGCTGGAACGAAGGCAATCAGGGCGAGGCCGTGACCACCATCGAAGGCGGGACGTGGTATCCGGCAGAAGACTATCACCAGGAATACTGGGAAGGCGAAGGCCAGCGAAATCCCTATTGCATGGCTGTCATCCCGCCCAAGCTGATGAAGCTTCGCAAGAGCTTCCAGGACAAGGTGAGGCAGGACGCCTAATCGGGGTCCTTCGTCCACCGCGCGATGAAGAAGCCGTCGAGGCCGCCTTCGTCGCGCAGCAGCCCGGGATCGGTCCGCAACCAGCCTTCGGGCGTAGGTTGCAAGCCGGCCGGGAGTTCCCCCGCAGCTATCGGCGCGGGCGCGAGATCGACTTCGCGCGCCCGCTCTTCGCCCTCTTCGGTTTCCAGCGAGCAGACCGCGTAGACCAGCGTGCCGCCGGGCTTCAGCATCGCGCTGGCGCGGGCCAGCAGTAGATCCTGCAACCGGGTCGTTTCCTCTATCTGCCGCATGCCAATCCTTTGCAGGACGTCCGGGTGGCGGCGGCAGGTGCCCGTCGCCGTGCAGGGCGCATCGAGCAGGACCGCGTCGAAGCGGTGCTTCGGCTGCCATTCCAGCGCATCGGCGCGGACCGTCGATGCCGAGAGGTCGGTGCGGCGCAGATTGTCCTTCAGCAGGCCGAGCCGCCGCTTGCTGATGTCGAGCGAGGTGACTTTCCAGCCCTGCGCTGCAAGCTGCAGCGTCTTGCCACCCGGGGCCGCGCACAGGTCGAGCACGGTGCGCCCCTCCCCCGCGCCGAGAAGCCGGGCAGGCAGCGATGCGGCGAGATCCTGCACCCACCATGCCCCGCCGCCATCCTTCGTGCCGAAGCCCTCGAGAGTCTCGACCGCCAGCCCGCGCGGCAGGCGCACATGGCCGGGCACGAGGCTTTCGGCGCCAAGACGCGTCGCCCACGGCGCAGTGTCTTCAGGCTCGCGCAGGGTCAGGTCGAGGGGAGGCGGTTCGGCCAGGCCCCCGGCAATCGCCTGCGCGCGGTCCCCCCACCGCGCCTGCACCGCATCCGGAAGGGTCGGTGCAGCGGGCAAGGACGCACCTTGCTTGTCGAGGGAAGAAAACACCCCGTGCGCCAGGCGGCGCGGACCGCCGGAAAGCAGCGGCAGGCCGGTTGCAATGACCGCGTGGCCCGGCGTGCCGAGCCGCAGTCTCTGCGCCAGCATCAGCCGCAGCACGCTGCGCGCCTTTGCGTCCGGCGGCAAGTTCTGGCGGGTTGCGGAATCGATCAGCGCGTCGAGATCGACCAGCCATCGCAAGGTCTCCCCCACTATGGCCCGGGCCAGCGCCTTGTCGGGCGCGGAGCGCACCTGCCGCAGGGCCGGGCCCTCGGCCTGTTCCAGCGTATCGCCACGGCGCAGAACGGCATCGAGCATCTGCAAGGCGGCGCGGCGTGCATGAATTCCTGACGGCTGGGCCATGGCCGCCCGTTAGGCGGTATTGAAACCTCGCGCCAGCGAAAGCATTTGAAAGCCATGGAACGCGCAACCAAACGCCCCGAAGGGTTCAAGAAACCTGCCCACTGGAACGACGATCCGGCTCCCGAGCCGCAGCCGATCGACGCGAGCGAGGATGACCCGCAGGGTCTTTCCCCGACGCGTTACGGTGACTGGGTAAAAGACGGCATCGCCATCGATTTCAGCTGAGGGTTCAGAGCCGCGTCAGCTCGATCCGCAGCCCGTCTTTCGGCTTGGGAATGGGCCAGGCCTGCCAGTCGGGGTTCTTCCCGCCGACCAGTTCGACGCGGTAGCGTGTCAGCATGTGGGCCATCAGCACCTTGATCTGCATATAGGCGAAATGCAGGCCTAGGCACATATGCGCGCCGCCGCCGAAGGGCGTCCAAGCGTATTTGTGCCGCGCCTTCACCTTGTCCGGCGTGAAGCGCATCGGGTCGAATTCGTGGGGGTGGTCCCAATGCTCCTCGTCATGATGGACGAAGTGCGTGTTGATGCCGACATGGGCACCAGCAGGGATGCGGTAGCCACCGAATTCGAAGCTGCGTAGCGCACGGCGCGGGGTCGACGGCACCGGCGGCATCATCCGGAGCGCTTCCTTGAATGCCATTTCGGTCAATTCGACCTTGCCGAAATCGTCATACGACAGATTGCCGGTATCGTCCGTGATGGCACGCAATTCCTCGCGCAGTTTTTCCTGCCATTCCGGATGCGTGGCGAGCAACCAGACAAGGGTCGTCCCGCTGGACGTGATGGTGTCATGCGCCGCCATCATCAGGAAGTTCATGTGGTCGGCAACCTCGTCCACTTCCAGCAGCGACCCGTCGTCGCGCTCTGCAGTGGCGAACTGGCTGAACATGTCCTGCCCCCCGCCCTCGGCGCGGCGACGGACGGTTTCCCGGCTGAAGAAATCGATCAGGAAGGCGCGCCCGTCCACTCCGCGTTTCATCTGGGTGAAAGGCAGGGGCCTGCGAACCGGGGCAACGGAGGCCTGGACTGCATCGACAAAGGCCTGGTTGATGGCATCCGCCTCGGGGCCGAAGGGCAGGCCGATGAAGCTTTCCGCCGCCAGGTCCAGCGTCAACTGCTTGATTGCGGGGTAGAACTGCATCCGGGTAGGGCCGGCGCCCTCGCCCCATTTTTCCACCGCACGGGCCATGCCGGCATTCAGTTGGCCCGAATAGTGGCGCATCGGCCCGGGCTTGAACGCGATCGAAAGCGCGCGCCGGTCCATCCGGTGATGGTCGAAATCCATCAGCATGAGGCCGCGCGGAAACAGCTTGTCGAGGATCGGGCCCCAGCCCTGTTCACTGGAGAAGATCTTCTGCCGGTCGAACAGCACCAGCTCGCTGGCATCGGCCCCGATCAGCGCCACGTTCCAGCCGCCGAAGCTCTTCACCTTGTAAACCCGGCCATAGGTTTCGACCATGCGGCGGGTGAAGGCGTGGGGATCGCGAAGCTGGGTGAAGGTGTGACCGACCAGCGGGTAGCCGCCTTCGCCGGGGATATGCGCGAGGTCCTTCTCCGATGGCTTGCCCTCGCTCCAGTGCGAAGGCCTCGCTTCGGCGGCGTGGTCGGCGGCTATCGTGGCCATGCGGCATCCTCCAGTGGCGTATTGCTACTTACCTCGATGTAAGTAGCGAAATCGAAGGGTCATATCCAGCCCGATAGTTCCTGCCTGACCAGCGTATCCAGCATGTCGATACCCGGCTTCGTATCGTTGAGGCAGGTCAGCGCGGCATATTGCTCGCCCCCGCCATCGAGGAACTGCGCCCGCCCCTCGATCGCGATTTCCTCCAGCGTCTCCAGGCAATCGGCGGAGAAACCCGGCATGGCGACGGCCATCCGCCTGGTGCCCTTCGCCAGCTCTTCGTCGATCGTCGCATCGGTTGCGGGCTTCAGCCATTCGGCAGGTCCGAAGCGGGACTGGAACGTCGTGACGATGCGCATTCCGGCCAGTTTTTCGCGTCGCCCGAGCCTCTCCGACAGCAGCCGCGCGGTCTTGTGGCAATGACAGTGATACGGATCGCCCAGATCCAGCGTACGCTGCGGCATTCCGTGAAAACTCAGCAGCAAAACCTCCGGTGCGAAATCCAGCGCATCCAGCTGCGCGCCGAGATCGGCCTCCAGCGCATCCAGATAGGCCGGGTGGTCGTGATAGGGCGGCAGGGTCCGCAGGCTCATCTGCCAGCGCAGGTCGGCCAGTGTATCGGCGGCCTTGTCCACCACCGTGGCCGTCGTCGCGCCAGAATACTGCGGGTATAGCGGGGCCAGCAGGATACGTTCGCACCCCGCATCCATCAGCGCGCGCAACCGGCTGTCGATCGAGGGATTGCCGTACCGCATTGCCCAGTCCACGGTGACCGCGCCGCCCAGCCGGACCTGCAGCGCGTTGGCCTGCCGCTTCGTAATCGCGGCCAGCGGGGAGCCGTCATTCCCCCATACCTTGCGATAGGCTGCCGCGCTCTTTTTGGGGCGGGTGTTGAGGATGATGCCGCGCAGGATCGGCTGCCACGCGATGGGCGGTATTTCGACCACGCGGCGGTCGGAGAGGAACTCGGCCAGGTAGCGCTTCACCGATTTCGTATCCGGCGCATCCGGCGTGCCGAGGTTGACGAGCAGGACGCCGATCCGCCCGCTTTCGACGGGCGGATGGTCCGCGGGGAGGTTTTGTGGGGTCCAGGTCATGCGCGTTCACTTGGGCGAAGCGCGGGCCGGGTCAAGGGGAACTAAAGCCCGCCCGACAACAGGGGGAGACGCCGCAGGCGCAACCCCGTGGCGGAAAACAGCGCATTGGCGATCGCCGGCGCTGCGACCGTCAGGCCCAGCTCGCCCGGATCGAAAGCCGGGTCCTCGCTGGCGATGAACTCCACCTCGATGGCAGGACAGTCGGCCAGGCGCGGCAAATCCAGTTCACCGAGGCGGCGATTGTCCGGCCTGCCATCGCGCCAGCTAGCACTGCTGCCCATTGCCAGCGCCAGCCCGTGGACGAGGCCGCCCTCGATCTGCTGGCGCGCAATATCGAGATTGACGATCCGCCCGATGTCGACAGCCGCGTGCAGGCTGGTCACCTGGAAGCCGCCCTCTCTCTGCCCTGCGGTCGCAATGCAGGCGATGCGGCCGCCCCCTGCGGCGTCTCCCATGCGGTGACAGGCAAGCCCCTGTCCCGACCGGTCGCGGCCACCGCCCCACTGTGCCATGCGCGCCGCGCGCTGAAGGCACGCGACCATGCGCGGATCGCCGCCCAGCATGCCGATCCGGTAAGACAGCGGTTCGCGCCCCGCCTTGCTGGCGATTTCGTCGATGAAACTTTCGGTGAAGAATGCGGTGTATCCATGTGCGCCTGCGCGCATCCGCCCTGTCGGAAGGAGAAGGTTGGCAGGAGCGTGATAAATCGCCGCATCCGGTATGGCATAAGGCGGCATCGCGCCGTCGCAGGCAAGGGCATCGGCCTCGCCTGCGACCGCTTCTATCGCATCCTGCGCCGCCTCGCCATGAAACAGGCGGCGGCCCATTTCCTTCATCGTGGCAGGCAGAGCCAGCCGCGTCCGCATCGCGGCAATCGCGCCGCCCGGCTCCAGCTTCGCCGCCAGGAGCGCTGCCACCGGGGTGCGCGGCGGGGCACGCAGCGTTTCCTGTTCCCGCGTCCAGGCAAGCTGCACCGGGCGGCCGACCTCGCCTGCCAGCCGCGCGGCCTGCCTCGCGTGTTCGTGCTCCAGCCGCCGGTCGAAACTGCCGCCTGCAGGCATGGGATAGAGGACGACGTTCTCCGCAGAGATGCCCACCGCCCGCCCGGCCGCCTCGCGCGCACGCTCCGGCGCCTGCGAGGCCATCCACAGCTCGAGCCTGCCGCCGCGAAGCCACGCCACGGCGGTGGCGGTTTCCAGCGTCGTGTGCAGAGCGGGCGCGGCGTCGTAGCGGCGGGCAATGGTTGCGGACCCGAAGGCCCCGCCCGTCTCGCCGCGACTGGCGACGAGATAGGCATCGCCTTCGCGCAACGCGGCATCCAGCGCTTCCTCTATCGTCGCACTGTCGACCGGATCGGTGGCAGAGAAGCGCACCTCCATCGCGTCGAGCGCGCGCTCTGCCGAGAAGCTTGTCTCTGCGATGGCGGCAACCCAGTCGTCCCCTTCCACCACGGCGACGACCCCGGCCACCGCTTCGCCTGCCTCCCTGTCGTATCGCTGCACCCCCGATGCGGGGGCAACCGGGCCTTGGCGAATGCCGGCATAGAGCATTCCGGGCAGGCGGATATCGCCGGCAAAAAGGTGCGACCCGTCCACTTTGGAAGGCAGGTCCAGCCTGGGGAAAGCAGGCGGTCCGTCGCTGTCGCCGGGCAGCGGGGTTTCCGCCACCGGCAATACGCGCAACGGAGGCGGTTCCGGCGGACCCAGCAGCGCGGCCTCTGCCGCCAGCTCGGCGAAACGCAGCTGCAGGTTTTCATGGACGACGAAACCGGCCCGTGTATCGCACAGTTCGGGCTCGACATTCCATCGCCCTGCCGCCGCCCGCACGAGCATGTCGCGCGCAATAGCAGCCGCTTCCCTTGCAGGCATTTCATAGGCGGCCAGCGTGGTTCCCGCCGCCGTTGCCGTCAGGCGCGATTGCTGGGCGAAGCGGGTTGCGACGATGCCGTCTTCGGGCTCGGACAGGCCGGGAATGTCCGGCATCCACAGCGGCGCCCACTGCGCGGCGAGGGGAATGTTCGCATAGGCCCCGCTGACGGGCGCCGGCTCCACTGCAACCTGCCGCCAGTCCGCGCCCAGTTCCGTCGCGACGATTTGGGGCAATATGGTCGTGACCCCCTGCCCCATTTCCAGCTGGGGAACCGCCACCGTGACGACCCCGTCGGCGCCGATCTTCAGCCACGCACCGAAGGCCGTTTCCCCATCCGCCGTGGTCAGCGGGCCGGGAAAGGTGCGCGGCCACAGCGCCCATGCGACGACCAGGCCGCCGCCCACGGCAGCCCCGGCCAGCAATCCGCGCCGCGAGACCCGCATCGCTTCAGCGGGCCTCCTGTTGCAGCCAGTCGGCCAGCCGGTCCGCAATGGGCATGAACGCGGCGCCGGCATCGCTGTCGCCGGCGGCGGGCGGCGCGCCCGCATCGCTGGCCTTCCTGATGTCGAGGGTCAGCGGCACACGCCCCATGAAGGGCAGTTCCAGCCGTTCGGCAATGGCTTCCACCCCGCCCTGCCCGAAGGGATCGCTCGTCTCGCCGCAATGCGGGCACTGGTAACCGGCCATGTTCTCGACCAGCCCGATCACCGGGACACCCGCCGTTTCGAACAATTGCCCTGCACGGGCCGCGTCGATCAGGGCCAGGTCCTGCGGCGTGGAGACGATGACCGCCCCTGCAGGCTTGAACTTTTGGACCATGGTCAGCTGCACGTCGCCCGTGCCCGGGGGCAGGTCGACCAGCAGGGTTTCGACATCGCCCCAGTCGGCCTCGATGAGCTGGCCCAGAGCGCCTGCCGCCATCGGCCCGCGCCATGCCAGCGCCTTGCCGGGCGCGACGATATGACCGATCGACAGCATCGGAATGTCCAGCACGCCGCTCACCGGCTGCAGCTTGTCATCCTTTGCCACCGGTTTTGCGCCGGAGGATTTCAGCAGCGTCGGCTGGGAGGGACCGTAGATGTCGCCATCGACCACCCCGACCTTGTGGCCCCTGCGTTTGAGCGCGACGGCGAGGTTCGCGGTCAGTGTCGATTTGCCCACGCCCCCCTTGCCCGATCCGACCGCGATGATCCGCCGTGCCATGCGCTGGGCCATGACCGCGACGCGAACTTCGTCGATCCCCGGATGAGCGCCGGCCTGCGCCCTGGCCTCAGTCTCCAAGGCGTCACGCTCCGCCGCGGTGAGGCCCGCGCCGTCGAGGATCAGCGTCGCTGCCGCCCCCCTGACCACGAGCGAGCTCAGCCGGTCGGCGACATCTGCGCCCGGCGCGTTGACAAGAGCGCTGCGTAGCGCGGCTTCCACCTGTTGAGACCCATCGTCCATTGCGCCCGCAGCCCTAGCAGCAATTTTGCACGTGCCACCCCTGTTTTTCCCGCAATCCCTACCTATAAGGGATGACATGACAGACATGGACGGTTTTCGCAGGCGGTTAGGCCTTGCGATGGCGGGCAAGAGCCCTTGGGGAAATTCCCAGAATGGCAGTGGCTCCGGCGGCGATGGCTCCGACGGCAGCGGCAACGGCTCCGGCAGCGGTTCCGGGGGCAAGGGCTCCGGCCCGCGCAATCCGTGGGTTCCGCCCACCGGCGGCAATAGCGAGGAACCGCGCCGCTCTGCCAAGATCGAGGACATCTTCAAGAACCGTGGGCCGGAAGGTCCGCGCCGCGGCGGCCCCGGCGGCCCGAATTTCCGCCTGCCCCCGCGCCCCGGCGGCAAGAGCTGGTTTCCCGTCATCCTGGGCGCGCTCGTCATCCTGTTCCTGCTGATGACCAGCACCCATCTGATCCAGCCGCGCGAGCAGGCCGTGGTCAAGACGCTGGGCAATTATACCCGGACCATGGAGCCGGGCCTCAATTTCTCCCTCCCCTACCCGATCGAAGTGGTCGAGGTGGAGGACGTGCAGGGCGTACGCGCCGTGCAGATCCCGGGCAGCGACAGCCAGGTGAAGCTGATCCTGACCGGCGACCAGAACCTCGTCGACCTGAGCTACATCGTGCGCTGGAACATCAAGGATCTGGAAGATTTCAAGTTCCGGCTCGTCGAGCCGGTGGAAACCGTCAACGAAGCGGCCGAGGCCGCGATGCGCGCCGCCGTGGCGGAGAAGGAACTGGACCAGACCTTCAGCGGTCAGGGCCGTGCCGAGATCGAGCAGGACGTGCGCGAACGCATGCAGCAGACGCTCGACACCTACCAGGCCGGCATCCAGGTGCTGGGCGTCGAAATCGAAAAGGCCGATCCGCCTGCGGAGGTGGTCGATGCCTTCCGCGACGTGCAGGTGGCCGAACAGAACGCCGACGCCGCGCGCAACCAGGCCCGCGGTTACGCGCAGCAGGTGCTGGCTCAGGCCGAAGGTGAGGCCGAGGCGTTCGACCGCGTGTACGAGGAATACCGCCTCGCGCCGCAGGTGACGCGCCAGCGCCTTTATTACGAGACGATGGAGCGGGTCCTGCGGGATACCGACAAGACCATCGTCGAAACGGACAATGTCACGCCGTACCTGCCGCTGCCGGAAATCCGCCGCAGGGCCCAACGGCCAGCACCGCAGGCCACCGCGCCAGAAACCACGGGAGGGCAGTAATCATGACCAGTACCTGGCAGAATTATCGCCTCGTGATCTTCGCAGTGCTCGCGGCGATCATCCTCTTCGCGCTGAGCGCCTTCGTCGTGTCGGAAGAAGAACAGGCCGTCGTGATCCGCACGGGTAACCCCGTCGGCACGGTGAACACGCCGGGCGGTGAGACCAATGCCGGTCTCTATTTCCGCATGCCCTTCATCGAAAGCGTGCGCCTGATCGAGAAGCGCCTGCTCGACCTCGAAATGACGGACGAGGAAGTGCTGTCGAACGACCAGCAGCGCCTGCTGGTCAATGCCTATGCCCGGTTCCGGATCGTCGATCCGGTCCGCATGGTGGAACGCGCCGGTTCGACCGAGGGTGTGCGCAATGCGCTGACGCCGATCCTGAACTCCGTGCTGCGGCAGGAACTGGGTCGCCGGACCTTCCAGGCGATGCTGACGGCGGAGCGCGGCTCAGCCCTCGCCAATGTCCGCGCCAATCTGGACCGGCAGGCGGCGCAGTACGGGGCGGAGGTAATCGACGTGCAGATCATGCGCACCGACCTGCCCGACGCGCCGCTGCAGTCGGCTTTCCGCCGGATGGAATCGGACCGTGAGCGTGAAGCCCGCACCATCCGGGCGCAGGGTTCGCGCGATGCCCGCATCATCCGCGCCGAAGCCGACGCGGAAGCGGCCAACACCTATGCCGAGAGTTTCGGCAAGGATGCGGAATTCTACGACTTCTACCGCGCGATGCAGAGCTATGATTCCACCTTCGCCAGCGGCGAGGCCACGGGCGAAAGCAGCATCATACTGTCGCCGGACAACGAATATCTGCGGCAGTTCCGCGGTCGCCGCTGAGGCATTCAGCCGAACGACGCCCGTCGAGCGGCGGGCGTCGTTCGCAGACCCTCGCGGCCCTGCTGCCGTGCCGTTCAATGGGTATTCACTCCGCTTGCGCTGAAACCAATCCCAAGCCGGGGGCGTAGATTGACTGAAATTTATGAAAAGGAACGAGAGGACGTGAAACCTGTGCGTTACGCCTATGGACTTTCCACCGCGCTGCTGATCGGCGGCGCCACCGTCTCCCTGATCACCGGCCAGCCCGCCGGGGCCCAGGTCGCCCAGAACGACGACGCCCGGATGTCGGGCATTGCCCCGCGCGCCGGGGCACCGGCCAGCTTCGCCGACCTGACGGAGCAATTGCAGCCCTCCGTCGTCAATATCTCCACCCGCCAGCGCGTCGAGGTACAGCAGAGCCGCAACCCGTTCGCAGGCACGCCTTTCGAAGGGCTGTTCGGGAATCGCGGCGGTGGCAGCAACCAGCCGCAGACGCGGGAGGCCCAGTCGCTGGGTTCCGGTTTCATCATTTCCGCCGACGGCTTCGTGGTGACGAACAATCACGTCGTTTCCCCCAGCGGACGCGGCACGGTGGAGGAAATCACCGTCACCATGCCCGACGGCACGGAATACGAAGCGGAACTGGTCGGCGCCGATGCGCAGTCCGACCTTGCCGTGCTGAAAATCAGCCGCAGCCAGGATTTCCCCTTCGTCGAATTCGGCGACAGCTCACAGGCCCGCCCCGGCGACTGGGTCGTGGCCATCGGCAACCCCTTCGGCCTTGGCGGCACCGTGACCAGCGGGATCGTATCGGCGGTCTATCGCAATACCGGGCAGGGCGGCGCCTATGACCGTTACATCCAGACCGATGCCGCCATCAATCGCGGCAATTCGGGCGGCCCACTGTTCGACATGCAGGGCAATGTGATCGGCATCAACAATGCCATCTTCTCGCCCAGCGGCGGCAGCGTCGGCATCGGCTTTGCCATCCCGGCCGAAATTGCCGAACCGATCGTCGAACAGCTGAAGGGCGGCAACCCGATCGAGCGCGGCTATCTGGGTGTCCAGATCCAGCCGGTGACGGATGATGTGGCGGATTCGCTCGGCATCGACCGCAATCGCGGCGAGTTCGTCCAGTCGGTCGTGCTCGATGGCGCAGCGGATCGCGGCGGTATCAAGGCCGGCGACATCGTGACCCGCGTCAACGGGCAGGACGTCACGCCCGAACAGACGCTGTCGTTCCTCGTCGCCAATATCGCGCCGGGCACGCGGGTTCCGATCGAGCTCTACCGCGACGGTTCGCGCCGGACGGTCCAGCTGACCGTCGGCCGCCGCCCGAGCGAGGAGGAACTGCGCCAGCAGCAGATGTTCGACCCCGACAGCGAACCGGACGAGCCGGAAGGCGAAGATAGCGAGATGGTGGCCGACACGCTTGGCCTGCAGGTTCTGGACCTTACACCGGCCATCGCCCGTCAGCTGGGCATTTCGCCCGATACGCAGGGCGTGGTTGTCGGACTGGTCGATCCCAATTCCGATGCGGCGCGCAAGGGCCTTCAGCGCGGCGACGTGATCCTGTCGGCAAACTATCGCAGCATCGCCGGTATCGCCGACCTTGAAGCCATAGTTGCCGAGGCAAATTCGTCGAACCGCGATGCGGTCCTCCTGCGGGTTCAGCGGCGTGGACGTCCTGCCACCTATGTAGCAGTTCGGATGCGCTGATCGGACGAAAGCACGAAAAAGGCCCCGGCGGAGCGATCCGCCGGGGCCTTTTTCCTGGCTGCATCGCCTATTGCTGCTGCGGCGCCCCCGGCCCGGGCGGGGCAGGCTGCCTCTGCTGCGGGGGTGAGGCTGGCGCAGTTCGCATCGGTGCCGGGCGGCTTGGCGGGTTCTCGATCCGGACCGGCGGATTGGGCTGGGGTGCGGGCCGTGTCACGATCACGCTGCCCCCACCGCCATTGCCGCTGCCACTGCCACCGGACGCTCCGCCGGTCGCACGCTCCAGGAAATCGTCGTCGGCGGCCTGCGGTGCGCCGTCCTCGCCGGTGTCGCGGCGTACCCCGTCTGGGCTGCCCGATCCGCTGCCGGGGAAACCGTCGCCGCGACCGGGTGATGTTCCCCCGCCCGGTTCGACCAGATTGCCCTGTTCGTCGATGTAGTAATAATCGCTCGGGTCGCCGAACATGACCTCGTCATCGGGTTCCAGCTGCCATTCGGGCAGGTCCAGCTCGGTATCGAACGGTTCGACCGGGCGATCCTTCACCGCATAGCGCATATAGGCGGCGAAGGCCTGTGCAGGCGCTCGCCCGCCCTGCAGTCCGGCAACGCGGGAATTGTCGTCCTTCCCCATCCAGACCCCGGTGGTGATGCCGCTGGAAAAGCCGACGAAATACCCGTCCTTGTTGGAACTGGTCGTGCCTGTCTTGCCCGCGACCGGACGCCCGATCTGGGCCGCCCGGCCCGTGCCGGTCGCAACGGCGGCCTGCAGCAGGTCGGTAATCCCGGCGGCCACGTAATCGGGAATGAGCTTCGTCGAACGGGCGCGCGGGTGGGTATAGATGGTATCCCCGCTGGCAGTCGTGACCTTGACGATGCCATAGGGCTCCACCGAATTACCGCCTGCACTGACCGCGGCGAAGGCGCGCGTCATGTCGATCAGGCGGACTTCCGAACTGCCCAGCACCATGGACGGATAGGTCGAAATTTCCGACGTGATCCCGAACCGCCGCGCCATGGATGCGACGGTACCGAAGCCCACCTCGTTGCCCAGCTGCGCGGCGACGGTGTTCTTCGAATAGGCAAAGGCGGTGCGCACGGTGATCTCGCCCGCATAGCCGCCGCCCGAATTACGCGGGGTCCAGCCATCGATGGTGGTCTGCGTATCCTTGACCGTGTCTTCCGGCTTGTACCCTGCTTCCAGCGCGGCGAGATAGACGAACAGTTTCCAGCTCGATCCCGGCTGGCGAAGGGCCTTCGTCGCGCGGTTGAAATTGCTTTCCACGTAGTCGGTCCCGCCGACAAGCGCTCGGATGGCCCCGTCGCGGTCGAGCGATACCAGCGCGCCCTGCGCCCCGCCCGGCGTGTTCGCCTTGATGGATGCGGTGGCGGCGCGCTGCATGCCGACGTCCAGCGTGGTCCAGACCTCGATCGGCTCGAACGTCTCGGGCAGCAGGATGTCGAGCTGCGGCAGGGCCCAGTCGGTGAAATAGCGCACCGAGTTCTGGCCGGCATTGTCTTCCTTCAGCCTGACCATGGACGGATCGACATCGGCCTCTGCCTGGCTGATGCGCCCCTGTTCGCGCATCAGGCGCAGGACCACATTCGCCCGCCCGACCGCGGCATCGACATCGGCCGTCGGGGAATAACGGCTGGGCGCCTTCACCAGCCCGGCGATAATCGCTGCCTCCGCCACGGACAGGTCGGTCGCGGGGTGGCTGAAGAACTTCCGGCTGGCGCTGTCGATCCCGTACGCGCCGCCGCCGAAATACACCTTGTTCAGATACAGCTCGAGGATCTGCTCCTTCGAGAACTTGTATTCCAGCGCCATCGCCAGGACCGCCTCGCGCATCTTGCGGTCCAGCGTGCGGTTCGAGTTCAGGAAGACGTTGCGGGCAAGCTGCTGCGTGATGGTGGAGGTGGCGGATACGCGGCCATTGCCGGTCGCCGCCGTATAGACCGCGCGCGCCAGGCCCAGCGGATCGACCCCGTAATGCGAGTAATAGCGGCGATCTTCGACCGAGATCATCGCCTGTTTCATGACGTCGGGGATCTCGCCGCTTTCCAGCCATTCGCCATAGCTGGGGCCGAGTTCGACGATCTGCGTCCCGTCGCGGGCGCGCACGACGATGGTCTGGCCCGTCTGCTGCGCCTTCAGTTCGTAATAGCCGGGCAGGGATCGGGCCGCGAACAGTACGGCGAGCCCGAGGAACAGCGCGCCCAGGAACACGGCAAAGATACCGGTGAACAGGATGCGCCGCGTCCAGCGCGCGAACGCACTGCGCCTCGGTTTCGGCTCCGGTCGGCGGCTGCGCCTGCTACCGGACTTGCGCGCCGCCTGACGGCGACTGCCGCGCTGTGCCATTGAGCAAAGGTCTCCTGTCGCACCGGCAAGAACCGTCCGGCACCTGAACGCCCCCTACCTAGGCGAAGCTTGGCTCAGAGTGAACGGGATTAACCCGGTTTGCGCCCGGCTTTAATCGTCCGGTTCGAAATCCAGCGCCGCGCTGTTGATGCAATAGCGCAGCCCCCCCTGGTCCGGCGGACCGTCGGGGAAGACGTGGCCCAGATGGCCGTCGCAATTGGAACAGGTGACCTCGGTGCGGATCATGCCGTGGGAGGTGTCGCGGTGTTCGTCTACCGCTTCGCCTTCCGCAGGCTTGGTGAAGGCGGGCCAGCCGCAGCCGCTATTGTATTTCGCATCGCTGTCGAACAGCTTCTGCCCGCAGGCGGCGCAGACATATTCGCCTTCGTCGTAATGCTTGTCGTACTTGCCGGTGAAGGGCCGTTCGGTGCCTGCCTCGCGCAGGACATGGTACTGCTCGGGCGAGAGCTTGTCGCGCCATTCGCTGTCGGTCACGGTCTTCGGGTCGGATGCGGGGCCGGTCATCGTTATCTCCTTCTTTCCATGGAGATATGGGAAGCCGGGCCTGCCTCCTCAAGTTCAGTCGTCCAGCTCCGCATACTGGGCGGGCGGGTGGACGTTTTCCATCCGCTCTTTCAGCAACGGGCGGAAACTCGGACGGCTCTTGAACACCTGGTACCAGCCGCGGGCCTGTTCGTGCCCCGCCCAGTCGATCCCGCCCAGATAGTCGGCCACGGAAATCTGCGCCGCCGCGCTCAGGTCGGCGAGGCTCATCTGAGAGCCGGCCAGCCATGCACGGTTGTCCACCAGCCAGTCGATATAGTCGAGATGCCCGTGCGACAGCTTCATCGCCTCGCGCAGGATGCGGCTGTCTGGCGGCTGCCGATAGACGATGCGCTTCTTCATCCGCTCGTGCAGCAGGGGCATGGTGACGTCGCCGAAGAAGTTCTCGTCGAACAGGGCGGTCAGGCGGCGGATTTCCGCACGCTGGATCGCGGTGCCGTTGATCATCGGCGCCTTGTCGTTCGTTTCCTCGAAATATTCGCAGATCGCCTGGCTGTCGCACAGCGCCAGTCCCCGCTCCGGATCATGCAGGACCGGCGTCCGCCCGGCAGGGTTCAAAGCCCAGAAATCGTCGCCCGCCGACCACGGGTCGGACCGGACGAGTTCATACGCCACGCCCTTCTCGCTCAGATGCAGGCGCACCTTGCGACTGAACGGACACAGGGGGAATTGATGGAGTTGCCACATGCCGCGCCATCATGGCGCAAACACAGTCTTTCGTCCAATGAATCGCGGCGGCAGGAACGCAAAAAGACTAATTGATCGCGGCACCTTCGATGGCATCTTCCATCTGGCGCGCCGCTTCGCGCAAGGCGGGCAGCATGGCCTCGAATGCGCCGGTCATGCCGGCCATCCGGTCCATGGCGCGGGGCAGTTCCCGCTCGACCGCCTGCGGGACTGCCCCGCTGCCGGGCAGCGCCTTGCGCAAGGTCATGTCGGGATCGATATGGGCCGCTTCCTCACCTGCCATGTCGGCAGCCGCCTCTGCAATCGGCGCGATGGGCAGGTCGAGCAGGACCTGCGACAGCGTCGCCACGGTCACCGCAAGCTCCTGCTGGAATGCCGGGTCGGACAGGCGATCGGCCAGCTGCGCGGTCACTTCTTGCGCCGCGTCGTCTTCGAGCACGAAACCTTGCGCGGCGGCAGGCGATGCGGCCCCGGCAAGGGCCAGTCCGGCGGCGGCGGAAATCAGGAAACGCATGGCAAACCCCTCTCGCGGGCAAATGGGCACTATGCGGCTGACGTTACGGCCTGCGTGCTGAGCGGAGCCTGAATGACAGCTCCCACCCCCCGACGCGTCGCCCCTATGCTAGAGCCCGGAGGCGTCCAGCAGCAGCAGGCAGGCGGGCATGGCGTCCTCCACCTCCCCGTCGTCCCACAATTGCTGCGCTTTCGCCCCGACCAGCGCGCTGACCTGTTCGCGGGTCATTCCGGTATCGTCCATTACCTGCGCCATGCTGCGGACGAAATACTCCTTGCCACGCTCGGCCAGCGGCGGAAACTGCAGCGCGGCCTCGTTTCCGCGTTCCTGCCCGGCCGAGACCAGGGCGAAGGCGGCGGAGCAGCGCAGCGCCGCTTCCTGCTCCAGCGAGACCGGCGGCGGCGCGTCCGTGACGGTCGGATCGACCAACGGCGCGCCCTTGGCGAGTGCCAGGGGCGCGAGCGGGAGAAAAGCGGCGGCGAGCATGGGAAGATGGATCATGCCGCCTGCTATAGCGCGTGTTCCTGAACCGATGCTGCCCCTTTACGAAGCGCCGGCGAAAGCCGAAAGGCCGGGTCCTTCGATCACATCGTCCCAGGAGCACGAACCCATGAGCACCCATCCCGATCTCCACCTGCTGGTTGGCGGCGAAAAGCTGGATGCATCCGGGCGCGATACGCTGGACGTGCTCGATCCTGCGACCGGAGAGACCATCGCCGCGCTGCCCAAGGCGACAAGCGACGATCTCGACCGGGCGCTGGACAGTGCGGCAAAGGGTTTTCGCGAATGGCGCAGGACCAGTGCGGACAAGCGCGAGGCCATTCTTCGCAAGGGCGCGCAGAACATCCGCGACCGCGCAGGCGAAATCGCGCAGGCGCTGACCCGCGAACAGGGCAAGCCGGTGCCCGAAGCAACCGGCGAGACGCTGTATTCCGCCATGCTGCTGGAATTCTACGCCGGCGAGTGCAAGCGGCTCTATGGCCGCACGCTGGTCCGTCCGGAAGGCAGCCGGGTGGAGGTGCAGCAACATCCCGTCGGACCGGTCGCCGGTTTCGCCGCCTGGAATTTCCCCTCGCTCAACGTGATGCGCAAGATCGGCGGACCGCTGGCCGCCGGTTGCTCCGTGATCGTGAAGCCGAGCGAGGAAACCCCGGCTGCCGGCATGATGATCGCGCAGGCGCTGCTCGATGCGGGCGTGCCGGGCGACGTGCTGCAGGTCGTCTTCGGGGTACCGGACGAGGTCAGCCGCCACCTTCTCGCCAGCCCCGTCATCCGCAAGGTGACCTTCACCGGCTCCACCGCGGTCGGCAAGCACCTAAGCAAGCTGGCGGCAGAAGACCTGAAGGTCACGACGATGGAGCTTGGGGGGCATGGCCCCGTGCTGGTCTTCCGCGATGCCGATATCGACACCGCGCTCGATACGATGGCCGCCACCAAGTATCGCAATGCCGGGCAGGTGTGCGTCAGTCCCACCCGCTTCTTGGTCGAGGAAGACGTGTTCGAGAAGTTCCGCGACGGCTTCGTCGAGCGGGCGGAAGCGATCAAGGTCGGCAACGGCTTCGAAAAAGGCGTGCAGATGGGCCCGATGGCGAACGATCGCGGCCCGGATGGCCTCGCTGCAAAGATCGGCGATGCGAAGGACAAGGGTGCGAAATTGCTGACCGGCGGAGAGCGGATCGGCAACCAGGGCTATTTCCACGCACCCACCGTGCTGAGCGAGGTTCCGACCGATGCCGAAATCATGAACGAGGAGCCTTTCGGCCCCGTGGCCCTGATTAACCCGATGGCGGGCGAGGACGCGATGATCGAGGAAGCCAACCGCCTTCCCTATGGCCTTGCCGCCTATGCGTGGACCAACGACCCCGCCCGTCGCCGCCGCCTAGCTGCCGAGGTCGAGGCTGGAATGCTGGCCATCAATACCGGCGGCGTCAGCGCGGTCGACGCGCCTTTCGGCGGGGTGCAATGGTCGGGCCACGGAATGGAAGACGGCGCGGAAGGCGTCGCGGCCTGCATGGTGACAAAGACCGTGCACGAAGGCTGACGCGGCTTGCCGATACGACGTTGACGAGCGGCTGCCCGGCCCGCAATGTTGGGCACACATTCTGGAAGGAGAGGAATAACATGTTCAGTCACGTGATGCTGGGCGCCAACGATATCGAGGCGTCGAAGAAGTTCTACGACGCCTGCTTCAAGGCGCTGGGCGGGCGCGAGGGGTCGATGGATCCCAAGGGCCGCGTCATCTACATGCACAATGGCGGCATCTTCCTGCTGTCGAAGCCGATCGACGGAAACGATGCGACCTGCGCCAATGGCGGCACGATCGGGTTCGCCGTCGACAGCCCCGAACAGGGCGATGCATGGCACGAGGCGGGCGTCGAGAACGGCGGCACCGCGATCGAAGACCCGCCCGGCATCCGCGAGAGCGAGATCGGCAATATGTATCTTGCCTATCTGCGCGATCCGGCAGGGAACAAGATCTGCGTCATGAAGCGTATGGGCTGACGCAGCGGCCGTGGAAACGCTGAGCGAAAATCGCGCTTTCGGCGGGGTGCAGGGGATCTATTCCCATGCCTCCGCCGAAACCGGGACCGAAATGACCTTCTCGGTCTATGTTCCGCCGCATGAAGAAGGCGCACGCCTGCCGGTGCTGTGGTATCTGTCGGGCCTCACCTGCACCCACGCAAACGTGACGGAAAAGGGCGAGTATCGCCGCGCCTGCGCCGAACACGGCATTATCTTCGTCGCGCCCGATACCAGCCCGCGCGGCGAGGACGTGCCCGACGCCGAAGACGAATACGATTTCGGCAAGGGCGCCGGCTTCTACGTCGATGCGGTGCAGGAACCGTGGCAGAAGCATTACCGGATGCGCTCCTATATCGAGAGCGAACTGCCCGAACTGCTTGCCGCGCATTTCCCGGTCGACATGGATTGCCAGTCTATCACCGGACATTCCATGGGCGGGCACGGCGCGCTGACCATCGGTCTCAGGAATGCGGACCGCTTCCGCTCGATCAGCGCGTTCGCTCCCATCGTCGCACCATCGCAGGTCCCTTGGGGCGAGAAAGCGCTGGGCCGATATCTGGGTGACGACCGGGCGGCGTGGCGGGAATACGATGCCCTCGCCCTGATAGAGGACGGCGCGCGCCACCCCCACATACTGGTGGACCAGGGCACGGCCGACAATTTCCTTGAAGAGCAGCTGAAACCGGGACTGCTGGCGCTGGCCTGCCGCAAGGCGGACATGCAGGCGAGCATCCGGATGCAGGACGGATACGACCACTCCTATTACTTCATCTCGACATTCATGGGAGACCATGTCGCGTGGCACGCAAAGCACCTGAACGCCTGACGATGCACGCGCTGGCGCTCGCCGCTTTCGCTGTCTTCTCCGTCACGCCCGTTCCGGCGCTCCTCGCGCAGCAGGAGCCCACCACCGCCGAAGGCTGGCGCGAAATCTGGCGCGACAACGACCGCCCCCAGGACGAGCGGATCAGGGCAGCCGAAATCGGCTGTGACCGGTTCAACGATGGGCCATCCTGCCTGCGCCGTGGCACGGTCGCTGCCATCTTTCGCGAGGACCACGCGCTGCAGTACCGCTATTACAGCGCGGCGTGCCGGAACGACATGGCAGGGGGCTGCTATCGCAAGGGCGAATTGCAATACAAGGGACTAGGGACCGAGAAGGACCTCGATTGGGCTCTGATTGCGTTCGACAATGCCTGCCGCATGGGCGAGCCGATGGGCTGCAAATGGAAAGAGCGAATCTTGCCCGAAGTCCGGGCCAGCCTGGCAAGCCGGCCTGCTGCCACACCTCCGACTTTCCGGCCCGCGCCTGCGAAACCAGCAACGCCGCCAGCGCTAGACATGGAGGATTACGGCGCAATCATCGCCCGGCTCGGGCAGGTCACGACGCTAACCGCAGTCGGTTCGATCACCTGCGACGAGATCCGCCGGCGGACGGGTGAGGGCGGTGCCTGGTCGCGGACCGAGGAAGCGCGTCTCTGGAACGCGGCGGACCGTGTGGACTACCGCGCCGGCAAGACCGACTGCAACCGGGTTCCGCGCGCTTTTGCTGCGCAGATCGAGAAGGAAAACCTCGCCGCCAGGCCGCAGGCCAATCCCGTATCGCAATCGAACTATTCCTCCTGCGACAGTACCTGCCGGCGAGAGAAGACGATCCGCGACAACACGCCGCGGCGATGCTGGGTCAGCAACGGCCGGCGTATCTGCAACAAGTGACGCGCAAGGGTTCCCTGCGGCCGGGACGCATGCTCCTCTGGCTGGTGCTGGCCCTGCCCGGCGCGTGGATAGCGGGGCGCTGGGCCTTTACGCCGGACGATTACGGCTACGGACACGCAATCGGCGACAGCGGCGACTGGGCCGCGTGGCTGTTGATGGCGACACTGGCTGTGACGCCGCTGCGACTCGCATTCCGGAAATCGGCTATTGCAACCTGGCTGATGCGGCATCGCCGCGATCTCGGCGTGGCAAGCTTCGCCTACGCGGCGGGGCATACTGGCGTCTATGCTTGGAAGAAAGCGTCGCTGGGCGCCTTACTGGCGGAGGCGGGCGAGCCCTATCTGCTGGCAGGCTGGGCCGCCCTTGCCCTGTTCATACCGCTGGCGGTTACATCGAACGATGCGTCCATGCGGATGCTGAAGCGGTCATGGAAGACGCTGCACCGGTTGGTCTATCCGGCGGCGATACTGGTCTTCCTGCACTGGATCTGGTCCGCCTTCGACCCGACCACGGCCTGGATCCACGCCGGGATCCTGGCCGCGATCGAGGCGGTGAGGCTCGGCCTGCAATTCGGCCGGAAAAAGGTCAGAGCGTGACGTAGTTGCGGAAGCGCGCGACTTCTTCCGCATCGACATACTTGCCGATTTCGCGGTCGAATTCGGCCATGTCTTCGTAAGGACGATATTCCTCGAACTCGTGGACCATCTTGTCGGTCATGCCGGGGATCAGTTCGATGTCCTCGCGCGTCGCGGTGTTGAGGTTGATCGGCACGAAAATGCGTTCGCGCAGGGTGGCTGCTTCGGTTTCACCGACCGATTCGAGCAGCGCAGCGTTGAACGCGGTCGCGCTTTCATACGGGCGGCCTGCGACGATGGCTTCGGCCAGTTCGGGGGTCACGCCCTCGACGCCTGCAAGGTCTTCCGCGCTGGCTTCGTTGGCATCGAGAACGCCGGTCGCGGCGGCTGCATCGACATCGTCTGCAGCTTCGGTCTCGGCGACTTCACCTTCCTGCATCGTATCGGCATCGCTCGCCGTATTGTCGGAACAGGCAGCAAGGCCAAGGGCGGTGCCGGCAAGCGCGGCGGACAGGACGATCTTCTTCATGGAAACTACCTTTTATTGCTAAAGGCTCGCAATAGCAGCTTATCGCGCTTTGCGAAGCCCAAAAGCCTGTCGCCGCCAAATAGTCTTCGGCTGCAGCGAATGCCGGTCAGTGGCCGATCTCGAACAGGGCGTATTCCGCCCGCCAATTGGCCCCGCGATCCGCGATCTCCCGGTCCTGCGTGAAGAACCAGCGTCGTTCGATGCCGACGCCCAGATCGCTGGCCAGCGCTTCGAAATCGCGCACCGTCACGTGGTGGATATTGCGGGTTTCGTACCAGCTTACCGGCAGATGCCGCGTGACCGGCATCCGCCCACGGCTCATCAGCGCCCAGCGCATGCGCCAATACGCGAAATTGGGGAAGCTGACGAAAGCGCGATTCCCCACCCGCAGCAATTCGCGCAGCATGTGGTCGGGCCGCGCCGCCGTCTGCAGGGTTTGCGACAGGATGGCATAATCGAAAGCACCGTCCGGATAGAAGGTCAGGTCCCGGTCCGCATCCCCCTGCACCACGCTGAGGCCCTGTGCGACGCACGCCGCCACGCATTCCGGGTCGATCTCGATCCCCCGCGCATCGACTTGCCGATCGCGCAGTGCCGCCATCAATTCGCCGTCGCCGCAGCCGACGTCGAGCGCCTTGCAGCCCGGCTCTATCCGCCGCAGGATGGTGGCGAGGTCGGGGCGCAGTTTCGAACCGGCATCAGCCATGTATGAAACCCTTCACCACCCGGTCCAGCGCCGGCACATCGAGCAGGAAGCTGTCATGCCCGAAGGGCGCGGACAGCTCCACGAAACTGACCGGCTTTGCCACCGCGTTCAGCGCGTGAACGACGTGACGACTGTCCTCTGTCGGATAAAGCCAGTCGGTATCGAAACTGACCAGGCAGAACCGCGCGTCGCTGGCCCGGAAGGCCTCCGCAAGCGATCCGCCGTGTTCCTGCGCCAGGTCGAGGTAATCCATCGCCCGCGTGATATAGAGGTAGCTGTTGGCATCGAACCGCCGGGTGAAACCGCTACCCTGGTATCGCAAATAGCTTTCCACCTGGAAATCCGCGTCGAAGCCGAAACCGGGCGCGTCCCTGTCCTGCAGGCGGCGACCGAACTTCTCCGTCAGCCCCTCTTCCGAAAGATAGGTGATGTGCGCCGCCATCCGGGCCACCGCCAATCCGGCCCCGGGGGCATCGTCTTGCCCGTAATAGGCTCCCCCGCGCCAGGCCGGATCGGCCATGATCGCCTGCCTGCCGACTTCGTGGAACGCGATGTTCTGGGCCGAATGGCGCGCCGTCGTCGCGATGGCGAGCACCCGGGCTGCACGATCCGGGAAATTGGCCGCCAGGCTCAGCGCCTGCATGCCGCCCATCGATCCGCCCACGACTGCGTGGAGCCGGGCAATATCCATCGCGTCGAGCAGCCCGACCAGCCCGCGAACCATGTCGCGGATCGTGATGACCGGGAACCGCATGCCGTATGGCTGTCCGTCCGGAGCCAGGCTGGCAGGGCCGGTCGAGCCGAGGCAGCTGCCGATGACATTCGCGCAGATGACATGGAAACGGTCCGTATCGATCGGTTTGCCGGGGCCGACCATGCGTTCCCACCATCCGGGCTTCCCCGTGACGGGATGCGTGCTGGCAAGGTACTGGTCCCCCGTCAGCGCATGGCAGACGAGGATCGCATTGGAGCGGTCAGCCGCGAGCTCTCCGTAAGTCTCGTAGGCGATGTCCACGTCATGCAGCGCCTCGCCGCCGTCGAGCGGCAGCGGCTGCGGCAGGCGCATCGTCGTGGGCTGGTGGAGACTTGCCATCGGTCTGCCGATTGGGGGAGCGCTCTTTTGCTGTCAATCGCGCTGTCCTGCGCAGCGCCCCTGCGCTATAGGCCGTGCCACGATGGAAAAGACACCGCAGATCAAGCCATGGATCGCCGACATCCAGACCTATGTCCCGGGCCGGGCGACAGGCAGCGATGGCAAGGTTCTGACCAAGCTGTCGGCCAACGAGAACCCGCTGGGTTGCAGCGAGGATGCTCTTGCCGTGCTGGCCGCAGGTCACGAACCGGCCCGCTATCCCGACCCGGACGCCGCAAACCTGCGCGCTGTGCTGGGCGAATTGCACGGGCTTGACCCGGAGCGGATCGTGTGCGGAACGGGGTCCGACGAATTGCTGAACCTCGCGGCGCAGGCCTTTGCCGGGCCCGGCGACGAGGTTCTGTTCCCGCGCTACTCCTTCTCCGTCTATCCTATTGCCGCGCGCCGCTGCGGAGCCGACCCGGTCGAAGCCGAAGATGCGGATTACGGCGCTGATGTCGATGCATTGCTGGCTGCCGTCACGGACCGGACCCGCGTCGTTTTCATCGCCAATCCGAACAACCCGACCGGCAGCTACCTTCCCCCCCGCGAGATCGAACGGCTTCACGCCGGCTTGCGCGGCGACATCCTGCTCGTCCTCGACCAGGCCTATGCAGAATATCTGGAGGATGCAGGGGCGGCGCATGCCCTGGGTTTGGCGGGGCGGACACAGAACGTGCTCGTCACGCGCACCTTTTCCAAGATCTACGGCCTCGCCGGAGAGCGTATTGGCTGGGGCTATGGCGCCCCGGCGCTGGTCGACGCGCTGAACCGGATCCGCGGCCCCTTCAACGTGACGCAGAGCGGCCAGCGCGCTGCCATCGCCGCTGCCCGCGACACAAGGTTCGTCGACCGGTCACGCGAGCACAATGCGAACGAACGCAACCGCTTCGCACAGCGCATGGCGGCGCTTGGCAATCATGGCATCCGCCCTCTGCCGAGCGAGGCGAATTTCGTGCTCGTCCTGTTCGAAGACGAACTGAGCGCAAGCGATGCCCTGCATGGGCTGGCGGAGCGAGGCTATGCCGTCCGGCACCTGCCGTCGCAGGGACTGGGCCACGGGTTGCGTATCACCATCGGAACGGCCGAGGACATGGACGCGATTGCAGCTGCCATCGCCGAAATGGCAGGCCGGCATCCCGCAGGCTAGGCAGCACTCAGCGCGTTGATTGCCTCTTCGACCCGGGCTTCGATCTCTTCGCGCTTCAGGCCGGGCGGGATGGGCTCCCCGAAGCGGTAGGTTATCTGGCCCCGGCGCTTCCACAGGCGGTGATACAGCGGACCGGAATTGACCGCGACCGGCACCACCTGGAGCCCGACCATCTTGTAGATGCCGGCAAAGCCCGACTGCAATTTCCGGCGTTCGCCGTGGGGCACGCGCGTGCCTTCGGGAAAGATGACGAGCGGACGCCCTTCCTTCGCCTTGCGCCTCGCCTCGTGGATCAATTCGCGCAGGGCCTTCGCCCCGCCGTCACGGGCGACCGGGATCAGGCCATAGGCGATCGCAGCCCTGCCCCAGCCGGGCAGGTTGAACAGTTCCCGCTTCGCAAACACGGACGGCAGGTGGAACAGCGCCGGCGCATCGATCGCCTCGAAGAAGCTTTCGTGCCGGATGGCATAAAGCGCAGGCTCGTCCAGCGGACCGCCTTCCTGCACCACGTCGATCCCCAGCAGGACACGGCAGCACGCACGGTGGAACCTGCCCCAGCCACTGACCACGCGGCGCAGCCATGACCGGTCGACCGCCATCGCTGCGACCGCCGCAATGACGTAGAAACTGCTGACGACGTAGAAGACCGGATAGAACAGGAGGCTGCGCAAAACGTGCATCAGTCGAGCCCCGGCATCCATTGGACGGCGCGGCTGGCCAGGAGCTTGTGATATTCGAGAAACAGCGTGCCGAAAGACGGTTCGGACGGCACGGCGTCCTGAATGATCACGACATCGTCCGGAAGGGTCCGCGACAACTCGCCAGAGGCGCGCCGCATGTGCCAGTCGGTGGTGACCAGTCGCAGGCGATCATGACCGTTGTCTCCGACCCATCGGCTGGTCTCCCGCGCATTGCCGCGCGTGTCCAGGGCATCGAAGCCAAGGGTGATGCAGCATTCCATCAGGTCCATCGGAACATCGAATTCCGCAGCGAATTCGTCCGGCGTCACCTGAGTCGATACGCCGGTGACCAGCATGGAACCGGCCTGCCCGTCTTCCAGCAGCGCCAGGCCGCGCTCGATCCGGCCCGGCCCGCCGGTCGGCACGATGATGGCGTCGGTCTCTGCCTCGGACACAGGCTGCGGCAGCGCGGCTGCGAACCACACGAAACCAAGCATCCATGCCAGGACCACGATGGCGAGAAAACGGCCTGTCACAGCATTTTCCTGAGCGCGAAGAGGACGGTCAGACGCGCAGTCAGCATGGCCAGTGCTACAGCGGCCAGCGGCACCATGGCGACCGCCAGCCAGTCGGTCCAGTCCAGCCCGCCGCCCGCGACCATGCCCGATCCCAGCTGCGCGAATTGCTGCCCCAGGACCAGCACGGCGATCATGCCGAGGAGGAGCCCCGCCCCTGCTCCCAGGGCGGCGTCGAAGCCGACCGACCGCTGGAACACACGTGCGATCTGGTGATCCGTGCCGCCCAGCAGATGGACGATCTCGATCGTGCTGCGATTGCTCCCGAGGGCGCTGCGGGCGGACAGGAAAACGGCCGCGGCACTGGTCAGCGACAGCAGCACGACCAGCGCCAAAGCCAGCCATTGCAGCGACGCGATCGCGGTGAAGATGGGCCGCAGCCAGCTGGCCTGCGCATCGATCCGGGCGTCCGGTGCTACACTCGACAGAGCGGCGCGCAGGCGTCGCAGCTTGTCGGGCGTGGCATCGCCGCGAAGGCGCAGGTCGATCAGCGCAGGGACCGGCACGGCCTCGCCCGCAGTGCCCGTGCCAAGCCAAGGCTCCAGAAGCTGTTCGACCTCCTCCGGCGGGACCAGGCGCATGGCGGCGACTTCCGGAAATTCGGCCAGCGTGTCGAGCGCAGCCTGAGCCTGCCGTGCCCGTTCGCCGGGCTCTGCCTCGATGATCTGGACGGTGGCACCGCCTGCCAGTTCGTCACGGGCCCCGCCCGCAAGGTTGGTCAGCGCCAGTCCGGCAGCGGTGGCAATGACGGTCAGCGCCACCATGATCGCGATCACCCACGGCATCGGCCCGGCCAGCCGTGCCTGCGGCACCAGCTCCTGCGCCGCGCTGCCACGGAAAGGCGATAGCCCCCGCTCGATCGCGCGCGAGATCACCGGCGGCCTGGATTTCCTGCTCTCGGTCAACGCACAGGCCCCGCCCCGGACGAACCGCCCCCGCTGCGCGGCCTCGGCGGGTAGCGCAGCGCGCCGGTGGGGTCGGACAGCCGCCCCTTGTCCAGCCGCATTATCATGGAACTGGGGACCTTCTGCAGCAGGTGCAGGTCGTGGGTGGCCACCACGACCGTCGTGCCCAGACGGTTGAGCGCTTCGAACAGGCGCAGCAGCTTCACCGCCATTTCGGGATCGACGTTACCTGTCGGCTCGTCCGCCAGCAGCATGTCGGGCCGGCCGATGACCGCCCTCGCAATGGCTACGCGCTGCTGTTCCCCGCCGGAAAGCGTGGCCGGGCGCGCCTCCGTTCGGTGCGACAGGCCGACCCAGTCCAGCATGTCGGTGACCGGCCGATGGAGATCGGCCTCGGGCACCCCCGCCACTCTCAGCGGAAGCGCGATATTGTCATAGGCGGACAGGTGCGGGACCAGACGGAAATCCTGGAACACCACGCCCAGCCGGCGGCGAAATCCGGGCAGGCGCGCACGGGGCAGCGTGATGACGTCGGTGCCGAACATCCGGATCTGCCCGCGCGAGGGGCGCTGGGCGAGATACAGCAGTTTAAGCAGGCTGGTCTTGCCCGCACCGCTGGCCCCGGTCAGGAAATAGAAGCTGCCGGGAAAGAGCGTGAACGAGACATCGCTCAACACTTCCTTGCCCGTGCCATAACGCAGCCCGACATTGTCGAACCCTACGACTTCGCCGTCGTCACCTGCCATGCTGGCCTGCCCTCCGGCGAAACTTGCGATATGAAACTGACATGGTCGAAGCGCGCTATAGCGGGCCTTCCATGTGGAAAAAAGGCGCGTTCTGCCCCGCATCCCCACAGGCGAGCTTGCCAAGGATTCTGGAACCGCCGTAAGGAAATGACGTCATGATCATTGCCTGCCCCGCCTGTAACACGCGCTATGTCGTGCCCGACAGCGCCGTGGGCGTGGAGGGGCGGACGGTACGCTGCGCCAAGTGCAAGCATAGCTGGTTCCAGGAAGGACCCGGCGCCGAACAGGTCATTGCATCCCAGGATGCAGGTCCCGCGGCTCCTGCGACGCCAACCACGGCACCCCCGCCGGAGCCTGCGCGGTCCGGCGCATCCTCCACCGCAAGGCCGCAGCCTGCGCGGTCCGGCGCATCCTCCACCGCAAGGCCGCAGCCTGCACCGGCGCCGGCCGACCCCGTAGCTCCCCAGCGGAAAACAGCTGCCGCCGCTCAGCCGAGCGAGCCTGCCAGTCCGGCAGCCACCGAACCGCACGCGGCCTCTCCCGAGCCGGAAGACAGCGGGTTCGAAGGCCCGCCGCCTGTTTCCGGCACACGGCCCGAACCCCAGCCGATCCCCGCCATCGACCCCGACCGGTCGCAGTTCGATTACGAGCCGCCTTTCCGTCCGCGCCGCAATCCGCTGAAAGTGTGGACCGCAGCCGGCGCCGTATTCGCCCTTGTCGCGCTCGGCGTGGTCGGCGCCGTCAGCTACTGGGGCATGCCCGACTGGGTGCCCGTCAGCCGCCCGACCTTTGCGGTCGAGCAGCCCGACCTGGTGCTGGACTTCCCGGCCGACCGGCAGGACCGCCGCACCCTGCCCAATGGCACGGAATTCTTCGGCGCCAGCGGAACCATTACCAATGTCGGGCGCGAAACGGCGCGGGTTCCCGCTGTCCTGATCGTGCTGCGCGATGCGCGGGAGCGGATCGTGTTCAGCTGGGAAGTCGTGCCTGCAGCACAAACGCTGGCCCCGGGCGAAAGCGTGGCGATCAACGAAGCGGTGACCGACGTCCCCAAATCCGCCAAGTTCGCAGAGATCGGCTGGAAGCCGGACTGAGGGCGATTCCCTCCGCGCCGCTCAGCTGAATTCGAGCCAGACCGTCCCGTCGGCGTCGCGGCGGATACGGGCCCTCTCGCCCCGCCCCTTTGCCTCGGCGAAATCGATGATCTCGGGCTTCAGGATCGTGACAGTGGCACGTGCTTCGGTGCGGACCCCGCTCTCGCTTACGCTTTGCCGCCCATCCCGCGCGACGCCATCCCCGCCCTGACTGGCGGCGGCAAGGATGAGGGCGAACGCTGGCGTCATGGCCAAACCTTTCCGGTCCGTTCACCATGCCTGCAAGCCGGTTGTTAACCCGGTCCCGCGGCGGGACGGGGGCAGCGTCACATCTTACGCGCCCTTCTTATTGCCGGAGATGACGATGGGCGCTTGCGATAGGGAAAACCGGTTGCTAAGGGCGCGCACCTACCAGGGCGAAGGCGCTGTCCTTCGTTCGATCAGTGTGCGGTCGTGGCGGAACTGGTAGACGCGCAACGTTGAGGTCGTTGTGGCCGAAAGGCCGTGGAAGTTCGAGTCTTCTCGACCGCACCATTTCCGGTCAAAGGTGGGCAATACACCATTTGACCGTGCAACTGCAGCAACTCCATGTTCGAGCACTGCTGTTTCGCCCTCAATTTCGACCTTTGATCCAATCCGGAT
This sequence comes from Erythrobacteraceae bacterium WH01K, assembly GCA_027941995.1. NCBI lineage: Bacteria > Pseudomonadati > Pseudomonadota > Alphaproteobacteria > Sphingomonadales > Erythrobacteraceae > Erythrobacteraceae bacterium WH01K. Next base: position 773,095 of record CP115966.1, on the reverse strand, counting down.
CCGGCTGATGAAAGCTCGCGCGATGCGCTGCCGCACGTCGCTATCGCCGTGGACGAGGTTCTGGCGGACGATCTCTCCAAACTTGTGAACAGCAGCTGGCGTGATCCGAGCTGGTCCGCGATCCAGTTGCTGGCGCAGCGTGTTCGCGGTGCTGTTCAGGCTGTCTATCTCCCCTTTTCGCTCTTTGATCCGCAGAGCGATGTCGGGATCGCGAGCTGAGATCGTTCCGAGCTCGATACCGTCGTGCAGATTGGACAGGCGCTTATCGGCTCATCCGCAGCGATCAGGTCTTCGACCGACTTCCTGAACCGATCTGCGTTAGGCGAACTGCCGTCAGCATCAGTCGCATCGACTTTCTTGAGCCGCTCCAGCGTCGTGTAGAGATCGAACCAGAAACTGCGGGAAATTTTCGACCGATCGATCAGCAGGTCTGCGAGACCTTCGAATTCCTTTTCGGCTTCTGCTGCCGAAATCATCTGCGAGACATTTCCGGCACTGACGCACAGCTCTTTTGCGATCGCGTCTTGCGACACGCCCGCCCGATGACGCGCGAGCGCCTGGCGGGCCGGAGCCATCGGCTCACGTTTGCGGCGATCCCGGGTGTCCGAGTTCATCGGTGCCGAGGCATTGCTCGTAGCTCTCGTCCTCGGCCGGGAGCATGGGCTCATGATCAGCGACCGACCTCCGAACCTTCTACAGGCGAAGCGCGAAGCTGCCGAGAGAGCCCAGGCCGTCTGGCTGACGGCTCTCGGATTTCTTCATGATTGCGATGAGCGGACGCATCTTTTCGCCGCGTGGGAAGCTTGGCGGGTTCTGGAGCGGGCTCGCCCGCTCCCTTTCTGAAGACAGTTGAAAGTGCCGAACACTGATTGAAAGGAAAAGGCACATGAAAACGAATACTTACCTCGCTTTGGACCTCGAAATGTATTGGGACGAGCATCTCTATGAAGCTCACAGGACGATGGATCCGAAATCCAACCGGCGGGCTACGGCCGTTAAGCGCGTGATGGCCGCGTCCGTGTTCGAGTTCTCGGTGGACTCCGAGGGCCGCGTCGCCACAGGCGAAGTGGCATCGTGGACCGAACACGACTGGGGTGACGAACAGGCGGTGGTAGCACAGCTTTTCGATTACCTGCGAGCCCGGGCCGATACCCCGGTGCTCACGTTCGGAGGTTTGGCGACCGATGTTCCCGTGCTCGTGCTTGCGAGTATGGCACACGGATTGCCGCTGCCACCGCAGCTGATTGATCAACCTGGGCGTAAAGGTCCGCGCCCGCATTTGGATTTGGCACTGCTCTTGAAGGGAGGCGGGCGCACATGGTCGCATTTGAGCCAGGTGCTGCTGCGCCTCACCGATACCCGTATCCAAGCGCTCGCGCGCAAGGTGATCCACGCCATGAAGCGCATGCCGGCAACCGGCATTTTCGGGGACGATTACCCATTCAAGTCCGTGTGGGACGAGTATTGCCGAGAGGTGCAGGAAGGCCCGAATCCGATGCTGGAAGCGGCTTTCGATCAAACCGTCGATCCGATGATAGCGTGGCAAGTCGACCAGCTCGATCACTCGGAACGGCATTTGCTGGAAATTGCGCTTGCCGAAGCCGTTAACGAACAGCACCACGTCCGGGCGGCGATTGTGCCCCTGCTCAATGACCGTAAACTGGTTCACCGCCAACCAGTCGTTCTGATCGAAGCCGCCAAGGCCTGCCTAACGCATCCTTCATTGGGTTCACCGGAACGCCGATCGAGAAGGACGATGTGAACACGCCTGCGGTGTTCGGCGATTATGTCGACATCTACGATATCAGCCGTGCGGTCGAAGACGGTGCCACAGTGCCAATCTATTACGAAAGCCGATTGGCGCGCATCGAACTGCCGGAAGACCAGGTGCCACTTATCGATGCCGAGGTGGAGGAACTGACTGAGGACGAGGCTTCCTCGGATCAGGAGAAGCTGAAGGCGCGTTGGGCCGCTGTCGAGCGTTTGGTGGGCTCAAAGGCCCGGCTGAAGCTCGTCGCAAACGATCTGGTCGAGCATTTAGAACGAAGGTTGGAGGCGTTAGACGGCAAAGCAATGGCCGTTTGCATGAGCCGCCGCATCTGCGTGGCACTCTACGACGAGATTGTCGCTCTTCGTCCGGAATGGCATTCCGACGATGTGTCGCAGGGCGCGGTGAAAGTTGTGATGACCGGCAGCGCCTCGGACCCGCAGGAATGGCAGCCGCACATAGGCGGGAAGGCACGCCGAGATGAGCTGGCTAAACGTGTGCCAAAGATCCGACTGACCCCCTCAAGCTCGTGCTGGTGCGCGATATGTGGCTGACCGGCTTTGATGCTCCGTCGATGCATACGATGTATATCGATAAGCCGATGCGCGGCCATGGTTTGATGCAGGCCATCGCGCGGGTGAACCGCGTTTTCCGCGATAAGGAAGCCGGACTTGTTGTCGACTACATCGGTATCGCCCAAAACCTGAAAGCAGCGCTTGGCATCTATTCGCCGTCTGACCGCGAAAAGACCGGCATTGACGAAAAGCTAGCGATCCGTGTGATGCTCGAGCGCTTCGAAATCGTCACCGCAATGTTCCATGGTTTCGATTGCGGGCCAGGAATGCACGGAACACCAAGTCAGCGGTTGAAGTGTCTCGCCGAGGCACTCGAATGGATTTTGGCTCGTCAGCATGAGGCGGCGCAAAAGGAGACCACTGATGACGCCAAGAAGGCTGCACTTCGACGGTTTCAAGATTCGGTCCTGGCCTTAAGCAAAGCCTTCGCCTTGGCATCCGCAAGTGATGAGGCAAAGGCCATCCGCGACGAGGTGGCTTTCTATCAGACTGTGCGAGCCGCGCTGGTCAAAAGTAGCGGTGCTACGAAATCCAAGAAGGATCGCGAACTCGCGGTTCAACAGCTGATCGACAGATCTGTCGTCTCGACGGAAATTATCGATATTCTGCAAGCGGCGGGTATGGCCTCGCCAGACATCTCAATCCTATCCGATGAATTTCTGGCAGAAATGCGCGATAGCGAGCGGCCCAATCTGGCGCTTGAAGCCCTAAAGAAGCTGCTGGCCGACAAGATCCGGTCGAGGTCACATACCCACGCTGTCGAAAGTCGCAAATACTCCGAACGGCTTACGGTCGCCATCGCGCGCTATCACACGAATGCAGTCAGCACCGTCGAGGTGCTGCAGACGCTGATCGAACTCGCAAAAGAAATACGCGAGAAATTGGCGCGAGGAGAAGAGGGAGGTTTGTCCGATGAGGAGATTGCCTTCTACGAAGCCTTGGCGGATAATGAGAGTGCCGTCGATATTATGGGCAATGACAGCCTCAAGATCATTGCTGCTGAACTCGTCGAGAACCTCAAAGCGAATGCAAGCGTCGATTGGGCGCACCGTGAATCGGCACGAGCGAGGATGCGCGTCCTTGTGAAACGCATCTTGCGCAAATACGGTTATCCGCCGGACCTCCAGGACGCGGCTGTGCATACCGTGATCCAGCAGGCCGAACTGCTAGCCACGTCGTGGTAGCTAACGGCGAAGCAATTTATCCTTCGATGCGTCACAGTTCTACGGAAATTATCCAATGATCTGAGTGCCCATCTTCGTCCTCTATGGGACACCGAATTTCATTTACGGATAGAAACGCGCGTGTTCGGGACGCCAAGCCGGACAAACCTGGGCTCCAACATCGCTTTCTGCCCCCAAAAGCGAACTGTCCGAAATTGAAATTCAACTTTTCAATGGACACTCCGGCTCCGCTACGGGGAAGCGACGATCCTATACAAATCACGCACGTGCTGCATCGCGCCGGCAGCGAGCCAGCCGAGCTCTCAACCTCTTTTCCTCCGAAGGGGTCGAACGTCGACGATAGGCATCGGGTAGAGCAAAGTACTCTTCTAAGACGGTGAGTGCCTCGGCGAACTGCCGTGCCCGGACCATCGCTCCTGTAAGTCTGTCAATATAATAGCCGAGCTGCCACTCCGCAGCAGCATTTAGTGGCACAGATTGAGAGACTGCCTCACGAATCAGAGGCGCAAGTTTAGCAATCTTTTTCTTCGCAGGCTCGACGTCGACCGCATTGAACATTCGATCTGAAAGCTTTTGCATGTGGTCGTAATAATAGCGGATCCCTTCCTGCTCAGCTTCTCGTTCGGGATCTGACCAAGGTTGGCCGGCACTGAATGCCTTCAGTTCGTCCACGGGCCGCAGAGCCGATCGATAATAGTCCTGCGAAGGAATGACCTGCATTAGAGGCGACCCATATTCGAAGCGACCATCCGGTCGTGAGCCTTTCGACACCGCTTCCACTCCTTCGGGCATATGGTCCCGAAAATCTTCTCGCGCGAGCCCCCGTAAGGCGCGAAGTCTTTCCTCTCGTTGCGGCGCGTCTTCGGCAGCTAGCGCCTTGAGGAATTCATGCAGATCGGCGGCGTGATTTCCAGCCTCTCCCTCCCGGCTGGCGCGCGCGGCCTCTCCCAATAAGGCGACCTCGTGTGCGGCGGCCAATATTCTGTCAGCGTCCCAGCTTGCAGGTTTGGCGACAAGAGAACTAAGTAGAATCCACAATCGCTGACGAATGAACTTGAGCTTCCCCTCGACCGCTTCGGACCGATAGTATGCTTCGCCATAGGCGCGACAGGCCTGCTTGGAATCCAGTTTCCAATTTCCGAAAGATGAACCCGGGACGCTTTCCGGCACGAAACGAACTGACACGGTTTTTTCCGCCTCATCGGGATCATGTTCAAGTGCCATGAAACCGGGTCCCGAGGCGAGTTCGACAATAGCAGCAGTCGCGCCAGCGATGGCGTGGTGTCTTTCCTCTAATCGTGCGACCGTCGTCTTGTATCTTGCCGCAGTGATTAGCCCCCTTCGTAGCGCGTTTTTGGCTTGGAGGCTGTGATTAAGCTGGAACCGGTCATCTGATCGGCTACCCGGTTGGTCAATCCTATCAGAAATTGTGCGGAGCCTTTTTTCACGCCATTCTTCGACGAATGGGAAGCGACCAGCCTCCAACGCCTGCTCTTCGAGCGTTTGGAGCTTTTTTAAAGATAGGTTTTCGCGCTCTGAGATCCGGCCATGCTCGATCCAGGCGTTGATGGCAGCACGTATCCATATCTGTCCCAGTTCGTGCAGGCCAGGCAGGCCTTGAGGCAACGCCGGTTCCTTAGTGGCTTCGATAGCAATGCGGAGAAGATCAGCAACTTTCTCGCAGGCATCTGCTTTATCGAATGTATCCCCGCTCGGACCTGCATCGGCACTCCAAGCTGGATTGAAGGCTAACCCGAGCGCGAGCCTTGCATGCCGGTCCTCATCGAACAGGTCCGTTGCTGCCAAAAGCGCTTCGGTGCGCAGCAGAATGTCGAACTCGAGTGCTGAGCGCGGATATTGCAGGATCGATCCTGGCCAAAAACCTGGACAAACTGGACCGCAGGCGAAGCTTGATCCGCCGCGCGTGCCATTCTGATAGTGACGGTTAAGTCCTTCATCGGTCTGAGGTGATACCTCCGCCTCACTGAGCATTAATATGTCGAGGACACGGGCGAAAGCTGCGTTAAGTGCGACCATATCCAACGCATTACCGCCGATATCCGGGTGTAAGGTCCGGGCGGCGTTGCGATAAGCAGTTTTTCCCCAATGATCTGAGTGCCCAGCTTTGTCTTCTATCGGGCACCACTTTCGATTTACGGATAGAATCGTCCATGTGCGGAACGCCATACCGGACAAAGCTGGGCTTCTACGAAACTTCTGGGCCGTTTGCCGTCGAGCGAGTTTTGGGTAAATGATCTTAAAACCGGACTTTCGTTCAGCGAATTAGCAGACCCGCAATAAGCGAATTCGATGTCTGCTTGGGCACACTCTGAATACGGGTGTTTGTTCCGTCTCTACTTGTCACACAGCGTGCTTCCCTCCATTTGCGATAGCTGGTTTTCCGCGGCCCGCAACACTGCGGTGATGTGTATTCCCATCCCTTGCACGATGGTGCCGTCCCAGCCAGAAGCGTATTTCTCTTGGGCAGCGATATTCTATCGGCGACAACGATACGGGGGCATGTTGAAAGATGGGAATCGGCTGGGGACCGGGCGGCCCGACCGACAGTGTGAGTAGGTTTGCGGCGCACGAGGTTCGCCGACAACTCGCCGGCGACCCGGTTGCGCGCCGTGCGCGTTATCCAGCCGGCCACCGACTGCTGCGAGCCCTAATGGGCGCTCCGTTCAGTCTGTTCCTAGCCCGCTACTTAATCGTCGATCTCGCTGTGTTAAACGTCGAGGCATGGTCTCGGGTCCTTGCGCCTGGCGTAGCAAAGATGCCGACGGCACGAGCGGAGTATATAGTCGACATCGTGAGGACGGTGCCGAGCTATCTGCTCGGTGCGCAGATCGGTCTGCTCACGATAATCTCTTTGGCTCTGGCGCTTGTCACACTCATTGCGCAGCGCGACGACGCGACTACCGACGTCAAGGTCTATTATCACGAATCAATGTTCTTCGGCATTACCGCTAGCGGGATCGCACTCGCAGCCGTCTTGTCCATCCAGTTCTTCTGGCCTCTGCAGACTGCGCTTCATCTGCTGGGCGGCGGTTCAGACTCGCCGGCTTTCAAGCTGGTGCTGGTATCGGCGCACACAGCGTGGTTCGTCATAAACCTGTGGGCGGTCGCGCACTTCGTCTCAGTGACTTTCCGCTTCGTGCAGCGCTCGGCGCGGGAACACCTACGGGAACGATACACCGCCAATGTGGTAGTGCCTCGCCAGCTGGCCGACCGCCTTCGCCAGCAATTATACGGAGCCGCAGGCGGTGATGCGAAGACGAGCATGCCCAGAGCGAGCTTCGGATTCTCCTCTGGCAGGGGCGCCGAAATCGAGATCGAGACTGACTTCGCGCCGAACACGATGCTTGTCGATGTGCACATGGGCGTCGTGCGCTGGGTGCTTGGCCGATGGATCAAGCGCTGCTCTGCTGACCCAGCGCCGACGGGTCAGGCGGCTCATTCTGTGCCCCGGATTTGGTTTACACCTGCACTAGATCGCCCGATGCGAGGACGGATCGCATGGTGCCGGCGCAACGGTGGCGTGCCTTTGACCCTGTTAGAGCGGCGGTTGCTCCGCTGCGCGTTCCGCTTTGAGGAGCGTCGCAATGAGGGATGATCTTCCGACCCAAGAGCAGATTATGGAGGAGCTGGCAGACCGCACAATCTCACAGATCGACCGACGCGCGCCTGTAGCTTTCGATGGGGCGCTCGACGAACTCGTTCGCTATCATAGCTTCCTCCTTGGGCTACACGCGACCGAAACCGAGGAGGGGCGGCCATTCAGCTATGCAGAGGTTGGCGGGTTGGCGTGGCGCGCGCCGCACGTCGATTGGATCCGCCAATACCGTCGGTTGTTCGATCGAGCAGCCGAACGTATCCCCGACGAAGAGCGCTTTCTCGAAACGCTTGCTTACGTGCCGTATCGCCTACTCGACGCCGAACCCGGCGTCCGTCTGTCTAAGGCGGTCGTCGAGGGCATTTTAGATTTGCAGCCGATACTGATGCACGCAATTGAGGCGTGGGTAACCCGTCGGTCGATCGTCGAGGGAGATGCTAACGCCGCAGCCGAACGCGTGGGTCTCAGCGGTTCGGACGCCCGTGCATTCGCTAAGGTTATGCCAGCCATCGTCGGCGCTTGGGAGGCAAACCTCACCACTGCATCTTCGGTTTATGGGTGGCGGGGCGAAGCTAGCGCGCGGTCTGAGGAAATGTGGTCCCGTTACGTTTCGGCTTGGCCGTTCTTACGCCAGCACCTTGGTAACACCGCCTATTGCTTAGCGGTCGCTGTGTGGAACGGTGACAAGACCGGTGCGCGCTTGTTTCGTGAGGCACTTGTGCGCTGGCCGGGCTCGGCACTTCTTGATGTCGAGCGCGACGGGTTCGAACGATTTCCCTGGTTGTTGATGCCTAACCTCTTAGAGGGTGAATGGCAGGCGGCGGCCGCCCGGTCGGCGAGGGTAGATCACCCCTACCTACCGCAACCTGCGCCCGGCGGCATCTTCGCACAGATCGTTGACGGGGCGCGGCAGGATGTGGTGCTTGTCACTGCGTCGCTGATGTTGGTCTGGTCGATCGGCGGCGGCGTCGCTGCAGACCTCTCTGCCGTGACGGCGCGGGAGCTGGTCGGAGGAGTCGGCTCGGATCCGACCGAACCAAACGCGGGCGGCCTCAACTTCAAGACGATTACTGAGGGGCTGATGCGCCTGCAGCTGGTCGGCGAACGCTATCAGGACGGCACCCAAGGTCATTGGCTCGACAGGCTAGTCGCTAACATGGACAACATGCGCGAGGAAGTCGTCGTCCCAGGGCGCGTCTACACGCCGACTACCATGAATGATCGCGAGCAACTCATTCTGGGTGACGTGGCTTTGATAGCCGCGCTCGCGCCGGCCGAGGGTTCGGGAGGCGTAGTCGAAGAAGTAGACTTGATCGCAGCAGATGAGGTGCTGCCTCCGCTCGGCGACCGTTCACTGCGCGACATATTGATGGAATTCGACCGTTACCGGCAGTTGCTCGACACTGAGTCGCCGGGGCTGGTGCGAGCCATTCATGCGGTGGCGCCGGGCATCGACCCGGCGACCGCAATCGCAAATCTAAATCGAGTGATCGACGACACCACTTCGGCCATCGAGCGCCGCCGCCGCGAGCGGTTAGTGGCCAAGGACATCGACGACGCTGCGATGGAGGATTTGCGGGTGGCTATTGAGGCTGAAGTTCTTGCCGAGCCCGCAATGGTGCCGATTTTTGACTCGGTGAGTGTCTTCCTCGCAGATGAGGGAGCGGGCGAGGAGAGGACGGCTGTTTTCAATGGCATCGGAAAAGGCAAGCTTGTCCGGCCCGAGATGGAGCAGGCGACCTTAAACTGGACCGAGTTCATCGCGGCACACGCTCGCGAGGCGGCGGGCCAATACGCGTTTGAGGTATTCGCAAGGTCGCCGCGAGAATTGATTCGAGCGGGCGCCAAACTTGACGATCCGACATTCTGGCGCGCGATGCCCGCTCTCGTTGAGCGCGTCGGCGAACAGCCGGTCCTTATCGTAGCAACACAAGATTCGATCGACCAGCTTGGACGGCTGCACTTCAGACGCGACGACCCACTCGCCGGTTTCGATATTTCACACGAACGGACGCCGCGCGAGCGAGGGCACCATGTGGTGACCATTGAGGGCGTAGAGGTGTTCGCAACGAACTTGCCGCCCGGAACTGCGTGGCTAACTTCGGCACGGCACTTGCGGCGCATTGGCTACGCACCCGTGACTGGTGGACGGGTGAGCCTCGCCTACCAACCGGATGAGGGCAGCGAGACCACTGTAGGCAGCTTGGTCGTCGGCTTCCGCCAAGTGCTGGAATGGAGCAACGATCCGGTCTTTGAAATACGGCTTGGCCCAATCAATCGGGAAGACGAAGCGGCGACACCGGATGAGGAATAATGGTTCGTTCGGCACCTACCTTGAACGTAGTCCCGGTGACACCTTGCCTGAATAGCGTCACTTCCGCGTCGGATCCGCAGCTCGGTCTCCCATCCGGTCGACAATGCGTGTTAACAAGTGTCGGCTTATTGGATTTCGCCGAATTGGCTGAACGACTGAAACTGGGGCGCAAAGCGGTAGCGACTAGGGCAAATCGGCGGAAATTCTCCAATGATCTGAGTGCCCATCTTCGTCTTCTATGGGGCACCATTTTCCATTTGGGGATAGACACGCGCATATCCGGGACGGCAAATCGAACAAAGCTGGGCACCTTTGTCAGATTCTGGGCCGTTAGAGGACCGTCCGTTTTTAAGGCCCGAACTTAGGGAAGCGGAATACCAACCTGTATCTCTATGCGGCCACCCAGATGCCTTAGAGAGACCCCAATCGGATGACCAACTCGACACACACACACACATATTGTCAGCACCAGCCGGGTGGGTAAATATGGCTCAACGAAAATGATCGACGTCGGCACCGTCGACTATCTAACTAGAGTCCCCGCCGCCTGCGTTTCCACCACAGGCGATAGCCTGAGAAGCTCAAATAGATCGTCACCAGTCCAGCCAAGGTGACAAGCAGTCGCCCCACGAGGCCGAAGGCATGCCCCGAATGTAGAGCGTATTGCCAGAGGAAGAAGGTGTCGCCCCCGCTTTGCCCGGCATCGTGGCGCTTCGCCACAACCGCGCCGGTCGCCATGTCGACATAGGTCCACAACCGCCCCTGGTTGTCGACATCGCGATCGTCGAAAGTCCGAACAGCATAGAGGCCGATTTCGGGATGGGGGCGCACGCTGTGAACCACCGCCCTGTCCAGCGTGACCCGCGCAATCGCCGCATCGATGCCGATCGGTGTGTCCGGCGGGCCGCGTTCCTCCATGTCATAGTGCAACCGGTCGCTGATCGGGGACAGTGGCTCGACAAGATGCCGGCTCTCTTCGGGAAAGCTGAGCGTCGTGCCGGTAAGGGCCAGCATTGCGGTTATGGGCCAGAGCCACAGCGCGCTCGCCCGGTGGCGATCCCAAAGTTGGCGCAGCGACCCGGCATGTCCGCCGATGCGAAACGCGGCCATGGCACCGCGCAATCGCGGAAAGGCCAGCGGTAGCGACAGAAGGTGATCGAGCAGCCAGGCAAGCGCCAGGAACCCGACAATCAGCACTCCGGTCCGGCCTAGAAGAAGGTCGGTATGAAGCCCGTAGAGCAGATCAGGCAGATAGTGCCGATGAAGGCTGATCTGACCGCTCTCACGCCACCCCGTCACCTCTGCCGTGTCGGGATCGACGAATACCTGGAGAGGCCGTGCGGTATCGTCGGAAAGGGTTTGGCGACCGATCAGCCAATGCGTTCGATCCGGCGATTGCGACAGCAGGATGTTTCCGGGTGCAAACCCCGGTAAGGCCTCCTCCGCACTCGCCACCACGTCGTCCATCGAAGCCGGCGTGCCGGTGGTGAGCTCGGCATAGCGCAGATCCGGGTTCAGCAGTCCATCGAGCTCGTCATACCAGGCGATCGCGCACCCGGTAATGGCCAGCAGGATGAGCCACGCCCCGCCCAGGACCCCGAACCAGCGGTGCCAGAAACGGAAGGCGGGGCGTACGCGCATCAGAAGCGGAAGGACGCGCCGAGGCGGACGTTTCGGCCTGGCTCGTTCACGCCCGATACGATCTCGTAATCTGGGATCGCCGTGTATCGTGCTTGCGACTACTGTCAGCCTTCTGGGGTTGGCTATCGGCCACGGCCTGTTCGCACTTCGCGGACGAAAAAACCCAGCCAATCGAGCGCGTATCGCGCCGCTGGAAACCTGACAATCTGTTTCAAGGAGAGAACGATGGCCGAACCCGACGAGCGTTTTTGCAAGGCCATCGCGGTGCGCTTGTTCCGCCTTTGGTCGATGGCACGTGAAGAAGGTGTGGTCACGTTGGAGAGAATGCACGAAGTGGCCAGTGAACTGCGCCTACCTGACGAAACCGCACCAGCCTGCGCAAGCCTTTTCGCACTGATCGAAGCGCAGCTTGAACGACCCCTGGTACGCGAGTGTTGCTGCTCGCGCCGGTTCTCCTCTGACGAAAGCGCACTTCTCGGCGTTTTAGAAGCGGCGCCCTCTCTTGGGGGACGTAACGGGAATTCGACTGTCCCGCACGGTTTACCAGGCGCTGTTCATTGGGCTGCGATGGCAGTCCGACGGGCACTTGAGTGGCCCGAGCGAGAGATCCCAGCCCCCACTAACTCTCAAGCTTCTTGTCCGTTCAATGCGGTCAAGCCGAGTATGTCCAATGCCATTTGATCTGGCTGCGCTGACCAGCACTCCCGATATTCGGAACGTGCCAGAACTGCATGCGCGCATCGTCTGCGCATTACGCTACACGCATATTGCCAGATCTCGAAAATGTTATTGCGCGCAGCGCTTGGCAGAACATCTCGGCACACCAGGCGCGGTCCGCCGCTTCCACGTTTTCCTCGACGAGTTCGGTCGAGCATTGCCGGAGCCTATCGCGCTTAACCCGCCATGCCAGCCACGCATGAGCTACGACGAGATGCTGATGGTCGACTGCGCTACTGCTGCTGCAAAGGATGATCGGGAAACCTACGATTATTTCCTTCGCGATATGGTAGGCGAAAGCGGCCGATACGCAATCTGGTTCGCAGCCCGAAGGCTGATGAAAGCGATGGGGATTGCAACTCGATCAGAATAATTGATTGCCTCCGGACCAGCCATAGCCTCTTCTCGGATTGGCCGTTAGGCCTGCTTTCAACAACTCGAAACTACTGATTCAAAGTCCGGAATCAGGCGCAAAGTTGCGATCAACGAGGCAATTTTACGGAAATTCTCCAAGGATTTGAGTGTCCATCTTCGTCGACTTCTGGGCACCATTCCCCTTAGATCAAGACGCCCTCCTTCCGGGGGTTTCTCAGGCCGCGAGTCTTTCGCGGATTTTGCAATTTTCTGGCGGCGTGGCTGGCCCGATCGCGTTTATCGTCAGTGATGCTTTATGCCTTTCGCGGCAGAACGGCATCAGCCGGCCGAGAGCCTGCGACATTTCGTCGCCAGTTCCGATCTAATCGAAACGAACGCCGTCGATACTCCCCCGAGTGGGAGCTGCGCGTACCGACCGGAGTGAGACGAGAGTGAAAATAACAAAGTCGCAATCGGCCGAAATCTCAGCGCCCTCGCTCGCACGCAGCGAGGAGAGGGTCGCATTGAAGAGCTGCCTCCGGTCGGTCGCGCAGATTACGCTGACGTTCACATTGTCCCCGAACGCGGAATCATCCGACGTGTAGTCGACCCGCAGCGAAGCAGGTTCATCGCCGAGCTGGACGATTCTTTGCGCGATCAATTCCCTGCCGGTCTGTGTCGCGCGGAATTGCACCTTGGGGTTGGGGGAAATGAGGACACTGGAAACCGTGGCGCCTTCTCCTAGGCGCCAATCGAACGGGGCAAGGTCCGTACACCAGTCGAGCCTGTTCGCGCTCCCTATGCGGCATGCAGGCTTTTGTAGCGGTCGATCCGACACAAGACCCTGATAGGTGGCAAACGCCTGTTCGAGCCGCCCAACTTCGAGATAGCGGCGCATGAGAACGATATTGGTTCGCCGGGAAAGCGTCTTCCCGGTGTCCATGGTATCCGTGATCGCGAAAAGGTTTTCCAACGCGGTGCCGTCGCGACCTGCCCGCGCAATAAATTCGTCCATCCAAAGCGGTTCATCGCGGAAAACCCGGCGGAAAACACCCGGTCCCTGCGGATTGCTCAAGGTCTGGATCAAGAACGGCTCGAGCGCGTCGATTTTTTCAGGATGGACTGCCAGAAAGTTGTTCAGCGTATCGAGGGCAGCCTCGACATCTTCATTCTGGCTGTGCACCGTCAGGACGGCACCGGACAGCATGCTCGACCGTTTGTTGAGCGTTGCTGCATTCAGCAGGATGCCGGTACGGGCAGGCGCAGATTCGCTTGCCCAAGCCAGCAAGGTCAGCGCATCGGGCGACAACGGCTTTACGCGGTATGCATCTTGCGCAAATTTCCTCGCCTCTCTCGCCCCTGTAGCAAGATCCTCTGGCGTTCCTTCACCGGCGGAGGCCGCAAATACGCCGCGAGCCAGACGCGAGGAAGCGTCCGCCATGAAGGGGTTCAGGAGGACGGATATATCCGGCCGCCGCTTTTCCATCGCAGCGCTGGCGGCAAAAACCATCGCCGCGACAGCCAACAAGAGCGCGCCCAGCCCGACAATTGCCTTCACTGAAGAGGAAAGGTCGATTGCCGGGGTTTCATTCCCGTCCATAGCCATAGCCATAAGCGTATTCGTACGCGTCGTCGGCCTGCCCAGCCTTGGTCAGGATAGCGCCGTAGATTTCGTTGGAGCCCTTGCGCAGCCTGTCGATGGAATTCTTGACAGCCCTGAACGGTGTCGAATTCGCCTGGATAACATAGACGATCCCTTCGACGCTGGTTCCCAGCTGAGGCGCGTCGGAAAGACCCAGGACCGGCGGACTGTCGACGATGACCAGATCGTAACCGAGCTCGGTTTGCGCCTGGTCCACCAACCGTTTCATCTGTGCGCTGGCCAGCAGCTCGCTCGGATTGGGCGGGCGATGACCGATCGGCATGAAATCGAACCCGTACTCGGCAACCGGATAGATGCATTCGGTCGGCGATGCCTGGTTGGCAAGCACGGAACTCAAACCGTTGCTGGCACTCGCTTCATCGATCAATTCGGTCATGACCGAATTGCGGAGGTCTGCGTCGATCAAAAGCGTTTTCTTGCCTAGCAAGTGGAAACCGCGGGCAAGGGCCACGCAGGTCAGCGACTTCCCTTCGTTAGGCCGCGTGGACGTAATCATGAACGATTTGGGTGCACCGTTCGCAGTAAGGAAACCGATATTGGTCCTCGTCGCCGCGTAAGCCTCCGCAAGGTCCGACGATGTCGTGACCAATTGTTCCTCCAGCTCTTTCTCCTTGATTATCGGGATCATGCCGAGAGTAGATAGGCCCAGCCGATCGCGAACATCGTCGGTATTTTTCAAGGACTGATCCAGTTGCTCGCGGACCAGCACGACCAGGCCGACGAGAAACGCGCCCAGTATGGTCGAAATCAGCAAGTTAAACGGCAGTGACGGGCTGTACGGAGAAGACGGAACTTCGGCTTCATCGATCAGGACCATGTTGTTCCGGCCGGCACCAGCTGCATCGAGTTCCTTGAAGCGCTGCAACAGGCCGTCATACAATTCGCGGTTGGTATCGACTTCACGGCGCAGGATGCCATAGGCGATGCTTTGTCCCTGCTGCTCGATGAATTCCGACTTCACCTGATCGGCACGTTCCTGCAACCGGTTTTCGCGGGCCAGCGCGGCCTGATATTGCTTGCGCAGGTTCTCGCGCCGCGCACTGGTATCAAGACCCGTCGCCTGGTTAACCGCCTGCTGTAGCGAGTTGACCTCGGCCTGGAGCGATTGCGCTCGTTCATAGCGAGGTCCGAAGGTGGCGCGCACATTGGCCAGTTCGGCCTGCTTCTGGGCCAGCGTCCGGCGAAGCTCTGCCGCCGGGTCCCGGACCGAGTTCGTATCGACATCGCTGCGCAATGCAGCTTCGGCGCGGATACGCTCAGCCGTCGCTTCCGCCAATGCTTCGTTCAGGGATACGAGAGACGTTCCGACAAGCGATTGCCCGGCCGCATTCGAACCGTCTTCGCCGCCATTATTGCCGACGATGACGATGCGGTTCTCGTTCGCATAATTTACCAACGCTTGTTCACTTTCCGAAAGCCGCTCCCTCTGTTTCGCAATTTCGGACTCGAGATATTCCTGCGTCTCGATGTTGGAGCTGAAACGTTTCTCGAAATTGGACTCGATGAATTCGTTCGCCCAGAGATTGGCCAGTTCGGCCGAAAGCGTCGGGTCGGGGCTTTCGAAGATGACCGACACCAGGTTGGAATCCTGGACAGGTTCAATCGTCAGGTGTTCCAGCAGCAGGTCGATCAAGCCGCCCTGCGTGACAACTCCCGCCTCGATATCGAAATTGGAGACGAATTTCTCGTTGTTGAGCAGATCCCCTGCTTCAATGACGCGAGACGCCAGTGAGCGCGATTCCAGAAGTTCGTACTGTGTCGTGTAATACTGGCGATCCGCCTGGAGATCTTCCGCAGGTGAGGCTTCTGTCTCGATGAAAGCCGAACTGGCGCGACTGATCTCGATTTCCGCGACAGCGCGATAGGTCGGCGGGGCGAGCAAGGTCGCCAGCAGCCCGATCAGCACAGTCGCCGCGAAAAGCGCTATCAGGATGACGCGCATCGAACGTGCGCGCGAATACAGTCGCCGCATGTCGATACCGAAATCGCCGTCACCACCCCCCCGGGTTTCTGCGATGGTACTGTCGTTCATAAATTACCCTGGTCCTAAGGAGTTCGACGGTGGCTCAACGGCCCACGCGGTCGATCAAGATAGCAGTCGAAGAGAGCAGCGGAACGTACTGGAGGATCGTCTCGAGCGTCCGCCGGCGGGAGGATTCCCCAACCGTGATGATGTCGTTCGGATAGACCGCCGGGTCCGGATAGTTCCCGCGCTGGATTGCTTCCAGGTTATAGACCCCGATATATCGCCGCCCCTGAACTTCCCGTTGCACGAGGACATCCCCGGAATCCGCAAATTCGGCCAATCCGCCCGCATTGTTGACGGCCCGCAAAAGCGTTTCCGAGATTGCCGCCGGCACGGCGCCCGGTTTCGCCACCTGACCGCCCACCGATATCAAGGGCTGGGTCACCTCTTCGGGGCGGACGCGAACCTGCGGATCGACGATGTAGTCGCCGCGAAGGCCGCTCGCCAATACCGACGCCAACTGGGACGGGGTGCGGCCCGTCACGTCCACCTCGCCGACATAGGGAAACTCGACTACGCCGCGATCGTCGACGAAGTAGGTTCCACTGATCTCCTCGGCCCCGACAACGTCGATTTGCAGGTTCTGGATCGGCCCAAGCCGGTACAGGCCAACAGCTTCGGGGGCCGGCAATTCGCTCAGATCGGTAAGCTCGATGGAGCTGTCCTGGGCGGTCACCTTGGTCGTGCTGCACCCGGCGACGCCAGGTAGTATGAGGGCCGCAGCACAAAAAACGGTAAAAATGCGAGACATCCGAAACCTCTAACGAGCTTTTGCTTGATCGGACCTGAAAGAAGATGGTCCTTCACCGAGGTGATTACACGCAGGTGCGCTAAGGCGGTTACGCCGCGTATTCATCGACTTCATCCCGCGCCCGTGCTCCCCTGGAGAAAGCGGCGCTATCAAGCATAACGAACAACCACGCAACCGTTGTTTGGAAGAGAGGCGTGCGAAGAGGGTAGTCTACCAGGCTCGCAAAGGAAAGGATCACAACTATCGCCATCCAGGCCACTGTGCGCGCCGGGCCGTCCGCGCCGAGGCGGAAGACCGTGAATATCCTGCGTCCGATCAGGATCAGTGCGCAAGCCAGCAACGCAATTGCCGGAACGCCGCCTTCTATGATGATCTGCAACCAGTCATTATGGGCCTGGTTGACGTAGAACGGCGCCAGCAAGGCCGACGTCTCGAACATGTAATAGACGTCCTCGAAAGAGCCCATTCCGGAGCCCAGCAGCCAGAATGAAGAAACCATCTCGATCAGGGGGCTGTACAGCGTCCAGCGAACGTTGTCCGCAAGCGACTCGTCATACAGACGCGAGAGGGCCGGTATCTCGCCGAGCAGGAGGAAGCCGCCCGTCATGAGGGCCGGAAGGGCCAGAAGCACGGCGACACGGTGCCTGGAAATGACATCGAGTGCCGAACCCACTTTCCGCTGATACGCCCCTTTCGAACCGCGTTTTTCCTTATCCCGCCCCGCGAGAAACACGGCGAAAGCAGCAAGGAGTGCCGGCAGCATCACGATAAGCCCCTGCCGCGAACCGCCGATGAGCAAGTGGACGAAGCAGAGGAGCGATACTCCCGTCGCGAGCGCGATGAAAGCCGCGCCGCTACGGCCCTGCGTCCTGCGGGATTTGCCGCCCGCGACAGCCAATTCCATGCCGCACAGAACGATACCGATGGCGGATAGAACGACAGAGTGATTTACGTTGGCGAAAAAGCCCACCGGCCGGTCGTCATTGCTGATTTCGTAGAAATGCAGCGCATCGCCGCCCAGGACTGCATGAACGAGCGCGAGAATGGCATTCGCCCCGATGGCCAGCAGAAGGATCCGGCGAAGGTTCCTTTGCCGATCGGCCATGGGCAAGGTCGCGGCAATCAGGAGAGCCGCCAGGGGCGTGAAAAGGCCGAAAAACGTCGAGAGCGTCCGCTCCGGAGCGAAGGTGATCGGTCGCCAGACCTGTCCCAGACCGACAAGGTCGTCGATTTCGGCGATTACAGCCCTTTGCGGAAGGCTGGACCAGATTGCGTGAGGAAGCGGGATAAGCTGCGCAAGCGTCCATAGCATGTAGCCCCCCAGCAACAGCGCCGGGATCTTGAGCGAACCGAGGTTCGCAAGCCCGCCCCTGATTGCGACAAAGGCCAGCAGCAAAATGCTACCCGGGTAAAGCAGTGCGAGCTGCGGCACTTCTCCACGCGATGCACCGCCCGTGAGCAATACCAGCGCTGCGAAAATGCCTGCCGCCACATAAGGTGCGCCAGTCGATCCGGAATATTTCGCTCCAGCAGGGGTTTTCGCGCTACGCCTGCCGCGCTGCCTTGATCGACTCATTTCGCTCCGAAACCTCCGAAAATGACGCGGAAGGTCTTGAGGAAAATCAGCGCGTCGAGCCACCAGGAGAAGTGGCGAATGTAATAGAAATCGTAACCAAGCTTGTCGTCTATCTCGTCGAGATCGGTAACATGCCCCTGATTGACCTGCGCCCAGCCAGTGAGACCCGGGCGCACGATATGACGATACCTGTAGAACGGTATGGCCTTTTCGTAGGACCGGGACAGCGGAAGAGCCTCAGGACGCGGACCGATCCAGCTCATCTCGCCCTTCAGTACATTCAGTATCTGAGGCAATTCGTCGATGCGGAACCGTCTGATGATGCGACCCGCTCTGGTAATGCGATCATCGTCCGACCGGGTCATGGCGGCCTCCAGATCGGAACGGTCGCGTACCGGTTCGGCAAGCATCGACCGGAATTTGTACATACGAAACAGGTGGCCACGCATCCCGACCCGTTCCTGCACGTAAAAAACGGGCCCCTTTGAATCGAGTTTGACCCAGAGCGCAACGGCCGGGAGGATAAGGATCAAGGCAGGAAGCAGAACGATCACGAGCAGGATATCGATCAATCGCTTTGCCTTCATGTAGGCGATATTGGGAATGAGCGTTCCCAGATTGTTTTCGCGCAGGTGGTCGATCTTGACCTGCCCGGTCGTGTATTCCCAGACCTGGCGATAATGATAGACCGGCAAGCCGCTCAGCGCTGCTTCCGCTATCAGCTGGTCCCATTCCTCACTGCGGGCGTGATGCAGATCGGCGACGAGCGATCCGTTCATGCGGCGACCAATTATTTCCCGCAACGTTTCAGGGGTCAAAAGGATTGTTTCGTCCAGGCCGCCAAGCGTGTCGGCAGCACGGCCTCCAGGCACGACCCAATATCTCTGGCGGTTGCCGCGAGTGACCGCAATAAGCATGAAACTCGTGGCCGTCATGGCCAATGCGCTTAGTAGCAGGATCGAGATATTATACGGCAATCTCAAGACCAGCAGGACCAGAGACAGCGAACCGAAGACAAGGAAATTGACCGGAAGCACATAGGATAGCAACCTGGCCTTCGCATAGTCGCGCAGCCGGTTGAGAATGGACCACACCATGATCGTCGCAAGACAGATGCCGAAAATCGCAACCGTGGCCTCTTCCTGAGCAATCCGCGCGCCGTCGAACCGCGTGCGCATGGCGACAGGAAAAATGATGCCCGCGAGCACATACAAGGCCAGCTGTAACCACGCAGACGAAAGCGGATGCCTCCCAGTCATTTTTTGCTGCCGTGCGTTCGAGACCCGCATTTTTCCATTCTCTCCAGAGTGTTACGTGAGCTTCGGCACGCTGGGGCCGTATCTCGGCGGGCCTATAGGCGATATTGGGCCCTCCGGGCAATCCGCACGCCTGACCGATTGCTGCAGCAGCGAAAAATCGCAGCAGGATCGTGGCTGACCCGGCGTGACGAACAGCATGCTCCTTGCTGCCTTTATCTGTCGACAAGCTGAAGCCTGGCCGATCCATCGCAAACCCGGTCCTCGCAGACGGGTATCGCCTTCCTTTTCACCGCTATCGTGCTATCGGGACGCGAGATCAACAACCGCCCCCAGCCCGGCAGTCAATTTCGATGTTCGGTTCCGAAGGAGCTGCCATCGCCTTCGCTATGATGTGAAAGGTGGGAGGAAGTCTGTCCGATGGCCCAAAGGATCAGCAGTGCAAAAAAACAAACTTACGGTCGGGCTGTTCTGGCACAGCTTCAAATCCAATAATCTGGGCGTGATGGCCTTGACCGATGCCAACATGGGGCTGATTGCCGATGCTGCGGGCGATATCGAGATCGATTTCGTCGTCTTCGGCTCTAGAGGAAACGCAACCTTCTCTCCCCCGGACGATTACGGCCGGGTCAGGCACATCGATGTCTCTTCCGTGCTCGCGGTGAAATCCATCTTCGACGAGATCCGCAAATGCGACCTCGTATACGACATTGGCGGCGGTGACAGTTTCGCAGATATTTACGGCTGGAAACGCCTGAGCAAGGTCGCCGGGCTCAAGCTGGTCGCAGCGGCTGCGGGACGCCGCCCCGTTCTTAGCCCGCAGACGATCGGCCCCTTTACCTCGCCCAGCACCAGGGCCGTCGGGAAGACCGCCTTGCGAGCATGCGCGGATGTGTTTGCGCGCGATCGGCCTTCTTATGAACGCGCCCGGAAATTGCTTGGAAATTCCAGTTCGCCTGCACTGCACCTGTCTTCCGACGTCGCTTTCAGCCTCAAACGGCTGGAAGATTGGCCCTCGCCTTTCCCCGAAATGCAGGATGGGAAAAAGCATGTCGGGATCAATGTTTCCGGACTGCTTTATGAAGGCGGGTATGCCGGCGACAACCAGTTCGGCCTTTCGGTCAACTATCCGTCATTGATAGATGGACTGGTAGGCAACCTTTCATCCAATGCCGATGTGCAATGCTGGCTTGTGCCCCACGTGTTCAATCCGGCGGAAGAAACGATGGAGAGCGACCTTCGTGCGTCGCGCAAGGTGGTCGAGCGTTTCCCGCAGGCCAGACTTGCGCCGGTTTTCGACGGCCCTCGCGAAGCCAAGACTTTCATCAGCAGGATGGACCTCATGCTGGCGGCCAGGATGCATGCAGCCATTGCGGCGGTATCTTCTGGCACGGCGTGCGTGCCGATGGCCTATTCGGTGAAGTTCGAGGGTTTGTTCAAGAGCATTGGGTATCCCGTCGTGATGGACCTGAAATCCGTTTCCGACAGCGATGCAATGAAGCTCGTCATGGATTGCCTTGCCGATAGCGAGGCTTTGAAGGAGAAGGCTCGGACGGCAGGTGCAAACGCGATGACCGCCTTGCAACCCTATCGCGACAAGATCGCCCGCGATCTGGCCGAGGCGCAGTCCCGGCGCTGAGCGATGGACAGTCAGGGACGCGCCGAGGGCGCCGGAAAATTCTCGATGCAATCGGCGTCCGCGATCAACCGCAGGTATGGCCGCGTGCTTTTCGACTTCGCCAGCAGCGCTGCGGGCGTGGTGGCGAGCCTTGCCAATACGATCGTCGTATTCATCCTTGCCGCCCGGGCACTGGGCCCGGCTTCGTTCGGGGAATTTGCATTCTATTTCGCAATCGCATCGGGCTTTGGACTGGTGTTCGATTTCGGCTATCCCATCAGCCTTCTGCGCAACAGGCTCAGCTTCCTGCCGCAGGGCCGCCTCAGGATTCCCTTATCCTCCTTCTACGTGAAGTCGGCGATGTTCATCGTCCTGACCCCGCTTGCCGTTTTCGCGCTTGCGCTCGCCGGGGCGGAGTATCTGCTGGCCATCGTATTCTGGGCGGGAATAGCACTTCGTTCGGTCAGTAATTTCCTCGCAGCCAGTCTGCGAAGCCTCGGCCTTCACAAGGTGGACGCCTGGAACAATCTGGTTTCAAGCGCCATCGGTACAGGAGCGGCAGTCGCCGCCCTGCTTGTGGCCCCGACGAAAATGGGCTTTGCCGTGGCACTGCTGGTGGGCAGCGCCTTCGTTTTGATGCTCACCTGGCTGGCATGGCGAAGGAAATGCCGGTTCGTCCGGGTGCGCATGACGCGTGCCAGGTTGGGATCCGAACTCCGCGAGAACTTCGTTTTCTTCCTGGACGCTGTATGCAGGCGCAGCTTCGGATTGCTGGATGTCGCCATCCTGGGAATTTTCGCGTCGCCTGTGGTCGTTGGCCTCTACCAGTCGGCACAGAAGATCGTGCAGGGCGTGAACATTTTCGCCCAGCCCTTCAGCAATGTTCTGATGCCGCTGCTTTCAAAACATTCTCGCACTCCTGACAGTTTTGCCCGCAATTCGCGGCTGGCGATCATCGGACAAACCTTGTTCGGCGTCGTGTCCGGATGTCTAGTTGCCCTGGTCGGTCCATATGTGGTCCCACTGGTTTTTTCGCAGGAATTTGCAGAGGCTGGCTCCCTGTTTCCCTTTTTCGGCATCTTGATCGTGATACGGTTCGCATTCAGCGCAGTGTCGATTTCTCGTGTTGCGCAAGGGTTCATACTGGAGCGCCTTATTTCAAATGCGATGGTCCTTTTCTTTTTCGCGGTCCTGGGTTCGGCAGGGGCGTATTGGTATGGTGCCCGCGGGGTAATCGTTGCATTGACGGCGGCAACGCTTATCGGGCTGTTTTATCTTTCATTTCTCATTCGAAACCGTTCTGCCGGATTGGGCCCGGAATAGGGTTTATCCGTAAGGCGCGATGCTAACGGCCCAGCGAAAAAGCGTGGTACTGATAACGTGACCTTCGTCGAAAAAATAAAGAAATCTGACCTGTGCATCGGCTGCGGCTATTGTGCATCGTTCTCTTCCCGGCAGATGGAATATGACAGGAACGGTTTCCTTGTCCCCTCCAGTGCAGGGCCCGAACTGACGCGTTCGGAAGAGGCGTTGGTCAAGGCTGCCTGCCCTGGAAAGAATGCGGAGGACGTGTTCTGCACCGATGACGCCACGCCCGAAGTGGCTGTCGATCATCTGTGGGGGCCTTACACAACGGCCCTGACCGGTTTCGCCACCCATGCAGAGACGCGGCATACCGGGTCGTCAGGCGGCGTGTTGACAGCACTCTCACGGTATCTCGTCGAAACCGGGCAGGTGGATGGCGTCCTGTCTACAACCTATGACGAGGCATATCCGGTCGGTACCAGCAGCGAGGTCACCGATGATGCCGACGTCTTGCTGCGGGCTGGCGGTTCGAAATACTGCCCCGCTTCCCCGTTGGCGACATTGGACTACATACGCGACAATCCCGGAACCTACGCCGTCGTCGGCAGGCCGTGCGATATCGCCACGCTTCGCCGTGCGATCAAAGCCGGCGATCCAGTCGGCGACCGGATTGCTTACCTCTTCTCCTTCTTCTGTGCCGGAACGCCCAGCGATACGGGGAACCGCAAGCTCGTCAGCGATTTGGGCGTCCGGAAGTTCGAGGACCTCGACTATCTCCGCCATCGCGGAAACGGCTGGCCGGGGGATACCGTTGCGAAACTTAAAGACGGGTCGGAAAAGACCTGCACCTATAACCAGAGCTGGGGCGGGATCCTGCGGAATTACACGCATAATCTGTGCAAGATCTGCACTGACGGCATCGGCGAACAGGCCGACATCGTTGCGGCGGATGCCTGGTACGGAGACGATGAAGGCTATCCCGTGTTCGAGGAATCGGACGGACGCAGCCTGATCATGGCGCGAACACCCATCGGGGAGAAACTGCTCCGCGCAGCAATGGCCGATGGCTGGCTGGCGACCGAGGCATTCGACCTGCGCCAGCTGGACCAGATGCAGGTCGGACAGACGGCACGCCGTCTTCAATTACTTGACCGGGTAAGGGCATTCCGGGCTATGGGCCTCCCCACCCCCCGATACAGGCAGGCTGCCTTGCGCCAATACGCACGTGGGGTCCCGCTGAGCCGCAGGATCATGAACTTTGGCGCTACCGTCCGGCGCATCATACGCAAACGAATGAAGAAGGCGCCCAAGACCCGGCGGATTTCGTGACGATTCGATAACAGGGCGTGATTTGACGCGCTTTTTCCGCGCGACTACCATGCCGCCCATGGGCCCGAGGTCACAAGGGTATGACGTCGAATTATTGTCCAGCGTAATTCCGGTTTGATCGGCGCGGCAATCAATCGCCTAGGTTCGCAACACGATCTTTCTGGCAGCATGAGAATACATCAACATGCAGAATACCGGTTATTACGATGACACGAGCCGCGTCGGCACAAAGCGCGCGCCTGCCGGCTTCCGCAAGATCGTTGCCGCGATCGTCATTCTATTCAACACGCAGATATTTCTGGGTACGTCCGCCAATCCCATCGGCGTCGATGGCGTGCAGGAAGTGTTCTATGCGGCGATGGCCTTTTGGTCCATCTTCATTTTGATCGACCACAATTTGCGCTACGGGTTCGTTCACAAGACCGATATTTTCGTCTTGCTCAGCATCGGCGTGCTGGCTGCATACGGTGCATTCATGGCCAATGTACAATATGGCCAACCCCTGTATTTCGGCCTTTTGGAAGAACGGCGCATACTGGCGCTTTTCGCCTATTTTCCGATCGTCATGATGCTTCGCAACCGATGGATCACGATCTTCGAGCTGGAAAAATACTTTCTCGCCTCCGGACTGATTTGTGCCGTCATCGTACTTGGAACCACGCTCAACGTCCTTCCTTCGCTTCGCGAAACCGGTGGCGCTGAGAACCGTTTGCGCGGAGAGCGCATCTCTATCGGTTCGTCGAATATCGTGCTGTGCATACCACTTGTCCTCGCCAGCCGATTGATCGAGCCGCGAAGATACGACGTCCCGATCCTGCTTTTCCTTGCGGGAATCCTGCTGTTCGTCCTGCAGTCACGCGGGTTGATCCTCGCAGCTGCGATCTCGGTCCTTTATGTGCTGAAAGGTCCGCGACTGCCGATCGCGGCAACGGGTGCGTTCCTGTTCCTGTCCGCCGCGATGCTGCTGATCCCGGGACTGGAGGAGAGGCTGGATACGCTCACCATCCTGTTCGAACAGCTTTCGACCGAGCAATATCTGACACAGAGCTGGAGGGCGATGGCATATGACCATTCGCTCACGGCTTTCGCCTCAGGAGAATTCTGGGGTCACGGAGCGCTCTCTCCGTTGTGGTGGGGCGGCTTCGGACGCGTGATCGGCAACTTCTTCTTCCTGGCGGATATCGGCATCGTCGGCTCGCTTTTCAGATATGGTGTGCTGGCGATCGTGGTTTACGCCGGCTATTTCGCAATCCAGGTCCATATCTTTCAGGCGACACCGCCCGATCGTCGCCGCGCATTTTATGTCGCAGGTTTTCTTTTCCTGCTCGTCGGTCTGCCGGTCGGCGCTCCGCTGGAGCATCGCGGCAATCTGGTCGCGTTTTTTCTGGCAGCGACCCACTACCTCGCATATTCGAGCCCGGCACGGGTGAAGGCATGAGCGTCGACCTCATCATTGGCGGCGCCTCGAAAGCCGGCACCACTGCGCTCTACGACATGTTGAAGCAAAGCCCCGCGTTTTTCCTGCCGGAACGCAAGGAGCTGCATTATTTCTCGCGGCCCGATCTCGAAAAGACAACTGCCGGTCCCGGAGATGCAGCGGTTTTGGCAGAAATTCCGGCGACGCTGAAATCGTATCTGCACCATTACGAAGCGAAGCAGCCCGGTCAGGTCGCCGTAGACATCTCGCCATCCTACCTCTTCCATTATGGCAGTGCCGCGCGGATAGCAGAAGCCCTGCCTTCCGCGAGGGCGGTCTTCATCCTGCGCGAACCTGAGGAAAAGGTCTTTTCCCAATATGTTCACCTCGTGGGAGAAGCCCGCGAAAGCCTGTCTTTCGAAAACGCGCTGGAAGCCGAACCCTCACGCAAAAGCGCTGGGTATGCCGACATGTGGCTGTACCGGGAAAGCGGGTATTACGCGGACGCGATTGCGGCGTTCCAGCGCGCACTCGGGGCGGAAAACGTGAAAGTGATCCTGTTCGACGATTTCAGGCGCGATCCGCAAGGCGTATTGAAGGCGATCTCCCTGTTTGCAGGCGTAACGGAAGATCAGCGTTTCGACACTTCCATCAATGCCAATGTTTCCGGCGCACCGCGTTCACGGCTCCTGGCGCGCATTGCTGCACCGAACCGGTTTACGAACATTCTTCGGGCCTTGCTCCCCCCTCCGGTCGGCCAGGCTCTTCGCAGGGCCTTGCGAAAAGTGAATACAGGCGCGAAACCGGAACTGCCGGATCAGGTCCGGGCCGCCTTGCGAAGTGATTTCCGTGGCGATATCGACCGGCTCGAAGCGCTGATCGGTCGCCCCACCGGTTGGCTCGAAAACGAACCGGTCGGCATACCTGCGGTGACGCGCCGGACCAGTGACATCCAACAAACAGGCGGGCCTGCATGAAAAGCCTTTCTCAATACGCATTCGACCTGCAAAGATTTGGTCTGACGCCGGCGCGCATAGCGTCCCGTCTTGTCGGCGAGGCACGTCATGCGCCGCGCATCCTGACGGTGACGATGCCCAAGTCGGGGACCAATCTCCTCCAGAGATTGCTCGTCCTGCATCCTGCACTTAGCCGTGCGCTGCTGCCGACCCTGGGTCAGCGCAACAGGGAAAGATGGAGCGACATCGAGAAGCTGCTGGCCCCGATCGGCCCTGGACGCATCGTGTCGTCACATTTCGATTTCGATCCCGATCTCGCAGCCACGGTAGGCGACAAGCTCGGGTACAAGATCCTGCTCATGGTTCGCGATCCGCGCGATGCCGTAATTTCCGACATGCACTACATCCAGAGCTGGCCGGGTCACCCCCTGAAAGAGCGGGTCGCATCCATGAAGGATGACAAGACTCGCCTTCTCGCCATCATCAACGGGGAACATGGCGGCCGGAACATCAGGGATCAGATCCTGCGCTTCTCTGACTGGACTGGCCATGCCCATACCGTAAGGTTCGAAGATACCGTGGGAGCGCAGGGCGGCGGAACCGACGAGACGCAACTGGAAACGGTCCGCGGCATTTTCGCCTACCTGGGAATGGACGTCTCGCTGGAACAGGCGAAAGCCATCGCTGTCGATGCACGGTCCAGCAAGACACAGACCTTCCGTACCGGCCGTATCCGCAATTGGGAAACAGTGTACGACCGCGATGTCAAAGATGCCTTCAAGGCAGTCGCGGGCGATCAGTTGATCGAACTCGGTTACGAAAAAGACCACGACTGGTAAAAACGGCTGGCCTTTCGGTCGATGCCGCAAGAAAATCCATGCTCCAGACCGTCATCGTCATCGTTACGTTCAATTCGGCTGCCGACATCGAGCGCTGCGTTCGTTCGGCCGCGCATCACTGCGCGTGGCTTCAGCCCGGAACGCATGAGGTGCACGTCGTCGACAACGCATCGACTGACGATACGCGCACCATCCTGGCGCAACTGGCGCAGGAATTCGCGTGGCTGCAAATTCATCTGAACGATGAAAATCTGGGTTTCGGCAACGCCAATAATGTTGTCCTGCGAGGGATCGAGGCACGCACGTACTGGCTCCTCAATGCCGATGCCTGGCTGATCGCGGACAGTATCGGTCCCGCCCATGAACTGATTTTGCGGAACGAAGACATCGGTGTTGTCGGCCTGCCCCTCGTCTTCCCTGACGGTTCGCCGCAGACCGCCGCGTTCGAACGATCCTCGGCGTTTCGATGGTTTCTCTTTATTCTCGGCGCCCGCCGCCTCGCCAACCGGATGATTCGCAGCCCGCTGTTCAAATCGCTCATGCTGCGACTGCCGTTGACCAAGACCTTCGCCCGGACTCATGGGGTCTCCCCCCTTCCGCTGGCCGAAGCAGCCCGACCCGTCCGGGCGGACGACCTTCGCGTCCGCGATGCAAGTTGGGTCGCGGGGGCCGCCCTCGGGATCTCCCGTCCGTTCCGCGACGCCAGCGGCGGATTCGATCCGGCCATATTCCTGTATGGAGAGGACGAAGATTTGTGCCTCGAAGCACATAGGCGCGGATTTCGCGTGACCATCGTCGATGGCCCCCCGGTCGTTCACAAGCTTGGCTGGAATGCTTCCAAAGCGTTCAATTTCACCGTCGCGCGATTGAAGTATCGATCTCTCAAGTACTTCATCGGGAAGAATGTCCAATTCTTTCCCGAACGCATGGCAATGTACGCGCTTCTACCTTTCTACGTCTATGGTCGTCATGTATTCGCCGCATTGATCAGGAGCCGGTCGTGAGGGAAGCCGCACCCGTCGCAGCAAAGCTGGTCGCGAAGCAGACGATCTGCCTCGACGACAATGCCGTGCAGAAGGAGATACGCGACCTGGTCCGCCCCGACCAGCATTTGCGCGTTATCTCGTTCGTCAATGTCAACACGATCATCAAGGCACGCGAGGATGCCCGTTTTTTCGATGCAATCATGTTGTCTCACCGGGTCTACAGGGACGGTATCGGGGTCGAGATACTGATGCGAAAAGCAGGTCGCGAACCGGGACTCAACGTGAACGGAACCGACTTCATTCCCAGATTGATCGCTGCCACGCCTCGCGAACGAAAACTGGCCTTGCTCGGCACGACTGCCGGACGCGTTGCCGCCACGAGCCGGAGGCTGGAGCAGGCAGGCTTCGGCGAAATCGTACAGTGCGATGGGTTCAAGGACGAAGACCATTACGTCCGGCTGCTGGCGGAAGAGCGCCCCTCTCTCGTGATTCTGGGCATGGGCATGCCGAAACAGGAACTGCTGGCAGAGAGGTTGCTGCAAGACCCTGCATTCACTCGGACCGGGATGGTCGTGGTCAATGGCGGTGCCATCATCGATTTCATGAGCGGCGAGATCCAAAGGGCGCCCGGATGGATGCGCCGGGCCAAGGTGGAATGGGCCTATCGCCTTGCGCGCGAGCCAAAACGGTTGCTGCCGCGCTTCATCGATAACACGCGGTTCCTCCTCGCGTCGAAAAGGCTGGGCCGAGATGTGAAAACCCATCTGGACGGGAACCGCGACTAAACCGGGCTTGCGAATATCCATGGCGGGGCGCAACCGCAGAACAGTACGCAAATCCTTCAAAAGATCATTTTCCTACAGGGACTTGCGATGCCACATCCGGCTGCGGGTCCGGTGTGTTGGATTCGCCCGTGATGCCCATGCAAACGGCCTTGCGGTTCGACATCCAGCCCGCCGGAGACCCCCCCACATCATGCAGCCCATGCAGTCCACGCAGCCTGGCGCGACCACCCAGCCCTGCCCCGTCAGCGCCGACCAGTTCGCAGGCACGGCCCGGCCGATGACGCCGGACGCCATCGCCGATGCAGCCCGCTCCATCGGCTGCGATACTGCGGCGATCCATGCCGTAATCGAGATCGAGAGCAGAGGCGGGTTCGACGCCGCCCGGCGACCCCGCATCCTGTTCGAGCGACATTATTTCCACCGCCTGACCGGGGGCCGCTTCGACGAGCGGGCGCCCGACATCAGCCACCGGCGCTGGGGCGGTTACGGGCGGAGCGCGGCACAATATCGCCGCCTCGAACGCGCCATCGCGCTGGACAGGGAGGCCGCGCTTCGTTCCGCAAGCTGGGGCGCGTTCCAGATCATGGGCGACAATTTCGCCGCATGCGGCTTTGCCGATGTGGACGCCTTCATCGCCGCCATGATGGAGGGGGAGGACGCGCACCTGCTCGCCTTCACGGCGTTCCTGCAAGCTGAGGGTCTGGACGCGGCCTTGCGCGAACACGACTGGGCACGGTTTGCGCGCGGCTATAACGGCCCGGCTTTCCGCGGGCATCGCTACGACGAACGCCTCGCGGCAGCCTGGCGGCGGCATTCGGACCATGCGCTGCTGCGGGAGGGTTCGCGCGGATCGGCGGTCATGCGCCTGCAGGCGAGGCTGGATGTCGCAGTCGATGGGCTGTTCGGACCGATCACTGCCGCGGCGGTGCGCGCTTTCCAGCGTGGCCGGGGACTGGCAGCGGACGGGCTGGTCGGTCCGCGGACACGCGCCGCCTTGGACGCGTAGCGTTACGTCGTTCGCTCCGCCTTGTCCCGTTCGTTCGTCCCCTTGATCAACGCGCGCATCTTCTCCCAGTCCTCGTCGCCCAGGGGCGAGAGCGCCTGGTAGAAGTTTCCGCCATTGGCCTGATAGCCCGCACCGTCGATCGCGATGGTCTGGCCATTCACCCACTCGGCGCCCGGCCCCATCAGGAACACGGCAAGATTGGCCAGTTCATGCATTTCGCCGTGCCGACCCATCGGATTGTGCCGTTCGCTGCGCTCGTCCTGCTTGCCACCGGGGGAAAGGCGCGCGCTCATCCCCTCGGTCGGGAACAGGCCCGGGGCGATGGCATTGAAGCGCAGGCCATAGCGGCCCCATTCGGTCGCAAGGCTCTGCGTCATCGTGTTGATGGCGCTCTTGCTCATGGCGGAGGGAACGGTGAACAGGCCGCCGTTCCATATCCAGGTGGTCAGGATCGACAGGAAGCTGGCGCTGCGCCCCTCCGCAATCAGGCGTTTGCCGATTTCATGGGTGACGTAGAACGTCCCGCGAAAGACGATATCGGAGATCGCGTTGAAGCCGTTGATGGAGAGGTCTTC
Organism: Erythrobacteraceae bacterium WH01K; assembly: GCA_027941995.1. Taxonomy (NCBI): domain Bacteria; kingdom Pseudomonadati; phylum Pseudomonadota; class Alphaproteobacteria; order Sphingomonadales; family Erythrobacteraceae; species Erythrobacteraceae bacterium WH01K. The sequence goes on along the minus strand of CP115966.1, from coordinate 742,838 downwards.
GGTCCGGCTGACGAAATTTCCGGCCGCGTTGTTCACGACCCCGGTCAGCGCGCCGCCTTCGTCCCAGATTTCATCCACCATGTCCGCGATCGCCTGCGGGTCGCGGATGTCGCAGCCATGGGCCACGACCTTGCCGCCGTGCCGGGCCATCAGGGTCTCTGCCGCCTCCTGGACCTTCCCCTGCCGCCGCCCGCAAATGTGCACGGCCGCGCCCAGCTTGAGAAACGCCTCGGTCATCTCGAGGCCGAGGCCCGTCCCGCCGCCGGTGACGAGGATGCGCATCCCGTCCATCAGCCCGTCGCGGAACATCAGTCTGCTCGTGTCCATCATCGTCTCCCCTGCCGTGACCCCGGGTTTCCCCCGGGGGGTTCGTTGCCACCGGTGAGTGCCCGCAGGGACGAAGCGAGTCCACTATCCTTGATAAGACTCGTCTGCGGGTCCACTTGCGAAGCCATGAACGTTATGTCGCGACTAGCCCCCCTCGATCGCGCGAAGCTTCGCGCAGCCTACCGGATGGAAGAAGGCGCCTGCGTGGCGCAGCGCATGGCGCAGGCCCGGTCCGCCAGCGAACAGCATGAAACGGCCGGCGCCTTTGCCGCGCAGCTGGTCCGCGATGCCCGTGCGCGCAAGGCCAGCGGGCTCGACGCATTCCTTCACCAGTTCGGCCTCGACACGGAAGAAGGCATCGTGCTGATGTGCCTGGCAGAGGCGCTTCTGCGTGTTCCCGACCATGACACGGCGGATGCGCTGATTCGCGACAAGCTGGGCGATATCGACTGGTCCGAACATCTGGGCGAAAGCTCCTCCACCTTCGTCAACGCAGCGACTTTCTCGCTGATGCTGACCGGCGAAGTGCTGGAAAAACCGGAAGAAGCCCAGCGCGGCATGGGCGCGACACTGCGCCGCACGATCGGCCGTGTGGGCGAACCCGTGATCCGCAAGGCGACGCTTCAGGCGATGCGCATCATGGGCGGCCAGTTCGTTTATGGCCGCTCGATCGAGGAAGCCCTGGGCCGGGCGAAGCCGGAGCGGGCAAAGGGCCTGACCCACAGTTTCGACATGCTGGGCGAAGCGGCGATGACCTACCCCGATGCGGAGCGGTACCGCCTGGCCTATGAACGCGCGATCGAACGCCTTGCGCGCGAAGGCGGCGCGGGTGTCGGCGCCAGCCCGGGCATTTCGGTAAAGCTGTCGGCGCTGCATCCGAAATACGATTTCCTCCATGCGGACAAGGCGCGGGCGGAACTGGTCCCGATGGTTCGCGGCCTGGCGGAGAAGGCGCGGGCGGCCAACATCCACTTCACCATCGATGCGGAGGAGGCCGAGCGGCTGGAACTCTCGCTCGACATCATCGAGGAACTGGCGAGCGACGACAGCCTGTTCCGCCTCGACGATGGCGGTCAATGGGAAGGGTTCGGTCTTGCCATCCAGGCCTACCAGAAACGCGCGGCCCCGCTGTGCGACTGGGTCGTCCGCCTGGCCCGCCGGCATGACCGCCGCCTGATGGTGCGGCTGGTAAAGGGCGCCTACTGGGATACCGAGATCAAGCTCAGCCAGGTCGGCGGGTATGACGATTATCCCGTCTTCACCCGCAAGGTGGCGACCGATGTCAGCTATCTCGCCTGCGCGAAGATCCTGATCGAGGGCGGCGATGCGATCTATCCCGCTTTCGCCACGCACAATGCCTATACCATTGCCGCCATCCGCACGATGGCCCGCGACAAGGGTATCGATTTCGAATTCCAGCGCCTGCACGGCATGGGCGAGGAATTGTACGGTGCCCTGGGCAAGGCGGAGGGCAATGAACGCACCCCCGTCCGCATCTATGCGCCCGTGGGCAGTCACAAGGACCTGCTCGCCTATCTCGTGCGGCGCTTGCTGGAGAACGGCGCCAATTCCAGCTTCGTCAACCGCATGGCCGATGCCGACGTGCCGGCGGAAGAACTGGCGGGCGACCCGGTGGCGGAACTCGCCGCGCTGGAGCCGAAGCGCAATCCGGCCATCCCGCTGCCGGCGGACATCTTCCCCGGACGCGTCAACAGTGCAGGCATCGATCTTGCCGATCCGCTGGTGCGCGAACCGTTGATGGAACGGCTGGACGCCCTGGCGGACCGGCACTGGAACGCCTCGCCCACTTTCACCCTGCCCGAAGAGGGCGAAAGCGCACCGATCAACGCGCCGCAGGACCTGAACCAGGAAGTCGGCACGCGCCGCGATTCGACTGAAGCCGAGGTACAGGCTGCGGTCGACCGCGCTCTGCTGGTCCAGCCGGGATGGAACGCGCTGGGCGGGGAACGGCGCGCACTGCTGCTGGAAGCGGCAGCCGACGCGTTCGAGGACCATAGCGACGAATTGCTCAGCCTGTGCCGCCGCGAGGCGGGCAAGTCCCTGCTCGACGGCGTGCTGGAGGTGCGCGAGGCCGTCGATTTCCTGCGCTATTACGCATCAGAGGCGCGGCGCCTGTTTGCAGAACCGCTGGCCCTGCCCGGCCCGACGGGCGAGGAAAACCGCCTCACCATGGCGGGGCGCGGTGTCTTTGCCACCATCAGTCCGTGGAACTTCCCGCTGGCGATCTTCATCGGTCCGGCGGCAGCGGCGCTGGCAGCGGGCAATACCGTAATCGCCAAGCCGGCGGAACAGACACCGCTGATCGCGGCGCTGGCCACCCGGCTGTGTCACGAGGCAGGCATTCCGGAGGAAGTTTTCCAGCTGCTGCCCGGGGCAGGCGATGTCGGCCAGCTCATCACGTCCGATCCGCGCATTGCCGGGGTTGCCTTCACCGGGTCGACCGGAACGGCGCAGGCGATCAACCGCGCGCTCGCCGCGCGGGAAGGTCCCATCGCGACCTTCATCGCAGAGACCGGCGGTCAGAACGCGATGATCGTCGATTCCAGCGCGCTGCCCGAACAGGTGACGCGCGATGTCGTCGCCTCCGCCTTCCAGAGCGCAGGCCAGCGCTGCTCCGCCCTGCGCGTCCTCTACATCCAGGACGACGTCTATGACGAGATGCTGGGCATGATCCGCGGCGCGTTCGAGGCGCTGGAAGTGGGCGACCCGGCCGATCTTGCGACCGATGTCGGCCCGGTCATCGACCCCGATGCCAAGGCCGCGCTGGAACGCCATGTCGCGCGCCGCAAGAAAGCGGGGCGCACCGTCTGGCGGCGCAAGCTGGCGCGCGGCCTGTCGTCGGGCTGTTTCGTGGCCCCGACCATCATCGAGATGGGTTCGATCCTCGACCTCAAGCGCGAGAATTTCGGCCCGGTGCTGCATGTCGTGCGGTTCCGCGGCGGCGAACTGGGCAAGGTGATGGAAGACATCAATGCCACAGGCTTCGGCCTGACGCTGGGGCTGCACAGCCGCATCGAAGGCGTCGCGCGCTTTGTCGAAAGCCGCGCGCGGGTCGGCAATTTCTACGTCAACCGCAACCAGATCGGCGCGGTCGTCGAAAGCCAGCCATTCGGCGGGGAAGGCCTGTCGGGAACCGGACCCAAGGCGGGCGGCCCGCATTACGTCGCCCGCTTCGCAACCGAGCGCGTGGTGACGATCGACACGACGGCCGCGGGCGGCAATGCGAGCCTGCTGAACGGGTAGGCGCTGCCGCCCGGACGGGGCCGGCGCGGGGGGGATGCGAGGGAAATTCAGTTCAGCTTAACGCCGCGACCCGCTATGGACCGCGCCATGCGACATTACGCCAAGCTTTTCCTCGCCCTCCTCGCCTTTGCATGGTCCAATGCAGCCTTCGCGGAAGTGAAGATGCATTTCCATTCGTTCAACGGATCGGTGTTTTTCGGGCGCTATCCCCACACCTTCATCGTGCTGGAAGGCACGCTGGATGAAACGGGCCAGCAGGTGAACGAGAATTACGGCTTCACGGCAAAACGCACGACGCCCGCCATCCTGACCGGCCCGGTCGAACACGATATCCTGATCGAGGAAGAGAAGTATATCGGGTCCACCAACCGCCATTTCACGGTGACCCTGACCGATGCCCAGTACCGCGAGGTGAAGGCGCTGAAGGACAGGTGGAAGAACGCCCCGGGCAAGTATTACGATCTGGACACGCGCAACTGTATTCACTTCGTCGGGGAAATGGCGAAGATTGCCGGACTGAAGGTCGGCTACCCGAAGAAAATGCTGCGCAAGCCCAAGCAATGGCTTAATTATATTGGAACGCTGAACCCTGAACTGGGTGCAAAGCCCCTCTGACGTCGCGCGCCAGGGGCCAAAAAATTCCAAGCGCCAGCTTGCCGCCCCGAGGACGTTGGCGCAGGGTCCGGCCATGGCGATTCTTTCAGACAAGTGGATTCGGGAACGTGCGCGCGCCGACGGCATGATCGAGCCGTTCGAGGAAGCGCAGCGCCGCGACGGCTGCATTTCCTACGGCCTTTCGAGCTATGGCTATGATGCGCGCGTGGCGCCCGAATTCAAGATTTTCACCAATGTCGATTCCAGCGTGGTCGACCCCAAGACGTTCGACCCGAAGAGCTTCGTCGACCGGGAAACCGATGTCTGCATCATCCCTCCCAATTCCTTCGCTCTCGCCCGCACGGTCGAATATTTCCGCATCCCGGAAGACGTACTGGTCATTTGCCTCGGCAAGAGCACCTATGCCCGCTGCGGCATCATCGTGAACGTCACCCCGCTGGAACCGGGCTGGGAAGGCCACGTCACGCTGGAATTTTCCAACACCACGCCTCTGCCGGCCAAGATCTACGCCAATGAAGGTGTGTGCCAGTTCCTGTTCCTGCAGGGGAACGAGAGGCCCGAAGTGACCTATGCCGACAGGGCCGGCAAATACATGGGACAGCGGGGCGTGACCCTGCCCCGGCTGTGAGCGTCGATTGACCGCCCGTGTCCCCTTCTGGCGCGTCGTACCCGGCAGCATGGCCGCGCCCCCGGTCGATCCCCTTGCCGAAGACACCGGCCAGCTCACCGAAGTCGAGAGACGAACGGCCCTATAGGATAGCGAGCAGGGGATCGATGCCGTATGGACCCGGTCCCGAAGCGGTTTTGCAAACGATGCCGGGTGGCTGGCCATCCATTCCGATTTCTTCCTCGGCGCGCACCCGCATTCGCGTGGCGGCTCCAGCCTCGATGCGACCCTTCGCTTCTTCTGCCCTGCTCCCGCCGGCTGGGTCCTGTCGGTCACGCAGCTGGCCGCTTTCGAAAGGGGCACGGTTTCCGGCCAGGCACGGCATTTTGCAGAAGACGGCACCCTGCTCGCCATTTCGAGCCAGACGGGCGTGCTCCCCCGCATCCCCATGGTCATGCCCGACTCGGCCTAGGCCGTACGATGCGGAGCGGGACAGCATTGCCGTAACGGCTTTGACTTGGCCGCGCAGTGTGCGCAGTAAGCGGCGACAAAGGAGAGTTGAGCATGGCCGACAAGAACACCCGCGAATTTGATATTATCGTCTATGGCGCGACCGGATATACCGGACGGCTGGTGGCCGAACATTTCGTGCGCGAATATGACGACAGTGATGCCGCGCCCAAATGGGCGATGGCGGGACGCAGCCTCGACAAGCTGGTATCGGTCCGCGACGAGATCGGCGCGCCTGCCGACACGCCGCTGGTGGTGGCCGATGCGGACGACACGGCCAGCCTCGTCGCCATGTGCGAGCGCACGAAAGTCGTCCTGACCACCGTCGGTCCCTACCAGCTTTACGGCGATGAATTGGTCGCCGCCTGCGTTGCCACCGGGACCGATTACGCCGATCTGTGCGGCGAGCCGGGCTGGATGCGCCAGCAGATCGACAAGCATCACGAAGCGGCCAGGGCCAGCGGCGCCCGCATCTGTTTCTCCAGTGGTTTCGATTCCATCCCCTTCGATCTCGGCGTGCTGATGCTGCAGAAAGAAGCGAAGGCGAAATTCGGCAAGCCCGCCCCGCGCGTCAAAGGCCGCGTGCGCGCCATGCAGGGCACGTTCTCCGGCGGGACGGCCGCCAGCCTGACCGCGACGATGAAGGCCGTGGCCAAGGATGCGAGCCTGCTGAAGATCCTGCAAAGCCCCTTCGGCCTGACGCCCGGGTTCGAAGGGCCGGACCAGCCGAGCGGACTGCTGCCGGAATATGACAAGGAAGCGGGCAAGTGGGCCGCCCCCTTCATCATGGCGACCATCAATACCAAGAACGTCCACCGCACCAATTTCCTGCGCGGCCATCCCTATGGCGAGGACTTCAAATATGACGAGATGATGCTGACCAGCCCGGGCGAAATCGGCGAGAAAGCGGCAAAGGTCGCAGCCGAAATGCTAAAGAATCCGTTCGGTGCGAAACCGCCCAAGCCGGGCGAAGGTCCGACCCCGGAAGAGCGCGAGAACGGGTTCTACGACGTGCTGTTCATCGGCATGATGCCGGATGGCGAGACGATCCGTTACGGCGTGAAGGGCAAGTTCGATCCGGGTTACGGATCCACCAGCCGGATGCTGGGCGAAACCGGCATGGCCCTGCTGGACAGCGACGCACAAGGCGGCGTCGGGACACCGGGCTCCTTCCTCGGTGAAGACCTCGTCGAGCGGCTGGAAGACCACGCCGCCCTGACCTTCGCGGTCGAAGGCTGAGGCCGGGCAGGAGACGCGCCATGATTGCAAAGATTGCTGCCATCGGCGGACGCATCATGCTGGCCATCCTGTTCATCCTTGCTGGGGTGAACAAGCTGCTGAACCTCGACACGACGCAGGCGTATATCGAGGGGGTCAGTGTCCTGCCGTCCTTCCTCGCGCTGCCTGCCGCCCTGTTCGAGATATTCGGAGGGATGGCCCTCGCCGTGGGCCTGTGGCCGCGCATTGTCGCACCGGCCATGGCAGTCTTTACCCTGCTTACGATCGTGTTCTTCCACTACGACACGTCGAGCACGCAGGAAATGGCGCTGGCCATGAAGAACCTCGCCATTGCAGGCGGGCTCTTCATGGTCTTCGCCCATGCCGAGGCGACCCGCACGGTCGCCGCCGGCTAGGCGTCGCTCGCCGGTTCTTCAGAAGCTGGCGAGCAGGCTGACGCGGAAATTGCGGCCTGCCAGCGGAACGAAGTCCTTCGTGAAGCTGGCATGGCGGCGGCCCTCCACGTCGAAGATGTTCTTCGCCTGCAGCATCAGGCGCACCGTGTCGTCGCCCGGAAGCGGCTGGAAGCCGAGCGAGGCGTTGACGAAGGTGAAGCCGTCGGTCGGCGTCTCGAACGAGGCGACATCGTCCTGCTCGTCGAACCACTGGACTTCGACCCGCGCATCGAATTGCTGCGATCGGGCTTCCACGGCGCCCAGCAGGCTGAGCGGCGGGATACGCGGCACATTCGAACCATCGTCCAGTTCGGCGCGGATATATTCGCCGCGTAGGTCGCCATACAGGGCAAAGGCGCCGAGATCGGCCAGCGGGAAATCCACCGACCCTTCGATGCCGAAATAGTCGGCGTCCTGCTGCAGGTAGACGAAGACCGGCAGGTCGTCCTCTTCCGCGCCCGTATCCGACAGGTAGACGTAATCGTCGAACCAGTTCTGGAACACGGAGAAGGTGACGTTCGCCGCGCCCAGACGGCCGCGCACGAAGCCTTCGACCCCGATGGAGGTTTCCGCCTCCAGGTCCGGGTCGCCGATCTCGAAGGCCTGCGTGGCGATGTGGGGACCGTTGGAGAAGAGTTCTTCCGCACTCGGCGCACGGGCTGCGCGCGAAACGGTCACGCCGAAGCGCAGCGGCTCGAGCGCCGGCGTTTCGTAAATGGCCGAAAGCGCACCCGAGACGGTGTCGTAGTCGCGCTCCAGGTTCAGTGTGCGGGACGATACGTCCGTCATCTCGTAACGGGCTGCCGCTTCCAGCTGGATCTGTCCCAGCGTCAGTTCCTGCAGGCCGAAAACGGCGAACTGGTCGGTCCGGTTCGGAGCCACATAGGCTTCTGCGCCGACAGCTTCGAAATCCCGGAAATAATACTGCAGGCCGAAGGAGCCGCCATATCCGCCGCGGCGGTTCTGCGCGAGCACCATCCGCGCCTCGATCGCTTCGGTGTCGAAGGTCGTGCCGACCTCGTCGCCCTCGAACTCGATATGGCTGTAATCGGAATAGCCGGCGCGCGTGATCATGCGGCCGAAGAAGCCGTCGCCGAGATCGAGCTCGCCGCGCAGGTCGGCGCGGAACTGCTGCAGATCGATGGTGACGATCTCTGCTTCTTCCTCGCCGCCCGGCTCGTCGCCATGATCTTCGTCATGGTCCTCGTCATGATCGTGATCCTCGTCGCCGTGCTCTTCCTCGCCGTGATGGTGACCCGCGCCCGGACGGCCGGGGACACCGTAATTCGTGTCGTAATAGCCCAGCGAGAAACCGAGGCTGCTGTCGCCCTGGAAGATCGTCAGGCCGCCATTCGTGCTCCAGGTCTCGCTGCCGCTATTCGGCACGAAGCCGCGCTGCTCCGCAGCCTCGCGCAGCTCTTCGGCTTCCTCTAATTCGCCTTCCTCTTCCTCTTCGGCCGCTTCCGCCAGGATTTCGGCGCGCAGTCCGTCGGCCACCGTGAAGCCCGGCACCTCGACGTCGTCGCTGTTGCGGTACGAACCGCTGGTGTGCAGCACGACATTCGGGCCGAGCGGCAGGTCGAGCGAGGCGCCCCCGCCCCACAGATTGCGAGCCGTGTCGACCTCTGCCAGTGCGTCAAAGTGGAAATCCTCTGCAACGCGTCGGCGGGGGATGCGCTTGTCGATCACGTTGACCGCGCCGCCAATGGCCTGGCTGCCGTAAAGAAGCACGGCAGGCCCGCGCAGGACCTCGATGCTCTCGGCCGTCAGCGGATCGATCGATACCGCGTGGTCGTCGGACGTGTTCGATACGTCGAGCGCTGCGAGTCCGTCGACGAGGACCTTCACACGCTCGCCGGAGAACCCGCGTATGACCGGACGCGACGCGCCGGGAGAGAAGCTGGTGGCCGAAACACCCGGCAGGTCCGCCAGCACTTCGCCAAGCTGTCCGTCGAGGTTTCGCTGCAGGTCGATGCCCTCGACCACATTCGTGCCCGCCAGCACATCCAGCTGGGTCAGACCTTCGACGGTGACGATGATCTCGCCGTCCGGGCCGATATTCCTGTTGTGCAGGTCGTCATCCGCATCTTCCTGCGCAGGGGTCGCAGGCGTACCCGCAGCCTGTGCGAATGCGGGCACAGAACCAAAGGCCAGCGCGGCCATGGAAACGGTATGTAAGGCAATACGGGATCGACGCATGGAGGGAGAAAGCTCTCGGATCTGAATGATACGTGGTAACATTTCCTGAAGCACATGAGGAGCGCGCTTGCAACCGCGGTGTTCGCACACGCGTCATCCTGCTCGACGAAGGTTGGACGCGCGCAGCCGAACGTCATGGCGCGCAGATCCATGCGGTCGGCGGCGTCCCATCGACGAAGCACGCCAAACGGCGCACTGCCGCAATGCGGCAGACGTCAGGTCACTGGTTCTGGGAAGAAAATGGAGCGGGCGAGGCGATTCGAACGCCCGACCCCAACCTTGGCAAGGTTGTGCTCTACCCCTGAGCTACGCCCGCTCACTAGACGCTCCCCGATGACGTTCCGTTCGGCCCGTATCGGTGGGGAAGCGCGCGGTTAGCAGGGGCTTTTGTGCCCGGCAAGCCCTAATTGCATGAAATGCCGATTTGCGGTCCCCGCACGGGCGGACCCGCCCGATTCAATTCGCGACCACCCCTTCACATCGCGCCGCAATGGTCCACATAGGACCTACGCAAAGCCCCCCTCGCGGGTGGCACGATACTGGATTCGATCAGGGGAATACGCCGTGGCCAGCATGGGTCTCAATCTCGACGAGCAAAAGGCGGTGGACCGCTTCCGCACACAGGTGGTGGAACCGTCCATGACCAAGCTCGTGATTCTCGATTTCTGGGCTGAGTGGTGCGGGCCGTGCAAGGCGCTGACCCCGACGCTGGAGAAAGTCGCCGCGGAATATGCCGACAAGGGCGTGATCCTGGAGAAGGTCAATGTCGATGAAGAACAGTTCATCGCCAGCCAGTTCCAGGTGAAATCGATCCCCACCGTCTATGCGATGTTCCAGGGCCAGCCGGTCGCGGACCTCACCCCGACCCGCACGGAAAGCCAACTGAAGGAAGCGCTCGACCAGATCCTGGCGCAGATCCCCATCGGCGATGCAGGCGCCGGCGGCGGTCAGCAGCAGCCGGACATCGAGCAGTTCATCACCATGGGCGAACAGGTTCTCGCCGAAGGCGATGCCGAACGCGCGGCAGGTGTTTTCTCTCAGGTTGCGGAAATGGCGCCGACCAGTGCGGCGGCCCATGCCGGGCTCATCCGCGCGCTTGTCGCGGGCGGGAAGGCCGATGCTGCGCAGGCGCATCTTGCTTCGCTGCCCGAAGAGGTTGCGAACGATCCGCTGGTCCAGCAGGCGAAAAGCGCGCTGGAACTGGCCGGAACGCAGATCGACGACGGCGAGCTTGCCACGCTCCGCGCCACTGCTGCAGAAAAGCCGGCCGATATGGATGCGCAATTCGCATTCGCCGAAGCCGCCTATGCCGCCGGTCAGCGCGACGATGCCGCCGATACCCTGCTGGCCATGGTCGAAAGCGACCGCGAATGGAACGAGGGTGCGGCCCGCACGAAGCTGCTGCAGATTTTCGAGGCGGTCGGCCTTGAGGACGAATGGGTCGTCTCGACGCGGCGACGCCTGTCCAAGATCCTGTTCGGATAAGCGGGCCCCTGCTTTTGCGCCTCTCCATCTTCCCCCTGCCCGGTGCGATCCTGTTTCCGGGGCTGCAATTGCCCCTCCACATCTTCGAGCCGCGCTACCGCGCCCTGATCGGCGATGCGCTGGCGCGCGACCGGCGCATCGGAATGATCCAGCCGCAGGAGCCGCGCGAGGGCGCCCCGCTCTACAAGGTAGGCTGCATCGGGAAGATCGAGGAGATCGAAGCGCTGGATGACGGTCGTTACAACCTCATCCTGACCGGCGAGACCCGGTTCCGCCTGATCGAGGAACGCGAAGTCGAAACCGCCTTTCGCCAGGTGGAGGCAGAACCCATCGCCGATGACGGCGACGAAGTCCTTGCCACGGTAGAGCGTGCGGGCTTCGAACGGGAAGCGCGGCGGTTTGCCGATGCGCAGGGCTACAAGGTCGACTGGGACAATATGGAGCGGCTGGACGACCAGTCGCTCATCAACGGGGTGTCGCAGATCGCGCCCTTCGATCCGGCTTCCAAACAGGCCCTGCTGGAAGCGCCCGACCTGGCAGCGCGCTGCGAGTTGCTGATCCAGCTGATGTATTTCTACGGCCGCACCGATGGCGAGGACGACAAGGTTACCTTGCAATAAGGCGGGGCTCAGATCCCGAAACTGCCCCTGATACCGTCGATCACATATTGCGCGGCAAGTGCCGCCAGCAGTACGCCGAGAAGCCGCGTGATCGCAGCTTCCACCTTGTCGCCCAGCAGCCGCATCAGCGGACCCGCCGCGATCAGCGCACCCAGCGTCAGCACCAGCACCGTTACCAAAGCGCCCAAGACGACCATCGTGCCGGTCAGTCCGTCCGCCTCGTTCGTCAGCAGCATGATGGCGGCAATCGCGCCCGGCCCGGCCAGCATCGGCATCGCCATGGGGAAGACCGAGACATCCTCCACCTCGGGCGTTGCGCGCACGCGGTCGGCACGTTCCTCGCGCCGCTGCGTGCGTTTCTCGAACACCATCTCGAAGGCGATCCAGAACAGCATCAGCCCGCCTGCAATGCGGAAACTGTCGAGTTCGATATGCAGTGCGCCCAGCAATTCCTCGCCAAAGGCTGCAAAGCCGACGAGGATCGCCGCGGCAATCAGCACGGCGCGGGTCGCCATGATCCGCCGCGCGCGGGCATCGGCGGCATGGGTCAGCCCGGCATAGATCGGCGCGCAGCCGGGCGGATCGATGACCACGAACAGGGTCACGAATGCGGAGATGAAGAGATCGACCATCCCGCCTAGCACCTTTCATCCGTCGGCACGGCAAGCTCCAGCGCCTGCATCCACTGCGCATTTTCGAGGTACCATGCGGTCTGCGTGCGCCGCCCGTCCGCCTCGTCGCAATAGGTTCGCAGCGTATAGTCGGCCGAAGTCATGGCGCCTTTCCTGCTCGCCCTAGATTGCATTGCAGGATCAAGCACCGGTCCCTCGGTCGATGGAATGCATTCCGACACGATCCCTTCGACGGTCGGCGTTCCCTCGACGACGATTGCGCCGTCGTCGGGATCGACATCACGCGCTGCGACCAGCCTGCGCTCGACTGCCGCATCGCGCATCATGTCGTGCGCGATCCAGCGATAGCTGCGGTCGGTCTGCCATTGCCATGTGGTGACGTAGGTTCCCGCCTCGCCCTGCGGCGTCTCGAACTGGCCGCGCGTGATGGCCAGTGTTCCGTCGCAGCTGATCCAGACCGTCTTGGTATCGTAGACGCTTGCCAGCGCCATGCTCGGCTCGCTTGCACCGATGGCCGCGAAGTCCCGCCGTGCGTCCGCAGCGCCGTCCTTGCGAACAGAGCGGGCGAATGCCATTTCCGCCGCGACCACCACGCTCGGCTGGGCCTTGCCCGGGGCATTGTTCAGCATCCGGTCGATGCGCTGTATCTCGGCCTTGCCCGGCCGCGGCGGGCCGGAAGCGCAGCCGGCGAGCGTGGCGATAGCGACAGCTAGGATTGCGAATCCGCGCATGACAGAGCCCGGCCCGGTCAGAGACCGCCGGGCGCCTCCATCCCTTCGCGCCGATGGGCGGCAACGACGGTATTCCTCAGCAGGACCGCAATTGTCATCGGGCCGACCCCGCCCGGCACGGGAGTGATCGCCCCGGCCTTCTGCGAGGCCCCGGCGAAATCCACGTCGCCGACAAGGCGCCCCATTTCCGCGCCCGGTTCGGGCGCCAGCCGGTTGATGCCGACATCGATTACCGTCGCGCCTTCCTTCAGCCATTCGGCCTTGACCATCTCTGCGCGGCCGACCGCTGCCACGACAATATCGGCGCGGCCGACGACCTCCGGCAGGTTCTTCGTGTGGCTGTGCGCAATCGTGACGGTTGCATTCGCATCCAGCAGCAATTGCGCCATCGGCTTGCCCACCAGGATGGATCGCCCGATGACGACCGCGTCCATGCCCGACAGGTCGCCCAGTTGGTCCTTCAGCAGCATCAGGCTGCCGAGCGGGGTGCACGGGACCAGCCCTGCCTGCCCCAGGACCAGCTGACCGGTGCTGACCGGGGTCAGTCCGTCCACATCCTTTGCCGGAGAAATCCGGTCGACCACCGCCTGTTCGTCGAGATGTTTCGGCAGGGGCAACTGGACCAGGATACCGTCCACGGCCGGATCGGCGTTCAGTTCGTCGACCTTCGCCAGCAGCAACTCCTGCGAGGTGCTTTCCGGCATCCGGTGCTCGAAGCTTTCCATGCCTGCAGCGATGGTCGCCTTGCCCTTGGACCGGACATAGACCTGGCTGGCCGGATCCTCGCCCACCAGCACCACGGCGAGGCCTGCCTTGCGTCCCGCCTTCTCCTCGAACTCGGCCGCGACCTTCGCCACCCGCTCGCGCAGCCCGGCCGCGAAAGCCTTCCCGTCGATGATCCGCGCGGTCATACGACGGACCGCGCAACGCCGGTTAGGACGATCATCAGGACCTGCAGCAGGATGATCAGCACCAGGGGCGAGAAATCGATCGAACCCGCGCTGGGTATCAGGCGGCGGATCGGCGCCAGGATCGGCTCCAGCAGGGCGTTGATGGACCGATAGACCGAGGCCATGAACTCGTTCGACTGGTTGATGACGTTGAAGGCGAACAGCAGCCCGATGACGAACTGGATGATGACCAGCGTGATGAGCGCCGTGGTCAACAGGTCGACGATCTGGATCAGGGTGAACAGGAGGTTGGACATGGTCGCCTTTCAGGCCGGGAGGAGTAGCGCCGATCTAGCGTCGGCGCACAGGTGTATCAACAAACTAATACGCATGGACGGCGGCGCAAGGCTCAATCGCCGGTATCCCCGCCGGGTGCCGCAAGGCTGATGAGCGTACCGGCCCCGCGCGAGGTGAAGAATTCCAGCAGCATGGCGTGCGGAACCCGCCCGTCTAGGACGACCGCCGCCTCGCACCCGGCCTCGACCGCGGCGGTGCAGGTTTCCAGCTTCGGTATCATCCCGCCGGAAATCGTGCCGTCCTGCCGCAGCGGGGCGATACTTTCCGGCGTCAGGTCGGTCATGAGCGTCCCTTCCTTGTCCAGCACGCCCGGCACGTCGGTCAGCAGCAGCAGGCGCGCCGCACCCAGGGCAGAGGCAATCGCACCAGCCATCGTATCGGCGTTGATGTTGTAGGTTTCCCCGTCCTCGCCCCGTCCGATCGGCGCAACGATCGGGATCATGCCCGCCGCACTCGCCGTCTGGAGGATGGTGGTGTCGACATGGGTCGGTTCGCCTACGAAGCCCAGGTCCAGCACCCGCTCGATCTGGCTATCGGGATCTCTGGTCGTCCGTTCCAGCTTGGTCGCGGTGACGAGACCGCCATCCTTGCCCGAAATGCCCATCGCCTTGCCGCCGGCAGCCGCGATCCAGCTGACGAGCTGTTTGTTGATAGCGCCCGACAACACCATTTCGGCGACCTCCGCCGTTGCCTGGTCGGTTACGCGAAGGCCGTCGACAAAGGTGCTTTCCACCCCCAGCCGTTTCAGCATGTCACCGATCTGCGGACCGCCGCCATGCACGACCACCGGGTTGATGCCGACTGCCTTCAGCAGGACGATGTCCTCGGCAAATTCACGGGCGGCCTTCGCATCGCCCATGGCATGGCCGCCATATTTCACCACGAAGGTACGCCCGGCATAACGCTGGAAATAGGGCAGGGCCTCGATGAGGACCTGTGTCTTGGCCAGCGTTCCGGGCGATGCGCTCTTGTCGGTCATGCGCCGCGCCTAGCGCAAGCGCAGCCGACTGGAAAGCGGCTGCGCCTGCGGAGTTATTCGCCTTCGGTCGGCGTCGTCATCATCGGTTCGGCCGTATCGCCGGTTTCGGCGCCGTTCACCTGTTCGGCCGCCTCATCCATGTCGGTGGCGCCGAGATCGGTATTGAGGCGTTCCTCCGTCGTGGTAATGTCCGCATCGGTGACGGTGAAGTCGTCCTCGTCGCCATCGGCGTTGAAGACGAAGATGATCAGCACCACTGCCAGCAGGACGAGCGCGCCGACCCAGAACCAGCGGGTGGACGGCTTTGAATCGGGGACGGGATCGGTCATCGAATATTCTCCTGTTGCACGCGCATTTGCAAACGCGCTTCCTTCATCCAACATCCTGTTCGCCAAGCCGTTCCGCATTCGTCCACGCGTCCGCCCTTCCCGGACCGCGACGACGCGAAGCGATTGCCGCCGCGCATGCGCTTTGCCATGAGGGCGGTCATGACCCTCCCTGCCCCGCGCATCGCCATCCTCCCCGCTCTCGCCGTGATCCTGCTGGCAGGCTGCGAGCACGCGTCCTCCGGGCCTTCTGGCGTGGCAGAGACGCCGCAGGATGCGTTCTTCGCCAATCTCGCCAGCCATTGCGGCAAGGCGTATTCGGGCGCGCTGGTCAGCAAGGATGCCGCCGATAGCGACCTCGCGGGCGCCGAGATGGTAATGCATGTCCGCGACTGCTCAGCGAACCGCATCGCCGTGCCGTTCCACATCCGCCCGGCAGGTGCCGGGTGGGACCGCAGCCGCACCTGGGTGTTCACCCGAACGCCCGGAGGCCTGCGCCTGAAACACGACCACCGGCACGAGGATGGCGAGCCCGATGCCGTCACCCTGTATGGCGGCGACACCGCCACCCCCGGCAGCGCCACCGCGCAGGCTTTCCCGGTGGACGAGGAAAGCGTCGAGCTCTTCCTGACCGAGGGGCTGGACGCCTCCGTCACCAATGTCTGGTCGGTCGAGGTCGACCCCGCAGGCACGGCAGGCGGGCAGTTCGCCTACCAGCTGCGCCGCACGGTCGAAGGCGGCGCACCCGCCCCGCGCCTCTTCCGCGCCGAGTTCGATTTTAAGGACGAGGTTCCCCCGCCCCCGGCGCCGTGGGGCTTCGAAGGCTCCTGACCCCTCGCCCAAGCCCGCGCCCTCGCCCACGGCACGCCGCGTGATCCACCGCCACAAACCCCCGCGCTTCGATGCAAGGTGGCAGGCGAAGCGGCGCTTGAGCGGATGGTGGCGCGCAGTCCGCCTGCCGCTGGTGCTGGCCGCGATATTGGCGGCGAGCTGGCTGCTGACCCGGACCGCCACGCCCGGCCAGGATCCGCAGGCCCTGCCACAGCGCTTCGTCCTGTGCGGACAGGGCGGTGCGAGCGCCTGCGTCATCGATGGCGACACCGTCGCACTTGGCCCTTTCGACCAGCGGCGGCGCGTGCGCCTGACCGGGTTCGACGCCCCGGAAATGAACGGCGCCTGCGCGGGCGAGCGGGAGGCGGCGCAGCGGGCGCGGGCCGCATTGCTGGTATGGCTCAATGCCGAGCGCGCCTACGTCGATGGCGGGGAGCAGCCGCCCCGCGACCGCTATGGCCGCGAACTGCGCGCCGCGTCGCGGGCCGATGGCAGCCTGCTGGCGGATGTCATGATCGAGAGCGGCCTGGCGCAAGGGTCCGGCTGGGGCGCGGCATCTATCGACTGGTGCGCCTGACCCCCGACCGGCCGGCGAACGCGTCCAACATGACACGATTGGATTGGCGCCGCCGATCTCCTTTTCGGAAAGCCCACCGGCAGGCAGCCTTTCGCAGGCCCAGGGTGACAGATGTGACACGGCGCCGCGAAGCGTCATCCAGCGCAAAGCCGCCGGTGGAGCGGCTTACACGCCGCTGATGCGCGAATCGCAAAACAGGGCATAGCGCACGAATATGTCGCGCGGGTTTCCGGAGATTTCCTACAGCGCGGCCAGGCTCCCAACCCTTGCCGTTCTGACTAGCCCTCCGGTCCGGCCTCGCGTCCGCCGACGATGCCATAGCCTTCGACGGCATCCTGCTCGACATGACCACGGTGATACATATCCATGTAGATCGTCCGCTCTTGGTGGAAAACGGACCATCGAGTTTAGGCCTTCGCCAAGGTCAATAGCGGGGTTCGCACGCCACCCCGTCGCCGTCACCATCCATGTCGCTCCGATAGCCCGGTTCGCCATAACGGAGTGGAGCGGCGCCGGCAGCGCGAACCGCATTGCAACCGCTGAAATGCCTGCTGGCCATAACTGCTTCCAGTCTGGCGGTTTCCTTGGCGCTGCGAGGCATCAGGTATCCGGGAAGCAGGAAGTAAGCACCGGCCGCCAGGAACGCACCCGTCCCGAACCCTGCCAGCAGGCTGCCTGCAAAGCCGGGAGTGCGGATTTTGTGGCGGAACACGGCGCGCCCCGCGAACGCGCCGATGATTCCGCCTAGCGTAGCCATCAGGATCAGCGTGTCATTGCGCACCCGCCAACCGCCGTTTTCCGCTTGTTGCTTGTCATAGGCGAAGAGAGCGAATGCCGCAAAATTGATAGCGATCAGGTAATAGGTCAAATATTCAAGCATCACCCGTTACAATTAGCGAGCGAATGTTGAAGAAATCATTTCGCCGCGAAGACGCGCAATTACACCCCTCCCGCTTGCGGGAGGGGCCGGGGGTGGGCAAGTCACACAGATGCCCGACTGGATACACAGAAACACAAGCCGCGCCCGCGATCTCCGCAACCGCGCGACACCGGCGGAACGCACGCTGTGGCAATACCTCGCCCGCTCACAGCTGGGTGCGAAGTTCAGCCGCCAGATGCCCGTTGGCCCGTGGTTTGCCGATTTCCTCTGCCGGGAACTCAAACTGGTGATCGAACTCGACGGATATAGCCACGACATCGACCCGCAGCGCGACGAGCGGCGCGACGCCGACCTCCGGTCCCGCGGCTATCGCACCCTGCATTTCACCAATGACGACGTGGTGGAAGATCCCGAAGCAGGCGCAACCGCAATCAGGCGGGAAATTGAGAAACTGCGCCAGGCCAAGAGCTGAGCGCAAGACACTCCCTCCCGCCTGCAGGAGGGAAGCGAGCCTTATCAGCTTCGCTGATTAGTCGCATCAGGGTGGGCCAGCGCGACAGCCCTCACCCAAGACCGGCCCCGCCCCAAGGGCCTCGCCCACCCCTAACCCCTCCCGCAAGCGGGAGGGGGACTGAATTGCGCCAAGACCACCACCGAAGCGTATTTCCCTTTCCCCTCTTGCGGACGGGCTTGCGAATGGACTGCATCAAATAGTCACTCAGCTTTCAGGCTGGGGATCTTTTCTAAGACTTTTTCAAAGAATGTCACATCAACCGACCTCGCCTCTACCGACTTCTGATCTGCCTTATTCCGGTCTGTGCTATTCAAGAGCGGCATCGCATGTGCGAGGGACTCCTTGTCTCCCGCGCTGATCACGAGCGCGATCGCAGCAACCCTCCCCGATAAAAAAGCCACCTCATTCTGGTAATATTTAACATCCTCAAGACTTCTTCTGTAAAGAGATAGGAAAAAGTAAGCGATTGCCGTAATTACAATCGTCAAGGATACGCGTATGCCAATCAAATATATCGCCTGTGATTGACTTAACCTCGCAATTTGCACGGGATCGAAGGCTTCTACCGACTCTTTCAGAAAGTAAAGTGCAGCGAGAGCAAATCCGATACCGATTATTAAATTTATGAAACCCCTCACCGTTACAGTCGAAGAAGCACGTTTAAGTTGCTCCGTAGCATCGAGCAAAACATCTATTGCATCATTGCGCGAAAAATCTCGAGCCCTCTCTTTGATAATATGGCCGAACGCCAGATCCATTTGAGGACGCAACTGGTCCTTGAATGATTCTCTCACCAGCTGAATAATCTCTTCTTCGGCTCCTCGAGAAAGATTTACAGATTGGGACGCGGACCGTGAACGTAAATATTCGAGTGCCTCTCGAATCTCTTCAGTGTCCTTCGGCCGCGAGGAAAGTTCGGCGTTCAGATTAACGCCGACTAATGTACTCACAGCAGCAGCAACGGCGCGGTTCAATCGCTCGAAAGAGCTAACAGCCATTTTTCGGCCATGGGCGGTTCCGACTAACACGATCAGGAATGCACTATAAGTCAGACCAAGGGCGGCAATTACAATCTGAGGTATAGTTACGGCCTCGTCTTGCAGACTGCGTACTAGCTCAGGTAGAAAAAGCGCTAGCAAGAGTGCAGCGACCGCACCAAAAACAAGAGCCCCAATCCCTGATAGTGCGCCAGCCTGGTTCGAGTTCTGTTCTGGAGAGTTATCTTCGTCTATCCGATCACCACTTCGATCATGGTTGGCATCTTCGCACACGTCGTCGGCCATTGCGCACATCCCTACTCCGCCGCCACGCTCCCGCTCTCATCCCCGAACAGCCCCGGACCGTCATCCGCGGCCTCGTCCTCGGCGTTTGCGGCTTTCCCTGCACCCTTGCGCTTGTCGAAGGTGCTCCACACGTCCTGCCAGTTGCCCTTCGTCGCGCCCTTGGAATATTCGGTTGCGCGCTGTTCGAAGAAGTTGGCGTGCTCCACGCCGTTCAGCAGCGGGGCGAGCCAGGGCAGGGGGTGGTCTTCCACCATGTAGATCGGCTGCAGGCCCAGCTGGCCCAGGCGCCAGTCGGCGATGTAGCGGATGTATTTCTTGATTTCCTTGGGCGTCATGCCGCTGACGGGGCCCATCTCGAACGCCAGGTCGATGAAGTTGTCCTCCAGCCGGACAGACTTCTGGCAGATGTCGATGATGTCTTCCTTCACCGCCTTCGTATAGCAGTCCCGCTCGCGCACGAATTCGTGGAACAGCTTGACGATGCCTTCGCAGTGCAGGCTTTCATCGCGGACCGACCAGCTCACGATCTGGCCCATGCCCTTCATCTTGTTGAAGCGCGGGAAGTTCATCAGCATGGCGAAGCTGGCGAACAGCTGCATCCCTTCGGTGAAACCGCCGAAGGCCGCCAGCGTGCGGGCGATATCCTCGTCCGTGTCGACGCCGAAGATCTGCAGGTAATCGTGCTTGTCCTTCATCTCCTCGTATTCGAGGAAGGCGCTGTATTCGCTTTCGGGCATGCCGATCGTGTCGAGCAGATGGGAATAGGCCGCGATGTGGACCGTTTCCATGTTGCTGAACGCGGTCAGCATCATCTTGACCTCGGTCGGCTTGAACACGCGGGCATATTTGTCGTGGTAGCAATCCTGCACCTCGACATCGGCCTGGGTGAAGAAGCGGAAGATCTGGGTGAGCAGGTTGCGCTCGTGCTCCGAAATCTTCTGCGCCCAGTCGCGGCAATCCTCGCCCAGCGGCACCTCTTCCGGCATCCAGTGGACCTGCTGCTGCAGTTTCCAGAAATCGTAGGCCCACGGATACTCGAAGGGTTTGTAGGTCTTGCGGGCTTCGAGCAACGACATCTTGTATCTCCGTGGGATTGGGCGTGGTCTATCTTGTTACAGAATCATAGCGGTGATTCGATAGCAAGCCTGACCAAAGGGTCGGGGATAAGACCGGTGATACTGCCGACCCCGGACCAAAGCGGGTGGGAACGGCAGGGGCGCGGGGCCCGTTCTTCCCTGTGTACACGCACAATATAGGAACGGCCATGACCAAGAACACCACCCAAAACACCACTGGGCACGACCAGCGCGACGTTGCGCTGAAACCCTCCACCAATCCCATCGAACCGACGCGCACCGGTCCCGAGGTCGAGAAACGCCGGGGCGCGGAGCAGGACGCCGAATTGCGCAACAATGCCAAGGGCAAGGAGACGACCGATGCCGAGGTCGACGGCGCACAGGTCGGCTATGGCAACAGCCGGACCGAACACGGGAAGCGCGAGCAGGACGCGGCGAAATAATGCCCGCATCAAGGGCTGGCTTCACAAGGCGTTTCCCATCGTCGACGAACCGAGGAACGCTCCTAGGGGTCGCCCGTTAATAAGGCATAACCACTTAGAAAGGCACGGGAAACCCGGCCGGAAAGATCAATATGTTTGAGAAGATTCGTATCAAGGAACACATGGAAGTCGCCAATTCGGAAGGCCTGCATGTCGGCACGGTGGATGAAGTCACCGGCGACAAGATCAAGCTGACCAAATCGGACAGCATGGACGACATGCACCACTTCCTGATGGTCGACGATGTCGACGAAATCACCGAGAACCGCGTCGTACTGAAGAAGGATGCGCGTATTCCGGAAGGTCTCGGCAACAAGGCGACCGTCGCCTCGTAAGCACCGACTACACCTTACTGCCGCGCCCCGCGTGGTAGCAGCAGGAGCCCGGCTCCTCGCAAAAGCCTCAAGGAGGCTGTGCGAGAGCCGGGCTTCTTGCGTTCAGGTCAGCATGGCCAGTGCGATCGTCGCGATCGAGGCGATTACGGGCACGACCACGGTGACCATGCCGATATCCTTGTAAGCCTGTTTGTGCGTCAGGCCGGTAATGGTCAGCATCGCGATGACCGCGCCGCAATGCGGCAGGGAATCGAGGCCTCCGCTGGCCATGGCGACCAGCCGGTGCAGCTCCTCAGGCGCAATACCCAGCGCGAGGTAGGGCTCCGCCAGCGTCGCCATGAAGATCTGCAGGCCGCCGGACGAGGATCCGGTGATGCCCGACACCGCGCTGGCAGCGGCGAACATGGACACGAGCGGCGGCAGGTCGAGACCGAGCACCGTCTGCGTGAACAGCGCAAACCCGCCCGTCTGCGCCACCACGCCGCCAAAGCCGATCACTGCCGATGTCGCCATCAGCGGCATGATCGCGTCCTGCGTCCCCTCCCCCAGCGCCCTCAGCGGCGCGCGCCTGACTGCAGGAAACAGCGCCAGCGCCACCACGTTCGCCAGCAGCAGCGCGATGGAGGGCCACAGCACCGGCTGGGCATTGGCGAATTGCAGCAGGGCGATGTCCCCGTCCGTCCCGGCCAGCGCCAGCAGGCGCGGCGCCAGGATCGTGCCGATCACCAGCACCAGGGGCAGCACCGCCAGCCACCATGGCGGCACGTCCTGCGCGATGCTGTCCAGGTCGGGAATGACATCGCGCGGACCGGGTTCGAACCGCTCGCCAGCGGCCTGCGCCCGGACCCGCTCCCGCTCGAGATAGGTCATGCCCAGAATGAACATCAGCGCCCCGCCGAACAGGCCCAGCCCGCTGGCGGCGAAAAGGTCCGTCCCCAGGGTCAGGGTCGGGATGACGTTGTGGATGGACGGCGTGCCCGGCAGCGCGGTCAGCGTGAACGTCCCCGCGCCCAGGGCCGCGGCGCCGCAGAACAGGCGCTTGGGAATGTCGGCTTCCTTCATCAGGCGCAGGCCGAGCGGGTACATGGCGAAGATCACCACGAACACCACCACCCCGCCATAGGTCAGCAGCGCGCAGGACAGCACCGTGATCCACAGCGCCCGCTGCGCCCCCAGCGCGCGGACCATGGCCATGGCGATGGACGTCGCGGCATGGCTTTCGCCCATCACGCGGCCGAACATGGCCCCGGCGGCGAACAGAAGGAAGAACCGCCCGGCAAAGGTGAAGGCGCCCAGATCGCCGAAAGTGTAGGCATCGCTCAGGCTGGCGGCGAGCGGCAGGCCGTTCGTGGCAATCACCAGCAGCGAACACAGGACCGATGCGAAGATGATGTTCACATCGCGCAGCGCCAGCCAGATCAGCAGGCCGAGCCCCGCCAGCAGTCCCATGATTCCCAGCATCCGCCCTCTCCCCTCGCCATGAAATACACCACAGCGAAGGCAGCATGGGAAGCGCGGAATGGCCCCGGCGTAACCGGTCGGGGACCCGGGTGCCGGGCGGACCCGCACGGCTAGATCAACAGTTCGATCACCGGCCAGATGAAGATCGCGGCCAGCGCAGCCATGGCAGCGGCAAAGCCGCGCCCCATCGTGCGCCGCCGGCGCCCGACCCCGCTCCAGAACACGAAGGCGAGGATCAACAGCAGCACCGTGCCACCGATGCGGAAGACGAGGTAGGCGGTCACGATGGATCCAAACTTATGCGGCCATATCGTTGCGCGAGGCAAACAGAACTCCGCGCCTTACGTCATTGGCTATCGCTTCACGCGCTTCTGCGTCAGATTGCGGGCATAGTAAGACACCGAGCGTCAGGCGTTCATCGACGGAACGATTGTTTTGCATTGATCGACAGCAATCGACGCCGACAGCAAGGTCGTTTACAGCCTCGACTAGCATCGTTTCACGAGAGAAATCCACAATGCGTGTAATGATATAAACCCCGGGAAGGCCTGCGAAATTCTCTGAATCGTGACACATCCGAAAAGCGTATTCGCGCTTACTTTCGCCCAAAATTTTGTTCCATATCGTCATAAGGATACTCTCATTTGCGGTGAGTTGTTTGAGAGTATCCTTGACCTCGAAACTGAGCCGGAGCATTGTCCGGTTGCAAACAGAGCTGAGGAGGAAACTCCCGGTTCGATGGCCCGGCAGATCTTCGGATTTGTCGGGCCTTTTCTTTTCCCCCTCAGGTCAAAAAAACTGAGCTGCCTACTGGCAGCTCAGGCATTCCTCGTAATCGGTCTGCTGTTCGCCCAGTTCGGCCTTCAGCTCGATTTCCTTGGCGTCCGACGTATTGTCGGCCTCGACACCGCCGGCGAAGCCTGCGCGCTGCACGCTCTTCGAGCGGAGGTAATAGAGCGACTTGATGCCCTTCTCCCACGCCTGGAAGTGCAGCATCATCAGGTCCCACTTGTCGACATCGGCCGGAATGAACAGGTTCAGCGACTGGGCCTGGTCGATATAGGGCGCGCGGTCGGCGGCGAATTCGAGCAAATACCGCTGGTCGATCTCGAAGCTGGTCTTGAACACCGCCTTCTCGTCCGGCGTCAGGAAATCGAGGTGCTGGACGCTGCCGCCCTTCTCCAGGATCGAGTTCCAGATATTGTTGGAATCCTTGCTCTTCTTCTGGAGCAGCTTTTCCAGATACGGGTTCTTCACCACGAAGCTGCCGGACAGCGTCTTGTGGGTGTAGATATTGGCCGGGATCGGTTCGATGCAGGCGCTGGTGCCGCCGCAGATGATGCTGATCGACGCGGTCGGCGCGATCGCCATCTTGCAGCTGAAGCGTTCCATCGCGCCCATGTCGGCGGCATCGGGGCAGGGACCGCGTTCCTTGGCCAGCATCAGCGACGCCTCTTCGGCGCGGGCGCTGATATGCTTGAACATCTTCTCGTTCCACGCCTTCGCCATCGGGCCTTCCATCGGCAGGCCCTTCGACTGGAGGAAGGAGTGGAAGCCCATGACGCCGAGACCCACGCTGCGTTCGCGGTGCGCGGAATATTTCGCCCGTGCCATCTCGTCCGGCGCGCGGTCGATATAGTCCTGCAGGACGTTGTCGAGGAAGCGCATGACGTCCTCGATGAAGGTCTTGTCGTCCTTCCACTCGTCCCATTTTTCCAGGTTGAGCGAGGACAGGCAGCACACCGCCGTGCGGTCGTTGCCGAGATGGTCGATGCCGGTCGGCAGGGTGATCTCGCTGCACAGGTTCGAGGTCGACACCTTCAGGCCCAGGTCGCGGTGATGCTTGGGCATCATGCGGTTCACCGTGTCGCTGAACACGATGTAGGGCTCGCCCGTGGCCAGCCGCGTCTCGACCAGCTTCTGGAACAGGCTGCGCGCATTGACGGTGGAGCGGACTTCGCCCGTCTTGGGCGATTTCAGCTCGAAATCGTCGCCCGCGCGGACCGCTTCCATGAATTCGTCGGTCAGCAGCACGCCATGATGCAGGTTCAGCGCCTTGCGGTTGAAGTCGCCGCTGGGCTTGCGGATTTCGAGGAACTCCTCGATCTCCGGATGCGATACGTCGAGATAGCAGGCCGCGCTGCCGCGCCGCAGCGACCCCTGCGAAATGGCCAGCGTCAGGCTGTCCATCACGCGCACGAAGGGGATGATGCCGCTGGTCTTGCCGTTCAGGCCGACCGGTTCGCCGATGCCGCGCACATTGCCCCAGTATGTGCCGATGCCGCCGCCCTTGGACGCCAGCCAGACGTTCTCGTTCCAGGTATCGACGATGCCGTTCAGGCTGTCGGACACCGAATTGAGGTAGCACGAAATGGGCAGGCCGCGATTGGTCCCGCCATTGGACAGGACCGGCGTTGCCGGCATGAACCACAGGCGGCTGACGTAATCGTACAGGCGCTGGGCATGGTCCTGGTCGTCGGCATAGGCGTCGGCCACGCGGGCGAACAGGTCCTGGAAGCTTTCGCCGGGCAGCAGGTAACGGTCGATCAGCGTTTCCTTGCCGAATTCGGTCAGGTTCGCATCCCGCTCCGCGTCGGTCGTGATCGTGAAGCGGCGGTCGTTGACCTTCTTGCTATCATCCTTCGCCGCGGCGACGGAGGCCATCGCCTTCGCCGCTTCGCCCATGGCGCCAGCGGTCGCGCCGGCAATGTCCTGTGCCAGCGCGTCGGTGCCGGGGTCGCTCTTGTCCATCGTTACAGCCTTCCTGCCTGCGGCAGCGTTTCCTGATTCGGGGGTATCGGCACGGGTGGCCGCGTCGTCCTGTACGTCCGTGTTCAGCGTATCCGTATCCGTCACCCTGTCGTCCCCAGCCTTGAAATCCATTGTCCGCCTCACGCTCTTGCGCCGGCTTGCCGCGAGTCGTGCGGGCTGCCGGTGATGTTCCACATTCGTTCCCGCGAGTCGAGCGCAACCATGCTCCCCTCGCATATAGGAAGCGAGGGCGGTTTTTGCCGTCCCGGATTTGCCCCCCGTCTTGTCCACAGACCGCTCCGGCCCCGTTCCCGCCAGCGACTCCCCTCCCCCTCGCGGGAATCCGCGATTACCGGGCGTCCTGACTAGGTTTTGGGGTCCACAACCCTTGCGAACCACTAGATACTGAATCAGGAGGCCGCGCCGCGCAATAGGGTAAAGGTCGATTTAACCGCCGGAAGGTGGCCTGCACCCCTGTGTGTTACCCTCGCAAGACACCTCGACGCGTGGACAAAGCTGGGCTGGCGCGAGGCGCAAGGCCGAAAATAAAACACGGCAAAAATTTTTCGCGGGAAAAGGTGCCTGCGGGGGCTTTGAATCAATCGAATCGAGGCGCGCAATTTTGCTTCGCGGCGAGGGGCGCGCACGCTCCCTCGAACGCGCTCCCGCGAACGCGCCTTCTCGACCGCGCCCCCGCAACCGGTCGGATGCCCAGGCGATTACGCGGAAGAGCGCGCGTGGGCCGCGATGTCATCCGCGATCGGTTCCGCCAGTTCCACCGGCAGGTCGTGGCCCCAGCCGGGATAGGTCTTGAGCTTCGCACCGGGAATCGCGGCGGCGGTATCGCGCCCGCCCTCGACCTTGACCAGCGGGTCGTCCTCGCCATGCAGGACGAGCGTTGGAACCTTCACCGATTTCAGCCGGTCGCGGCGGTCGCCATCGTCGATGATCGCGGCCATCTGGCGCACCATGCCTTCGGGATAGACGCTGCGCCGCACGCTTTCGCGAACACGCTCGCGCTGGCGCTCGGGATCGGGGCGATAGCCGGGACTGCCGATGGCGCGGGTGACGTTCAGCCCGTGCTCGACCAGCACTTCCTCCTCCATCGATTCGGGCCGCTTCGTCAGCGCCTGCATCGCTGCCTTTTCCGCCTGTGGCAGTTTCGGATTGCCGGTGGTTGAGAAGACCGAGGTCAGGCTCAGCAGGCGGTCCGCATGGTTCACCGCCATCAGCTGCGCGATCATCCCGCCCATGCTGGCACCCACGACATGCGCTTTCTCTATGCCGAGGCAGGTCAGCAACGCCATGCCGTCATCCGCCATGTCGGACAGCGTATAGGGCACGCGCGGGCGCAGGCCGATGCGGCGGAACAGGATGTGACGCACCATGCCCGGCGCCTTCGCCCCGCCCATTTTCTGGCTGAGCCCGATATCGCGGTTGTCGTAGCGGATGACCCGGAAACCGCGCGTCACCAGCGCCTCGACCAGCTCCATGGGCCACATCGTCATCTGCGCGCCCAGCCCCATGACCAGCAGTACGGGCGGGTTCGCCGGATCGCCGTGGTCGTCGTAATGGAGGGTCAGGTTGTTGGCTGTGGCTTCGGGCATGCTGGTCTCTCTCCTTGGTCCTTGGTCTTGCGCGGCGCCGCTAGGGCACCAGCACCGTGTCGCGCGCGACCGGATCCGTTTCGGGATAGTCGAGCGTGAAGTGCAGGCCGCGGCTCTCGTGTCGCTGCAGCGCGCTCTCGACGATCAGGTAGGCCGCCTGGTGCAGGTTCCTGAGTTCGATGAGGTCGGTCGTCACGCGGAAACTGCCGTAATATTCGTCGATCTCCCGCCCCAGCAGGCGGATGCGGTGGCGGGCGCGTTCCAGCCGCTTGGTCGTGCGCACGATGCCGACATAGTTCCACATGAAGCGGCGCATCTCGGTCCAGTTCTGCTTGATCACGACTTCCTCGTCTGAATCGGTCACGCGGCTCTCGTCCCATGACTTGATTGCAGGCGGTTCCGGCAGTTCGTCCCAGCGCGCGAGGATGTCCTTCGCCGCCGCCTCGCCATAGACGAAGCATTCGAGCAGGCTGTTGGAGGCGAGGCGGTTCGCGCCGTGCAGCCCGCTCTCGGTGCATTCGCCTGCCGCCCACAGGCCCGGCAGGTCGGTGCTTGCGTCCAGCCCGACGATCACCCCGCCGCAGGTATAATGCTGCGCGGGCACGACCGGGATCGGCTGCGCCGTCATGTCGATGCCGAGGCCGGACAGTTTCTCGTCGATGGTGGGGAAATGGCCGCGCACGAAATCCGCCGGCTTGTGGCTGATATCGAGATGGACGTAATCGAGGCCGTAGCGCTTGATCTGGTCGTCGATCGCGCGGGCCACCACGTCGCGCGGGGCCAGTTCCATGCGTTCCGGATCGTAATCCGCCATGAAGCGGTGCCCGGTTTCCGGGTGCAGCAAATGCCCGCCCTCGCCCCGCACGGCCTCGGTGATGAGGAAGTTCTTGACCTCCAGATTGTAGAGGCAGGTGGGGTGGAACTGCATCATCTCCATGTTGGAGACGCGCGCGCCGGCCCGCCATGCCATCGCGATCCCGTCGCCGGTCGCGCCGCGAGGGGCGGTGCTGAACTGGTAGACCCGGCCCGCGCCGCCAGCCGCCAGCACGGTGGCGCGGGCGACATGCGCCTCCACCCGGCCGGTCGCCTCGTCCAGCGCATAGGCGCCCCACACGCGCCCGTCGCCCGAATATTTCTCGCCATTGCGGCTGGTGATGAGATCGACGCAGGTGCGCCCCGGCAGCAGCGTGATGTTGCCATTGGCCTCCGCCGCTTTCAGCAGCGCCTCCTGCACCGCCCAGCCGGTCGCATCGTCGACATGGACGATGCGGCGGTGCGAATGCCCGCCCTCGCGGGTGAGGTGAAGGTCTCCCGAATCCCGGTTGAACGGCACGCCCAGCTCGCACAGGCGGTCGATGCTTTCGGGCGCACGCTCGATCACGAACTCGACCGTCTCCCGGTCGTTCAGGCCCGCACCGGCGACCATCGTGTCGCGCACATGGTTCTCGAACGTGTCGCCTGCGTCGAGGACCGCAGCGATCCCCCCTTGCGCCCACGCGGTGGAGCCTCCGGTCAGCGAGCCCTTGGCCAGCACCAGTACGCGCTTGTGTTCGGCCAGCGCCAGCGCGGCGGTGAGGCCGGCCGCGCCCGACCCGATAATCAGGATATCGTGTTCCATCGCCCTAGCCCCCGCCCGTCAGCTGCACGAACACGTCCTCCAGGTCCGCCTCGCGGGTGGTGACGTCCTCCACCGTATAGCCGTGGCTCTGGATCACGCCCAGCACCTGGCCTGCGCTCATCGCGTCGCGGTCATAGGTCACTTCCAGCGTGCGCGGTTCGATCGTCTCGGCCTTCAGGAAGCCTTCCTCCATCACCGGGCCGCCCAGAACCTTGTCCACGGTGACGCGCACGATCTTCTCGCGGGCCATGCCGATCAGGTCCTGCGTCGGCTTGTTCGCGATCAGTTCGCCATTGCCGATGATGGCGATGCGGTCGCATAGTTCCTCCGCCTCTTCGAGGTAATGCGTGGTCAGCACGATGGTGACCCCCTGTTCGTTCAGCTGCGTAACCAATTCCCACAGCTGCCGCCTCAACTCCACGTCCACCCCGGCGGTCGGTTCGTCGAGTACGAGGATCGGGGGCGAATGCACCATCGCCTTTGCGATCAGCAGGCGGCGTTTCATGCCTCCGGACAACGTGCGGGCATAGGCATCGCGCTTGTCCGACAGGCGCACCGCCTCCAGCAATTCCTCGCTCCGCCGATCGGCCTTGGGAATGCCGTAGAAGCCTGCCTGGTTCTCCAGCACCTCGTACGGTGTGAAGAACGGGTCGAAGACGATTTCCTGCGGCACGATACCGATGGCGCGTTTCGCGTTGCGGCGCTGGGCATCGATGTCGAAGCCCCAGATTTCCGCGCTGCCCGATGACTTGGAAACCAGGCCGGCAAGGATGTTGATCAGGGTCGACTTGCCCGCGCCATTGGGGCCCAGCAGGCCGAAGACCCCGCCCTGCGGAACATCGAAGCTTACGCCTTTCAGCGCCAGCTTCCCCTCGGCGCCCTTTTCCCCGGCATAGCGTTTGACAAGGTCGCGGATCGCAATGGCGGGAGACGTATCGGTCATGGCCATGCGCCTACGCCGGGCGGGGCCGCTGCGTCCAGTGCCCAGCGGCATTAACCCGAACGAAAGCCTGTTCCGAGGGCAAATATCAGGCGAGCTTACCGGCGAGTTCGAACATACGGTCCTGCAGTTCGGCCTGCCGTACCTGGCGCCCAGCCGCGAGCGCCTAGCACAGCGTGAGCGGACTTCGTTAGCGCGCTCTTAACCATGTCCGGATGGCGAGGGTTAACGGCTGGCCAGGTAAGGGTGCGGACATGGGATCGCTCCATTCACGTTTTCCGGCATTACCGGTGGCAGGTGTCTTCGCGCCTGCTGCGTCGCGCGTGCGCCAGGCGCTGGGTGCCGGAATGCGCGCGCCCATTGCCGTTCTTGCCATGCTGGCCATGCTGTTCGCATCCTCCGGGGCGAGCGCGCAGACCTCGGCCAATGCCAATGCAAACGCATCGACGGCCGAAACCGCCGTCGCAATCAGTACCGCCAGTTCCCTTTCCAATACCGGGGACCTCGATTTCGGCAGCATCATAGCAACCGGCGTCGCCGGAACCGTGACCATAGCGCCCGATGGCGGCGTCACCAATACCGGGGGGACGATTCCGATGGGCGGATCGCGGGCGGCCAGTTTCCTGCTGGAACGCGATGTCGGGATCCAGTATCCCACCGGCTATTCGCCTATTCTTCCGAGCACGGTCGAAATCACGCACGAGACCGATCCGTCCGCGACGATGACGATCCGCGACCTGACTTCGGATTTCGATCGCACGCGCCAGATCTTCATCTTTACCGTGCCGGGCTGGTGGGGCCTGACCGAGTATGATTTCCGGGTGGGTGGAACCCTGGATGTTGCGGCGGACCAGTTGCCGGGCGTCTATACCGGCACGTTCACCGTACAGGTCGACTTCCAGTAGGCTGCCGATTGCATTGCCACCCGCCCGCGGGCGCAGTATGGGCAGATGCATCATGAGCATCGCCCCTCCCGAAGTAAGCAAGGTCACCACCACCCGCGTGTGGTGCGATGGCGCGACCGACATCCGCAGCGGAGAGAATTATCGCCCCGCGGCTCTCGGCCATCCCAAGATCTACCTGCAGATCGACGAGCATGGTTATGTCGATTGCGGCTATTGCGACCGGCGCTTCGTGCTGGAAGGCGGCCCGGCGGACGGGGTCGACCAGTCGCAGCTGACGGACATTTCCGAAGGCGCCGATCCCGGCCACCGGTAAGCGCCGCCGGTCGGAATGGGCATGCGGCCCGCTCAATCCGGGTTCATGAAGCCATGCTATCATGTCCGCCCAGATCGAGGACCGTTTCCATGACCATCTCCTATCCCGCCGCAATTGCCGCCTTCGCACTGTCTCTCTCGCCGGCCATTCCCGCCGCAGCGCAGGACGGGCCCACGCAGGGCAATCCGGTCGAAGGACAAAGCCTCCTGACAGAAGGCGAGGAACGCCTGGTCCGCCTGACCGAAAACCGCGTCGCGGGCGAGCCGCAGACCTGCCTGCCGCGCCGGGGCCTGCGCAACATGACGATCATCGAGGATACGGCCGTCGTGTTCGATTACGGCAGCACGATCTATGTGAGCTACCCCGCCCAGCCCGAATTGCTGAGCAAGCGCGACCGGCTGGTCACCCGGCGCAGCTTCGGCGGGCTGTGCAGCAACCACCTGATCCGGACCGAGGACCGCTCAAGCGGACACCCCACCGGCAATTTGTTCCTCGGCGATTTCATCCCCTTCACCCGCGCCGCGGACGAGGGGTAAGCCCGCAAATGGCGCTGGCGCGGCGCGACTGGGCGAGCGAGGTGCTGCGCATATGGTTCGGCGTGCTTGGCCCCGCCGACTGGTTCGGCGGCGCCGATGCGGTCGATCGTTTGCTGGAACGGCGTTTTTCATCGGACTGGCAGCAGCTGAGGCATCGTCCGCCGGGCGAATTCCTGATCGATCCTCCCACGACGCTGGGCGCAATCATCCTGTTCGACCAGGTGCCGCGCAACCTGTTCGGCGGCACTGCGAAAGCGTTCGCATCCGACCCGCTCGCGCTGGCGCTAAGCCATGCAGCTCTTCGCCGGGGCTGGCACCGCGCCGTGGCCAGCGAGGAAATCCAGTTCCTCGCCATGCCGCTGATGCATAGCGAGGACCGGGCCGACCAGCGCCTGTGCGTGGAAATCTTCGCCCGCCACGTTCCCGGCGCGCTGTCCTTCGCCCGCAGCCACAAGGCGATGATCGACCGCTTCGGTCGCTTCCCCCATCGCAACGAAATGCTCGGCCGCACGACCACGCCGGCAGAGCAGCGCGCGATCGACGCGGGTTTCAGCTGGTAACGGTTCGGCTGGTAGCGATCAGGCCGCGGCGATGTTGGCCGCATACCATTCGCACAGGTCCGATACAGGGCATTCGGCGCATTTCGGGCTGCGCGCCGTGCACACGCGCTTGCCGAACTGGATCAGCCAGAAGTGCCCGTCGCGAAAGGCCCAGCCGGGGCTGCGTTCCTCAAGCTGCTGCGCTGTCCGGTCCGCCGTCTTCGCCTGCGTCAGTCCGATGCGGTTGCACACGCGGTGGACATGGGTGTCGACCGCGATCACGTCCTGCCCGAAGGTGAAGCTCAGTACGATATCGGCGCATTTGCGCCCGATGCCCGGCAGCGACAACAGACCCTCGCGCGTGTCCGGCACCGTGCCGCCATGCTCTGCCAGCAGCGCCTCGCAGAACATGCGGATATTGCGTGTCTTCATGTTGTAGAGGCCGCACGGCTTTATCGCCGCGGCAATGGCGCGGTCGTCCAGCGCCAGCATGTCTTCCGGCGTCGTCGCCAGCGCGAACAGGGCGCGCGCCGCCTTCGCGGTATTGGTGTCGAGCGACTGGGCGCTGAGCATGCAGGAGATACAGCTGCGAAAAGCGTCGGGCTGCCCCTTGGGCCCCTTGGCATTCTTCGTGCGCCCCGGCATGGCCTGCGCCAGCCGCTGATACACCGTCTCGGTCTGCTCTTCGCTCAGCATGGACAGGGAACGCACGGGCGCAGCCGATGGTTGCGGGCATGTATTCCAACGGGAGCCGAACGATGACAGCCAATCCGCACGATTTCACCCTCAACCACACGATGCTGCGGGTGAAGGACCCGGAGAAGAGCCTCGCCTTCTATTGCGGCGTGCTGGGCATGACCCTGCTGCGCAAGGCGGATGTGGAGGCGGGCGAGTTCTCGCTCTATTTCCTCGGCTTCACGGATAGCGACGACGAAGTGCCGCAGGGCGATGCGGAAGCGACCGAGTATGTCTTCAGCCGGCAAGGCGTTCTGGAACTGACCCACAATTGGGGCACGGAGGACGAGGACGGCCCGGTCTATCACGACGGCAACGCGCAGCCGCAGGGCTTCGGCCACATCGCGCTCGACGTGCCGGACCTGGCGGCAGCGGTCGCGCATTTCGACGAGCACGGCGTCGAATTCCAGAAACGGCCCGAAGACGGCATGATGAAACACATCGCCTTCATCAAGGACCCGGACGGCTACTGGATCGAGATCCTGAGCGCGAAGGCGATGGCCGGCGGTTAAGGGGCACGCTCCCGGCCCGTCGCGCACAGCGCCTGCGCCGGGCAGTCCCCGCAATGGAGGGCGGACGGGCGGCAATAAGTCTGCCCGACCTTCTTCATCAGCAGGTGATGCTCGTCGTAATCGGCCGCGCTCCATTCGGGCGGCATTACGGGCATGATCGCCTCGAAGGCACGGGTTGCGCTGGCCCTGGCGGGGACCAGCCCCATGCGCTGGAGGATGCGGGTATGATGCCCGTCCAGCACGATGGCGCGGCGATCGAGCGTGCTGGCATTCATGACGCCCGCTGCGATCTTGCGCCCGATGCCGGGCAATTGCTCCAGCCAGCGCATCGCCTCGCCCGTCTCCATGTCCGCAAGATGCGACAGATCCACGCGCCCGCGCCGCTCGATCAGCGCAGTAAGGCTCGCCTTCAGCCGCTCCGCCGCGATGTTGGGATAGGTCTGGGTGGAAAGCTCGTCCTGCAACTGCTCCAGCGGCAGCCCGGCCACCGCCTCCCAGCTGCCATGCCGGTCCAGCAGGCCCTGGGTGGCAGCATTGGAAATCTCGGACTTGGTGCGCGCCCCGATGACCCCTTGCACCAGCACCCATTCCGGCGCCCGCCACGATGCCGCCGCCCGCTCGATCCGCCCGAACCGCTGGACCAGCAGCGGCTGCAAACGGCGAAGCGTTTCGGTGCGCGGGTCCGGGCCTAGGGGGAGTTGCATTTCAACCCGCCCTCGCGACAGGAGGCGCAAATTCATATTGACTTATAATTATCTTTTTATACATATGCACAAACAGGAAGTGCTGTAGGAGTGGAGAAGGCATGCATATGGAAAAGTATCAGGGTTTGTCGGACTTTTTGAGCGATCTTTGCGAAGACAAGATCGTCATGAGTTTTGAGAGCGTGAATGACTTGGTCGGCGGCAATCTTCCGGATAGCGCATTCCGGCACCGCCCGTGGTGGGCCAACCGAAGCGAAGGGAAAGGCTCGCAAAATCTCGCGTGGCAATCGGTGGGGTGGGAGACCCGCGACGTAAACATGGAACTCGATGAAGTTACTTTCGTCCGGGCGCGAAAGCACAAAAGAAAGATAGAGTCCTTGCAAGCCACTGGCGCACTGACGATTGCTCAAGCCAAGGCCGGTCTCGCGGCCAACTTCGGCATTTCAAAAGACTCGATCGAGATTCATATCAAGGGCTGATTTTAAATTGCCGTGCGAACTGATGGTCGCGCGGCACTTCGCTTGCAATATCACTCCCATTCAATCGTCCCCGGCGGCTTCGACGTATAGTCGTAGACCACGCGGTTGATGCCCTGCACTTCGTTCACGATGCGGGTGGCGACGCCTGTCAGGAAGGCGGCGTCGAAGGGGTAGACGTCGGCCGTCATGCCGTCGGTGCTAGTCACGGCGCGAAGGCCGCAGACGCTGTCATAGGTGCGCGCATCGCCCATCACGCCGACGGTCTTGACCGGCAGCAGCACGGCGAAGGCCTGCCAGATCGCGTCGTACAGGCCCGCCTTGCGAATCTCGTCGAGATAGATCGCGTCGGCTTTCCTCAGGATGTCGCAGCGCTCCTTCGTCACCTCGCCCGGGATGCGGATGGCGAGGCCGGGCCCCGGGAACGGGTGGCGGCCGACGAACATGTCGGGCAGGCCCAGTTCGCGGCCCAGCTCGCGCACCTCGTCCTTGAACAGCTCGCGCAAGGGTTCGACCAGCGCCATGTCCATGCGTTCGGGCAGGCCGCCGACATTGTGGTGGCTCTTGATCGTGACGCTGGGCCCGCCGGTGAAGCTGACGCTCTCGATAACGTCCGGATAGAGCGTGCCCTGCGCCAGGAAATCGGCGCCGCCGACATTCTTCGCCTCGGCCTCGAACACGTCGATGAAGGTCTTGCCGATGAACTTGCGCTTGGCCTCGGGATCGGTGACCCCGGCAAGGCCGCTCATGAACATCTCTTCCGCATCCACCACGACCAGCGGGATGTTGTAATGGTCGCGGAACATGGTCTCGACCTGTTCGCGTTCGTTCAGGCGCAGCAGACCGTGATCGACGAAGACGCAGGTCAGCTGGTCGCCGATCGCCTCGTGTATCAGGATGGCAGCGACAGAGCTGTCGACCCCGCCTGACAGGCCGCAGATGACCTTCCTGTCGCCGACCTGTTCGCGGATCTCGCGCACTTTCGTTTCACGATAGGCGGCCATCGTCCAGTCACCGGCCAGCCCGCAGACATGGCGCACGAAATTGGCGATCAGCTTGCCCCCGTCGGGCGTGTGGACGACTTCGGGGT
This sequence comes from Erythrobacteraceae bacterium WH01K, assembly GCA_027941995.1. Taxonomy (NCBI): domain Bacteria; kingdom Pseudomonadati; phylum Pseudomonadota; class Alphaproteobacteria; order Sphingomonadales; family Erythrobacteraceae; species Erythrobacteraceae bacterium WH01K. The sequence continues at coordinate 707,458 of CP115966.1, read as the reverse complement.
GGAACTGCGTGCCGTAGAACTTGCGGCTTTCGTCGGCGATGACAGCGAAGGGCGCGCCGTCGCTGGTGGCGACGATCTCGAACCCGTCGGCGAAGCGCGTGACCTTGTCGCCGTGGCTCATCCAGACCTGGTGCCGCTCGCCTTCCTGCCACAGCCCGTCGAACAGCGCGCAGTCCTTCGTCACGGTCAGGAAGGCGCGGCCGAATTCACCGCCTTCCCCGGTATCGTGGCCCGGCCTCACCTCGCCGCCGAGCTGGTGCGTCATGACCTGCTGGCCATAGCAGATGCCCAGGACCGGAATGCCTGCCTCGAAAAAGGCGTCGGGCGCGCGCGGGCTGCCTTCCTCGGGGACACCTGCGGGGGAACCGGACAGGATGATACCCTTGGGCCGGAGGCGTTCGAATGCTTCTTCCCCCTGCGTGAAGGGCGCGATCTCGGAATAGACCCCCGCTTCGCGCACGCGGCGCGCTATCAGCTGGGTCACCTGGCTGCCGAAATCGACGATGAGGATGGAATCGGGGAGATGGTCTGGCTGCATGGCCATGTGCGTTACGAGCGGGTGCAATTCCTGTCCAGCGAGGCGCGGCACATGGATGCGGCTCGACGCGCCAGCCCCGCAGGACGCCCGAGGAACTTCAACGCTCTATGTTGCAAAGAACTGCACAGACGATGCGATTATCTCGCTTTTGGTTACTGCCATGCAACGCTAGATAGCTCCCCGAAGCCGGGCGGTGGCAGTCCTCTCTCTCCCTCCCAAGACACCCCGTCCGGCCCTTCAGCAGGTTTAGAACCGGTTCCCAAGGCCGGTTTCCTGCAGGCCCGGCGAGACATTTCTCCCGGCCAGGTGTTGCTGCCGCGAAATCCGGGACTGCCGGGCGGAGCGGGCGGCATTCACTCGAACAGGCCGCGCGGTGGTGTGAGATCCTTTCTCCTCTCTCCCCCCTCGACCGGGTCCATATCCCGCGCGGTTTCGAGTTTCATGGATTTCCCTGCACCCTGCTGTAACCGCGCCGCCCTGCCGGCCGTATTGCTCGGGGATCAGGATAGCAGCCTTACCCGGTCCTTCCGGGTCGCCGCCCCTCATGAAGGGGCGACAGCGTGTGGTCCGCCGGTATACCCCCCTCCCCCAAGACCGGCGGACCATGCGCGAAAGCAGCCGGGCATCATTCGATCAAGCCAGCCGGTCCGCCATGTCCCGCAATTCGGTCTTCAGCAGCTTGCCGATATGGCTGCGCGGCATCTCGTCGATGGCATGAAGGTCCGACAAGCGCTGCGTCTTGCCGACATTGCCGTTCACGCCGGCAAGGATATCGGCAACCTCGTCCCGGCTGACGCCTGCCTCCAGCCGGACGAAGCCCAGCGGCGTTTCGCCCCATTGCGGGCTGGGCACGCCGATCACGGCCGCCTCCGCCACGCGCGGATCCTTTTCCAGTTCCGCCTCCAGGTCGCTGGGGAAGATGTTGAAGCCGCCGGAAATGATCATGTCCTTCGCGCGGCCGACCAGCTCGACGAAGCCGTCGGCATCGACCCGCCCGATATCGCCCATGCGCTGCCAGACCTCGCCCGATGATGGATCGATCCAGTATCCCTCGCGCGTTTTTTCGGGCTGGTTCTTGTATCCCGCCATCATCGTCTGGGATCGGCCAATCAGATTGCCCGGCTCGCCTGCGGGTACGGGCCGGTCGTCGTCGTCCAGCACCATCAGCTCGCTGCTGGGTGCAGGGCGGCCCACCGTATGCAGCTTGTCCGGGAATTCATGCGCCTGAAGCAGGCAGACGACGCCGCCTTCGGTCATGGAATAAATCTCGATAAGGGCGCCGGGCATCCTCTCCAGCACCTGCCGCTTCAGCGCGGCGGGGAACGGTGCGCTGGTGCAATATTTCAGCTTCAGCGCGGACAGGTCGAATTCGTCCAGGCGCGGCTCGTCCATCAGCCGCTGGTATTGCACCGGGACCAGCATCGTGATGGCGACGCCGAACCGCTGCGCGGTGGCAAGCCAGTCCACCGTCTTGAACTTGCCCATGATGTTCACCGTCCCGCCGGCCAGCAGGATGGGGAGGAAGGCGACCATGGTGGTGTTTGAGTAAAGCGGCGTGGAGGCGAGGCTGACGGGATCGACGCCGGCCTTCAGGTAGGAAAGCCCCGTAGCCGCGAACTGCGTCCAGCGCATGGCGTGCGAATGGACGATCCCCTTGGGCGTACCGGTCGTGCCGCTGGAATAGATGATGTTGAACGGGTCCGATTTCTCCGGCGTGACGGGCGGGGCCACCGTCCCTTCGGGCGCCATCCAGGCGTCCAGTTCCTCGTCCAGCACGATGCGCTGCAGGCCGGGCATGAAATCCTCGCCCAGTTCGCCAAGCTTGGTCCGGTCGATGAACAGGTGCGCCGCGCCCGAATCGCGGGCCATGCCTTCCAGCTGCTGCGGGCTGGCGCTGGTGGTGAGCGGGGCCGCCACCCCGCCCGCGCGCACCGCGGCGAGGAAGACGAGCGCATAGGGAACGCCCGACGTGCCGAGGATGGCGACCGACTGCCCGCGCTCCAGGCCGGTTTCGACCAGGCGCGCTGCAATGCGTTCTATCCGGTCATGCATCGCGGACCAGCTCAGCTCTGCCGAGGTATCGCGCAGGGCAATCGCTTCCGGCTGGCGCCTGGCCCAGAACCCCAGCATTTCGCTGAAGGAATGGAAGGGCTTTTCGAGGAATGCCTGTCCGGCGATGTCGTGGTCGGTCATGCGCTTTCTTTTAGGGCGCACCGACCCCGTGTCGAGAGCGCGCAGGCCTTGCGCCGCCTCAGCCCCCGGAAAGAGAGCCGAGCGCGAAGGCGAGGATGACCCCCAGCGCCGTCGCGACTCCGGCCCAGTGATGGCCTTCGCGGAAGGCCTTGGGAAACACCTCCGTTGCGAGGCTGGCGACCACCGCCCCTGCGGCAAAGCAGCGGATGACGGCCAGCGTTTCGTCGCCCGCACCGGCAAGGGCGACATTCCCCACGACGGCTGCTGCGGACAGGAGCACGGCGGTCGCGATCCACAGCCCGATGACCCGTCCGCGCGAACGCCCCCCGCTTGCCATTTCCCGTGCGCCGCCGGCCGCCTCGGGCAGGTTGGAGAGCAGGATGGACCCGGCGAGCGCCGCGATTTCCGCCGGACCAGCGCCGATCAGCGCGACGCCCAGCGCGAGGTTTTCCGGCACGCCGTCCAGTGTAATGGCCGCCAGCAGGCCGCCGCCTGAATCGCTGCCCCATTTCTCGTCGACGAAATAGTCGAGCAGCGAAAACACGATTGCGCCTGCGGCAAGCCCGGCCATCGCGATCCAGACGGAGCTTGCCTCGATACTGGGTTCGACCAGTTCGCTCACCACGGATACCAGCAACGCCCCGCCCGCCAGCGCGATAAGGAACCCTTCCGTGGCAGGCTTCATCCGCCCGAAGACGCCCCATGCCGCCCCGGCGACCAGCGCGCCCGACACCACCCCCACGACGACCAGCATCATTACCATGAAGCGCAAACGCACGGCCCTGCGAAAGGGTTGCAGGCAGGGGGAAATTCGGGCGGTGGAAAATAGCTGGCAAAATGCCGCCTATTGCTTGGGATTCCGCCCGTCTGCGACTATATGCAGGGGATGGACGAAAACACTTCCCAGCAGCCCGAAAACGCAGCCGCCACTCCCGATAACGGGGCGAAGCGGATGGGCGAATACGGAGCCGATTCCATCAAGGTTCTGAAAGGGCTGGATGCCGTGCGCAAGCGGCCCGGCATGTATATCGGCGACACCGACGACGGCAGCGGCCTGCACCACATGGTGTTCGAGGTGTCGGACAACGCTATCGACGAGGCGCTGGCCGGTCACTGCGACCTGGTGCTGATCGAGCTCAACCCCGATGGCAGCGTCTCTGTCGAGGACAATGGCCGCGGCATCCCGGTCGACATGCACAAGGAAGAAGGTGTGTCGGCGGCAGAGGTCATCATGACCCAGCTGCACGCCGGGGGGAAGTTCGAGAACACCTCCGATGACAATGCCTACAAGGTGTCGGGCGGCCTGCACGGCGTGGGCGTGTCGGTGGTGAACGCCCTGTCGCAATGGCTGGAACTGACCATCTGGCGCGACGGCAAGGTCCACGAGATGCGTTTCGAGGACGGGGAGGCGGTGAAGAGCCTCGAAGTCACCGGCGATGCCCCGAAGGTGGAGCAAAACCCCGACGACAATGGCTTCAAGAAGGGGACCCGCGTCACCTTCATGCCGAGCCACGACACGTTCAAGAACGTGACCGAGTTCGATTTCGACAAGCTGGAGCACCGGTACCGCGAACTGGCCTTCCTGAATTCCGGCGTGCGCATCCTGCTGCGCGACAACCGGCCCGAGGAAGCGTTGGAGCACGACCTGTTCTACGAAGGCGGCATCGCGGCCTTCGTCAAATATCTCGACCGCAACAAGCAGCCGCTGATTTCCGAGCCGATTTCCGTTTCCGCGGAGAAGGACGGCATCGGCATCGACGTCGCGCTGGAATGGAACGACAGCTATTACGAAAACGTGCTGTGTTTCACCAACAACATCCCGCAGCGCGACGGGGGCACGCACCTGGCGGCGTTCCGCTCTGCGCTGACCCGCACGCTGAACAATTATGCGGCCTCTAGCGGGCTGATGAAGAAGGAAAAGGTCAGCCTGTCGGGCGAGGACATGCGCGAAGGCCTGACCGCGATCGTCAGCGTCAAGCTGCCCGATCCCAAGTTCGGTAGCCAGACGAAGGACAAGCTGGTCTCCTCCGAAGTGCGCCAGCCGCTGGAATCGCTGATGGGCGAGAAGATGACCGAATGGCTGGAGGAAAACCCGGCCGATGCGAAGGCCATCATCCAGAAGATCATCGACGCCGCCGCCGCCCGCGAGGCTGCGCGCCGTGCCCGCGAGATGAGCCGCAAGGGCGCGATGAGCGTTGCCAGCCTGCCCGGCAAGCTGGCCGATTGCCAGGATCGCAATCCTGCCAATTCCGAACTGTTCCTGGTGGAGGGCGATTCGGCAGGCGGCAGCGCGAAGCAGGGCCGCGACCGCAAGACGCAGGCCATCCTGCCGCTCAAGGGCAAGATCCTGAACGTGGAACGCGCCCGGTTCGACCGGATCATCTCGTCCAAGGAAGTGGGCACGCTGATTCAGGCGATGGGCACCGGCCTGCGCGACGAATTCAACCTTGAAAAGCTGCGCTATCACAAGATCGTGATCATGACCGACGCCGATGTCGACGGCGCGCATATCCGCACGTTGCTGCTGACCTTCTTCCACCGGCAAATGCCGGAAATCGTGAAGGCCGGGCATCTCTACATCGCCCAGCCGCCGCTCTACAAGGTCGCCAAGGGCCGCAGCGAAGTCTATCTGAAGGACGACCGCGAGCTGGACCGTTACCTGATCGACGGCGGCCTGCAGGGGCGGATGCTGGACGACGGCAGCACGCAGCGCGCCGGAGAAGACCTCCGCGCTCTGGTCGAGCACGGCCTGAGGATGCGCAATTTGATCGCCTTCGCCCCGCGCAAGTACAGCGACGAGATCATCGAGGAAATGGCGCTCGCCGGCGTCCTCGACCCCGAAGGCACGGCCAGTGCCGCAGCGATGGAAAAGGCCGCACGGCGCCTGAACATGGGCGACCCGGAGGCGGAATGGACCGCCGCGTTGACCGATGATGGCGGGGTGCGGTTCGAACGCCTGTGGCGCGGCGTGACCGACGTCCACCTGATCGAGGCGAAATTTCTCGACAGCGCGGAGGCGCGCAAGCTGCACTCCGTTGCGCAGGAAGAAGCGGACATCTACGACACGGCCGCACGCCTCGTGCGGTCCTCCAGCGGGGAAACCACCGCTCCCGACCCCGAAAGCGATGAGGAAGTCGACAGCGAAAGCCCGTCCTTCACCGATGACGATGCCATCACGCGTCCGACGCAGCTGCTCGACGCCGTGCTGGCGGCGGGCCGCAAGGGCCTGTCCATCTCCCGTTACAAGGGTCTGGGCGAGATGAATGCGGAGCAGCTGTGGGAGACCACGCTCGATCCCGATCACCGCGTGCTGCTGCAGGTGAAGGTCGAGGATGCCGACGTGACCGACGAGATCTTCACCCGCCTGATGGGCGACGTTGTCGAACCGCGCCGCGAATTCATCCAGGACAATGCGCTGAACGTGGCGAACCTGGATGTCTGATCCTGCGGGACGAATGTGGGCCTGACGCCGGCCATCCATTCTCGGGAAGAGCATATCAAGGCGCTGGTGCTGGCGGGCGCGATCCTGATCGTGCTGCCGCTGCTGCCGCTCGGCAATCTGGTGCTCTACCCCTTCATGATCCTGTCGACCTGGTTCCATGAAATGGGCCACGGCATGGCGGCGGTCATGGTCGGTTACGATTTCGAGCGGCTGGTCCTCTTCCCCGACGGATCGGGCGTTGCGGAATCCTACGGCCCCCTGCGCGGTACGCGGCTGAAGGAAGCGACCATCAGCGCAGCCGGTCCCATCGGCCCCGCCATTATCGGTTCGCTGCTGATCATCGCCTCGGCCCATCCGCGCGCGTGGAAGCCGGCCCTGTTCCTGCTGGCCGCTGCCATCGCGCTGTCGACCGTCATCTGGGTCGACGGGATGACCGGCTGGATCGTCCTGCCGCTGATTGCTGCGGGGCTCGTCGCGATCGGGCTGAAGGGCACGCCGTGGCTGGACCGTTTCGCCCTACAATTGCTGGGCCTGCAGGCGGCGCTGTCCATGTTCGCGCAGTGGGATTACCTGCTGATGGAACAGGCCGATATCGGGGGCGGTACGATGCTGTCCGACACCGGCCAGCTGGAGGCTGCCTTGCTGCTGCCGCACTCGGTCTGGGCCATCGGCATCATCGCGCTTGCCGCGCTCATGATCGGGGCCAGCCTGCGCTATGCATTGTCGGACCGGCGGACCCCCAGCGACTGGACGCCGCGCAGAGTGAAGAGACGGCCATGAACCACCGCGAACGTATCATCGATATCGAACAGGGAGGCTTCGTCCTGCTGCTGCTCCTGCTGACGGCGGGCCTGGTCTACATCGTCTGGCCGTTCATCTCGCCCCTGCTGTGGGCGGCGATGGCGGCGATCATCTTCCGCCCGCTCTACGACTGGATGCTGGCCCGGATGCCGACCTATCCCAACCGCGCGGCGGCGGCGGCGCTGGTGGTCATCCTGTTCGCCGTGCTGTTGCCGGCGCTTTGGGTCGGCAGCGTCGTCGTGCGCGAGACGGCGCGCATCGTCGTCGCCTTTCGCGAAGGGCGCATCGACATCGTGGGCTGGTTCCGCGACATCATTACCGCCCTCCCCGAAGGAATGCAGGCCCAGCTGGAAAGCAGCGGCCTGACCAATCTCGCCGAAATCCAGGACCGCCTGCAGCAACTGGTCGCGGAAAGCGCCGGGCTGATTGCGCGGCAGGCCGTGTCCATCGGCGGCAGCGCGCTCGGCTGGTTCCTCGCGCTCGGCGTCATGCTGTATGTCATGTATTTCCTGCTGCGCGACGGCACGCGGCTGGGCGCAGAAATCCTGCGCGCTCTGCCCGTCGATCACGACATTGCAGAGCGACTGGGCGAGCGCTTCCTCAACATCGTGCGCGCGACGATCAAGGGCACGTTCGTCGTCGGCATCGTGCAGGGCATTCTCGGCGGGCTGACCTTCTGGATCGTGGGCCTTCCGTCCGTCGTGCTGTTCGCGGTGCTGATGGGCATATTCTCGCTGCTGCCGGCCATCGGTCCCGCCATCGTGTGGGGCCCGGCGGCCATCTGGCTATTGGCTACAGGCAGCATCTGGGAGGGGCTGGTTGTGCTGGCCTCCGGCGTGTTCGTCATAGGCATGGCGGATAATCTGCTGCGCCCGATCCTGGTGGGGCGAGACACGGGGATACCCGACTGGGTGGTCCTGCTGACGACGCTGGGCGGGCTGGCCACGTTCGGTCTGTCGGGCATCGTGATCGGGCCGCTGGTCGCCGGACTGTTCATTGCCGGCTGGACCGTGCTGCGTGAATATCGCGAATTGTCCAATGGCGAGGTCCATTCCGTACCGCTGGAACCCGGGGATCGCTGAGAGCAGCCGGGCCATGTCCTACGATGCCATCATCCTGGGCGGAGGTGCAGCGGGCCTGTTCTGCGCCGCGCAGGCGGCCCAGCGCGGGCGCCGCGTCGCCGTGCTGGAGAAAGCGGACAAGGTCGGCCGCAAGATCCTGATCTCCGGCGGAGGCCGGTGCAATTTCACCAATATCGGCGCAGGTCCGCAGCATTACCTGTCGGCCAATCCGCACTTCGCGAAATCCGCGCTCAGCCGCTATCGCCCGCGCGACTTCCTGGCGCTGGTGGAAGCGCACGGGATTGCCTGGCACGAAAAGACGCTGGGCCAGCTGTTCTGCGACGGCCCGTCGAAACAGATCGTCGACATGCTGCTGGCCGAATGCGCTGCGGCAAGGGATGGCGGCGCGGCCGAAATCATGACCGGACAGGACGTCACCGAGGTGGTGCAGGACGGCGGACGGTTCGCGGTCATGGCGAATGGCCGCGCGCTGACTGCGGACCGATTGGTCATCGCCACCGGCGGACCGTCCATCCCGAAGATGGGGGCGAGCGATTTCGCCTACACCCTGGCGCGGCGGTTCGGGCTGAAGATCGTGCAGCCCCGACCCGCCCTCGTGCCCTTCACCCTTGGCGGGGAAGACGTGCTGTTCCGCGAATTGTCGGGCGTATCCGCCGAGGTCGTCGCCTCCGCCGGCAAGGGCAAGACCGGCGCGTCGTTTCGCGAGGCGGCGCTGCTGACCCATCGCGGCCTGTCCGGCCCGGCCATGCTGCAGGTCTCCAGCTACTGGCAGCACGGCGAGCCGGTGGCGGTCGATTTCTTCCCCGACGAGCGCGCGGACTGGCTGCTGGAGCGCAAACGGCAGGCCAGCCAGACCGATGTCACGGCGCTCTTTCGCGAACACCTGCCGGAACGCCTCGCCCGCGTGCTGGCGGAGCGGCTGGGCCTGTCCGGCCCGCTGCAGGGCCTTTCGGACAAGGCGCTACGCCAGGCGGGCGAGAGGCTGAAACGCTGGCAATTCATGCCGAACGGCACGGAAGGCTTCGCCAAGGCGGAAGTCACTGCAGGCGGCATCAGCACCGGCGAATTGTCGTCCCGCACGATGGAGGCAAAGTCGGTGCCGGGCCTTTACGCCATCGGCGAAGCGGTGGACGTCACCGGCTGGCTGGGCGGCTACAATTTCCAGTGGGCGTGGGCATCGGCCTGGGCTGCGGCGCAGGACCTCTAGGCCCCCGGGCGCACCAGTCGCGGCGGCGCTTCAGTCCGCCGCGCGCAGTCCCGCGACCGGCGCCGCGCCGCCATCCTTGCCCGACAGGCCGTAGAAGATCGTATCGACGATCCGGGCCAGCTTCCGCTCGTTCAGGCGCTGGTCGATGAGGGCGATCATGTCGGGCATGGTATAGCACAGCACCATCTGGTTGATGACAGGCAGCGCCTCGTCGATCTTGAGGCCGGGCAGCGCACCTTCGCCCTGCGCCTCGGCAACGATCATGGCGAGGTAATGGTCGGCGAGGTCGACATAGCCCCTGACCCGCTCGGCCGCGTCCGAACCCGCTTCGCACAAGGCGCGGAAACCGGCCGGATCGCGGCGGAAATCGTCGCGCAGCATCAGGTAACGGCGGGCGATGAATTCATAGAGCTTGCGGCGCGGCGGGAGATCGCTGTCGACGACCTGCTCCATCACCTCGATCTGGGGCTGGTAGAACGCCTCCGCCACGCCGTCGAACAGCATGTCCTCTTCCGGGAAGGACCGGTCGATCTTGCTGCGGGAAGAACCCGTTGCCCGGGCGAGATCGGCGCGGGTCACGACCTTGCCTTCCGTTCGCGTCAGCTCCAGCGCCTGCGCCACGAGGTGCGCGCGCTCGCCTGCATCGTTCATCGGCGCGTTCATCGTCCATCCTCTGTCATGCCGCCGATCTAGGCGGCGAAGCGGCATAAGAAAAGGGCCGCCGGAACGAACCGGCGGCCCTTTCTACCGTCTCCCCGAAAGGAGCAGCGCCCGCTTACTGGGCGGCCATATAGGTCGTGCCGGCATCGCGTGCGCCATTGGGATCGGCATTCTCGTCCGCCAGGCGGTAGAGCGCGCCATCGGCCACCGCGTAGACCTGGCTTTCCCCGTTCTCGCGGATCAGGATGCGGCTGTTGTCCGAATACCAGTTGAACGTGCCGGTCGTCTCCGTTCCGTCGGCACCGACCATGGTATAGCTGTCGTTCGCGCCGAGCGTGATCGAGGACGCGCCGCCAGCGCTGCCCGCATTGGTGTAGGTGCGCTGGTAATCGACGGTGCCGCGCGCATCGACGGGCACTTCGGGATATTCGACGTCCACTTCCGGAACATCGACATCGACGCCGGCAGTCGTGCCGTCATCGACCACCCGCTCGTCCGTTTCGGCGCCGCCGCATGCAGCAAGGGCAAGGGCGAGCGGGGCGGCAAGGCCAAGGCGTGTCAGGGTTTTCATTGAGGTATCCTCTGTTGCAAGTGATTACCTGACCAACGGCCAGCCGGGTCCAAAGTTTCAGGCAAACCGTGCGAAAGTGGATGCCAGAGAAAAGCTCAGCCTGCGTCCTTCGGAGGCCAGGGGATGAAAGCGCTGGTCCGTTCGATGTAATCTTCGTACTTCCCGCCGCGCTTCTTCTTCATGCCGCTTTCCAGAAGGGCGGCGCCCGACACTTCGTCAGGGTGAAGGTCAGGAAGATCGGCCCGGCAATGGTGTAGAGCGCCCATTCCCAGCCGACCGAAGCGGTAACCAGCCAGATACCCCACCACGCGCAGCCATCGCCGAAATAATTGGGGTGGCGGGTGTAGCGCCACAGGCCGGTGTCGAGGATTTCGCCTTCATTGGCGCGGTTCGACTTGAACCGCTGCAATTGCCAGTCCCCGACCCATTCGAAGAAGATGCCGACCAGGAACAGGGCAAGGCCTGCCCATGCAAGGCCGGTAATCCCGCTGTCGTTCCCGGCGGCGAGAATGCCGACCTGCGCCGGGCTGGACACCAGGAACAGCAGTAGGGCCTGTCCCAGACATATCTTGAACAGGGCCGACAGGGCGAAGGCGGCGCGCCCCTTCTCTCGCGCCTTTCGCATCATGCGCTTGTATCTCTGGTCTTCCCCGTCTTTCCACCAGCGCGCGAAGAGATAGATGCCGAGGCGAAAGCCCCATGCGCAGGTCATGGCGAGCAGGAGGTTCGCCGCAGGTCCGCGGTCCGGCAATTGGAGCCAGCTGGTGATGGCCATGACCGCCATGCCGGCGCCCCAGAAGGCGTCGATGAACGACACGTCGTCGATTGCGACGGACAGGGCCCACAGGACCAGCACGATTCCCACCAGTATCGCGGCATTCAGCAGCAGCGCATCGGTCATGTCGTCTCAGCTTCCATCCTCAAGCGTTCGGCCTGCGCCTCCAGCACCTTGTAGCGCTCGTATTCGGGGCGCTTCGATCGCAGGAAGTCGGCAATCCTTCCAAGGTCCGCAGCATAATCGTCGCTGGGCCAGATCGGTTCGCTGAAGCCCAGGGTGCGGCTGTCCCACGATACCCATGTCACCACGACCGGCACCTTGGCGGCGCGCGCAATGTGCCAGAACCCCGATTTCCATTCCCCGTCGGACGATCGCGTACCCTCCGCCGCTATGACGAGGGCCAGGTGGTCCGCCGCAGCGAACGCGTCTGCCACCTGTTCGACATAATTTGCGCGCCGCGTCCGGTCCACGGGCACGCCGCCCATGTCGTACATGAAGTTCTTCATGAAGCCGGTGAACAGCGTGTGCTTGCCCATGAAGCTGGGCGCGATACCTTCTTCCGCCGTGGCGCCCGTGAAGAACACGAAGTCCCAGTTCGAGGTATGGGGCGCGCCCGCGATCACGAATTTCGGAATATCGGGCAGCCCGCTATCGATCTTCCAGCCCTGGAAACGATAGATCCACCAGATGATGCGCCGCACGATACGCGACAGGATCGACGGCTTTCGGCGCGCTTTGTCAGACAAGACGGAATTCTCCCCCGCCACCTCTTAGCAGCGGGGGATGCTTTTGCGACCCTGCCTTTTGGCCGGGACCGGCGCTTAATTCACAGTAGCGCCTTCAGGCCGTCCATCGCCGTCTATATCACGGCCGGTGACACGGTTTCCGCCTGCAACCGGGCCCTCGGCGTCGGATACGAGATGGTCGTACAACGCCTCGTAATGCTTCATCGCCTGGCGCAAATCCTCGGTCGTGGCGTTGCCTGCCGAATGCCGGTCGACGATCTCGTGTCCGTCACGGTAGTGGCGCGCCACATCCCCGTGATTGACCGTCAGGTCTTCGTAACGGCGATCGAAATCGGCCATCGGGAAACCCTTGGTCTTCATCATGTTGCCCAGCATGCGGTCGGCGTGGAGCGTCGCTTCCGTGGGGCTGTCGACGAAGGTCGCCTTCACGTCGTGCCATTCATCGGCGAAGCGGCCGTGCTCCTCCGCCGTCAGCGGCCTGATCTGCAGCGCATCGACCCGCTCTTCCCGCTTTTCCAGCTCGGCTTCGGCCCTGCCGCGATTGTCGGCATCGCCCACCGTGCGATTGTATTCGTCACCGAAGCGGTCGCGCAAATGGTCGGTTCGCCGCTTGCGCAGGGTCAGCCACGCAGCAATCGCGATGACAAGCACCAGCCCGATGAAAAGCAGGGTCAGGATATTCTGGCTCACGAAAACTCTCCTCGTCTCCGTCCAAGCCCCTCTACCTGACCGAACGACGGTAACGGCGGATCGGTTCCTTCCCCCGCGAACCGCAGCTCTACATCCGGAAGACGCCGAATTGCGGACGCTCCGGAACGGGAGCCTCCAGCGTCGCGGCGAAGGCGAGCCCCAGCACGTCGCGGGTCTGGGCCGGGTCGATCACGCCATCGTCCCACAGGCGGGCGGTGGCGTAATAGGGGTTGCCCTCGTCCTCGTATTTCTGACGGATCGGGGCCTTGAATTCCTCGGCCTGCTGCTCGGTCCAGCTATCGGCATCTCGGTGGACGGTGGCGAGGACGCTGGCGGCCTGCTCGCCGCCCATCACCGAGATGCGCGCATTGGGCCAGGTGAACAGGAAGCGCGGGCTGTAGGCGCGGCCGCACATGCCGTAATTGCCTGCGCCGAAGCTGCCGCCGATCACCACGGTGACCTTGGGCACGGTGGCGGTGGCGACGGCTGTCACCAGCTTCGCGCCATGCTTGGCGATGCCTTCCGCCTCGTATTTTCCGCCGACCATGAAACCGGAGATATTCTGGAGGAACAGCAGCGGGATGCGGCGCTGGCAGGCCAGCTCGATGAAATGCGCGCCCTTCTGCGCGCTTTCGGAAAACAGCACGCCGTTATTGGCGAGGATCGCCACCGGCATGCCCCAGATATGCGCGAAGCCGCAGACAAGCGTGCTGCCGTAATGCTGCTTGAACTCGTGGAACTCGCTGCCGTCGACCAGCCGCGCAATGATTTCCTTCACGTCATAGGGTGCGCGCACGTCCTCCGGCACGATGGCATAGAGGTCGTCGGCGTCGAACCTGGGCGGGCGAGGGTCGTGCAGGTCGATGTCCTTCGCCGCTGCGTGGTTGTCGCCCAGATGGCTGACGATATCGCGCACGTTGGTAAGCGCGTGCTCGTCGTTCTCGGCAAGGTGGTCCACCACGCCCGATTTCTTCGCGTGGAGGTCGCCGCCGCCAAGGTCCTCGGCGCTGATCTCCTCGCCCGTCGCAGCCTTTACGAGTGGCGGTCCGGCCAAGAAGATCGTGCCCTGATTGCGCACGATTACCGTCTCATCGGACATGGCGGGAACGTAAGCCCCGCCCGCGGTGCAGCTGCCCATCACGCAGGCGATCTGCGGGATGCCGAGCGCGGACATATTGGCCTGGTTGAAGAAGATGCGCCCGAAATGATCGCGGTCGGGAAAGACCTCGGCCTGGTGCGGCAAATTCGCCCCGCCACTGTCGACGAGGTAGATGCATGGCAGCCGGTTCTCCTGCGCGATCTCCTGCGCGCGAAGATGCTTCTTGACCGTCATCGGATAGTAGGTGCCGCCCTTCACCGTGGCATCGTTGCACACGATCATGACCTGCCGCCCCGACACGCGTCCGATCCCGGCGATCAGCCCTGCACCGTTGATTGCGTCCTTGCCGTACATGCCGTTGGCGGCAAGCTGGCCGATCTCGAGGAACGGGCTGCCCGGATCGAGCAACCGCTCGACGCGCTCCCTCGGGAGCAGTTTGCCGCGCGACACATGGCGCTCGCGGCTGCCTTCCGAGCCACCAAGTGCGGCAGCGGCGACGGTCGAGCGCAGGTCCGCGGCGAGCGATGTGTTGTGCTCGAAACGCGCCTTGGCATCCGGCGCCTCGCGATCGAGCGTGGAGGTGAGAACGTGTGCGGTCATGGTACGGGTTCTTCGGGTTGGGCCACAAGTTTTGCGAGCGTTTCGATCCACGGCAAGGCGTATTCGCCGTATTGCTGGGCGAGATCGCGCGGTTTCGGCAGGTCGGGCATCAGCCCGGCGCGCAGACGGAGGCGTCCGGGGCGGCTATCACGGCGACTGTAGACGGGCGCGCCGCAGCCCGAGCAGAACGCGCGGACCTTGCCGGGGCTGCTCTCGTATTCGCTTATGCGGTCTCGGCGCTGCCATTCGACCTGCTCTTCGGTCACCGGCACCACCATGTGGAACGCACTGCCGTTGGCGCGTCGGCATTGAATGCAATGGCACACTTCCAGCCGGTCGTAAGGAGAAGAGAGGGCATAGGCTGTGGCACCGCAGAGGCATGACCCCGCAATTGCGCGATCGGTCACCATCACCCCGCCGCCCCGATCAGTTCGCGGCCGATCAGCATGCGGCGGATCTCGTTCGTGCCCGCGCCGATGTCGAGCAGCTTCGCGTCACGATAGAACCGCTCGACCGGCCAGTCGGTGGTGTAGCCCGCGCCGCCCAGCGCCTGCACCGCCTGGTTCGACAGCTCGACCGCGCGTTCCGACGCATTGAGCAGCGCGCCCGCCGCATCGAACCGCGTCGTCTGCCCGGCATCCGCCGCCTTCGCGACATTATATACATAGCTGCGTGCCTGCTGGAGGCTGACATACATGTCCGCCACCTTTGCCTGCATCAACTGGAAGCTGCCAATGGGCTTGCCGAACTGCTTGCGCTCGCGGACATAGGGCAAGACTGTGTCGAGGCAGCCCTGCATCAGCCCCAGCGGGCCGCCCGACAGCACGATGCGTTCGTAATCGAGGCCGCTCATCAGCACGGCGACACCGCCATGCAGCGGGCCCATCACGTTCTCCTCCGGCACTTCGCAATCGTCGAACACCAGCTCTGCCGTGGGAGAACCGCGATTGCCCATCTTCTCGATCTTCTGGCCGATGGAAAAACCCTTCATGCCCTTCTCGATCAGGAAGGCGGTAATGCCTTTCGAACCGCCTTCGGGATCGGTCTTGGCATAAACGACCAGCGTGTCCGCCTCGGGCGCATTGGTGATCCAGAACTTGGTCCCGTTCAGGAGGTAGCCGCCCTGCACGGTCTCCGCTTTCAGCTTCATCGAGACGACGTCGGACCCTGCAGCCGCTTCCGACATGGCGAGGCTGCCGACATGTTCGCCGCTGATGAGTTTGGGCAGGTATTTGCGCTTCTGCTCGTCATTGCCCCAGCGACGGATCTGGTTGACGCACAGGTTGGAATGCGCGCCATAGCTCAGCGCGACCGAGGCGCTGACCCGGCCGATTTCCTCGCACGCGATCACGTGTTCGAGATAACCGAGGCCCAGCCCGCCGAACTCTTCCTCCACCGTGATGCCGTGCAGGCCAAGCTCGCCCATCTGCTCCCACAATTCGCGCGGGAACCAGTCCTCGCGGTCGATCTTCTCCGCCAGCGGGGCGATGACCTCGTCGGCGAAGCGGCCTGTGGTCTCGCGGATCATGTCGGCGGTTTCGCCGAGCTGGAAATCAAAATCGGGGGTCGCGCGCATGGTCTCTCCTGGGGATACCGGCCATGACGATGGCCGTGTTTGTTGCGCCTGCGCATAGCAAGGCACGCAGCGCGCGCAAACCTCATGCAGGTATCAATCAGCAACCCGTTAGAATAACGCGGTTTTTTGCATAGCGCCATTCCTTCAAGCTTGCCCCCTGCGGCCAATCTTGTATGCGACGGGAAATGAAGGAATCTTCCTCCGTGATGATGGTACCGACCGCACCGTGGCCGCAAGATACGGCGCCCGATCCTGCAAAACAGGAGGATGCCGTGCGCCTCCCGTTTTTGGCAGGGTTCGGGCTCGACGTGCTGGAGGATGACGACGAGCTTCAGCGAATCGTGCGGTTTGCCGCAAAATTGTGCGATGCGCCCACATCCACCGTCTCCATCGTAGAGGAACGGCGGCAGTGGTTCCTCGCCCGCGACGGGATAGAGGAACGCGAAACCGATCGCTCGGTCAGCTTCTGCGGTCATGCCATGCTGGGCGATACGATCATGGTCGTGCCCGATGCGAAGGAAGATCCCCGCTTCGCCGACAACGCGCTGGTGACTGGCCCGCCGAAGATCCGGTTCTACGCAGGCGCTCCGCTGATAACCAGCGAAGGTGCGCCGGTGGGGGCGCTGTGCATTTTCGACAGCGCCCCGCGTCCCGACGGCCTGACCGAAATTCAGGAAGAAGGCCTGAAGGTGCTGCGCGATGCCGTCATGCGGCGGCTCCATGCGCGCCGGCGCGACCTCGTGCGCGATGCCGAATTGCAGCGCAGCCAGGAAAAGCTGGGCGCACTGGCCGATTCCATTCCCGACATTGCATGGGCCGCCAATGCGGAAGGGGACATCGATTTCTTCAACCAGCGCTGGTACGAATATACCGGGCTGGATCCCAGCACGCCGCCCGACAACGAGACATCGCGCTCCGTCTTTCACCCGGACGATCAGGAGGCCTATGTCGATGCGTGGGACGAAGCGCTTGCGAGCGGCCAGCATTTCGAACAGGAATTCCGGGTCCGCCGGTCCGATGGCACTTGGCGCTGGATGATCGGTCGCGGCGTCCCCGTGCATGACAGCGCGGGCGATGTAACGCAGTGGTTCGGCACGCTGACCGATATCGACGACGGCCACCGCCTGTCGGAAAGCCGGGACCTGCTGGCCCGCGAATTGTCGCACCGGATCAAGAACATCTTCGCCGTCGTATCCGGCCTCGTCCTGCTGCGTGCGCGCAACCGGCCCGAACTGAAGGACTTTGCCGAGGAACTGGGCGAAGCGATCCGGGCACTGGGCCGGGCGCACGACTTCGTTCGCCCGCTGGGCAGCGAGAAGGGCAACGAACTGCGCGGCCTGCTGAACGTGCTGATGGCCCCCTATGGCATTGGCGAAGGCAAGCAGGTCGAGGTGTCCGGCGTGACGGTCAAGCTGGGCAAGCGGGCGGCAACCCCGCTGGCCCTGATCTTCCACGAACTGGCAACCAATTCGGCGAAATACGGCGCACTTTCGCGTGAAGAAGGGCGTGTCACCATTTCGCTGGCGGAACGCGGCGATACCGTGCTGATCGACTGGAACGAGACCGGCGCCCCGGGCGGCAAGGTGCCCGAGCGCAGCGGGTTCGGCTCCACGCTGCTCGACATGAGCGTCAAATCGCAGCTGGACGGATCGATGGAGCGCGAGTGGGGCAAGGACGGCCTGAAAGTGCGCCTGTCCATCCCTGCCAAGTCGCTGGCGGTTTGAGCGAAGGGCCTGCCTTCCTCCGGTTCGATGATGTCCGCAAATGCTATGACGCCATCGTCGCGGTCGATACCGTAACGCTGGACATCGCGCATGGCGCCTTCGTTGCGCTGGTCGGCGCATCGGGATCGGGCAAGTCGACGCTGCTTAAAACGGTCAACCGGCTGGTCGAACCGACATCGGGCCGCGTCCTGCTGGGCGGCGAGGACGTCTCCGGCCTGCCTGCCCCGGCCCTGCGCCGCAGGATCGGCTATGTCTTCCAGTCGATCGGCCTGTTCCCGCACATGGACGTCGCGCGCAATATCGGCATCGGCCCCAGGCTGGCCGGGGCCAGGCTTGGCCAGGATCGGATCGGCGAATTGCTGGACATGGTGGAATTGGACGCAGGCTATGCCGGGCGGATGCCGTCCGAACTGTCGGGCGGGCAGCGCCAGCGCATCGGCGTGGCGCGTGCGCTGGCCGGGAACCCCGAACTGCTGCTGATGGACGAACCCTTCGGAGCGCTCGATCCCGTCACGCGCGACGCGCTGGGAGAACGGGTGCGCGCCCTCCATGCACAGCTGGGCCTTACCACGGTCATGGTCACGCACGACATGGCAGAGGCTTTGCTTCTGGCCGACCGGGTGCTGGTGATGGAAGCGGGCCGCATCGTCGCCGACGAAACACCCCGCTCGCTGCTCGCCGGCAAGGGCGGGGACGCGGCGCAGCAACTGGTCGCCGTGCCGCGGCACCAGGCGGACCGGCTGGCGGAGCTGGAAAGTGGGTGACGTGCTGGCCGCGCTGACCACCCTTGGCGACAAGCTGGCCGCCCATGTCGTGCTGGCCGCCTGCGCCATTGCGCTGGGCATCCTCGTCGCCCTGCCGCTGGCGGTGTGGGCCAGCCGCAACGCTGCGATTGCGCGCCTGTCGCTTGGCTTTGCAAGCCTCGTCCAGACCGTGCCCGCACTGGCCCTGCTGGCCCTGTTCTTTCCCATCCTCCTGTCGCTCCGCGCCGTCTTCGGCGAAGGCCTGCCCACGCTCGGCTTCCTGCCCGCGCTGCTGGCCCTTGCGCTCTATGCCCTGCTGCCGATCCTGAGGAACGCGGTCACCGCGCGCGAACACATGGCCCCCGGCGTGCTGGAGGCGGCGGACGGCGTCGGCATGACCGGCTGGCAGAAATTGCGACTGGTGGAGGCTCCGCTCGCCGCGCCCTATGTCATGGCCGGAATCCGCACCGCCGCGGTCTGGACCATCGGCGCCGCCACCCTGTCGACGACCATCGGTCAGCCATCGCTGGGGGACCCGATCTTCGCCGGGCTACAGACCCAGAACTGGACGCTGGTACTGGCAGGCTGCCTTGCCTCCGCCGGGCTGGCGCTGGTCGCCGATGCACTGCTGGGCCTGGTCGAGCGCGGCTTCGCGCAGGGGAGACGGCTGTTCGTGTGGAGCGGCATCGGCATCGCCCTGCTGGGGATCGCGGCCTCTGCCTGGGTGCTACTGGGCGCGGCCCTGTTCGGCGGGTCGCGGGACGACGACAGCGTGACGATAGGGGCGAAGGGATTTTCCGAGCAATACATCCTTGCCCGCCTGATCGGCCAGCGGCTGGAAAGCGAAGGCTTCAGCGTATCCTACCGAGACGGGCTGGGTTCCGCCGTCGCGCACAGCGCTGTGGCCAGCGGCGAGATCGACGTGCTGGTCGACTACACCGGCACCATCTGGGCCAACCAGATGAATCGCACCGACAATCCCGACCGCGACATCATGCTGCGTGAAATCGCGGCGTGGGAGACGGAGACGAGCGGGGTGGAAGTGCTGGGCCGACTGGGGTTCGAGAACGCCTATGGACTGGCGCTGCGCAGCGACCTGGCAGAGGCGCGCGGCATCGCCTCCATTGCCGATCTTGCGGGGGCATCGCGACAGATGACGATCGGCGGCGATCCCGAGTTCTTCGAACGGCCCGAATGGATCGCGGTGCGCGATACCTATGGCCTGCAATTTGCTGCCACCCGCAATTTCTCGCCCACTTTCATGTACAATGCCCTGCAATCGGGCGAGGCCGACGTGATCGGGGCCTATACCTCCGATGGCAGGATCGCGGCGGACGACCTGACGATCCTGGACGATCCCGGCGGCGCCTTCCCCAATTACGACGCGATCATCCTGCTCAGCCCGGAGGCGAAAACCGATCCTGCGCTGGTGGAGGCGATAAGCCCGCTGGTGGGCGCGATCGATGTGGAGGCCATGCGCGCGGCCAATCTGTCGGTCGACCGGACCGATGCGCAAAAGCGCACTCCGGCCGAGGCAGCGCGCGAACTGGCCCGAACCCTTGAGCCGACACAGCAGCCCTGAAGCTGCGCAGCAGTCCTAGCCTGCCTTGCGCCAGAGCTGGGTCTGGCAGAACGGACCGATACAGCCCTTCACTTCCAGCACGTTCGCGCTCTTCCGGCGGACCACGCTCCGATAGCTCTTGCCGTTGCGCGGGTCGTAGATCGTGCCGCGCCAGACATCGCCATCCTCGCGAAAACCGGACAGCAGGGCCGAACCCAGCAGCTTGCGTTTGCGCAATTTCGGATCGGGATTGTAGATGTCGCGCTGGTCCGCGCCGCCTTCGGGCGTGACGAGATACTTGCTCAGCCGTCCGCAATAGGTGCTGCCGCATTTCCCTACGGTGACGACGGCGTCGCGTTCCTCCGTCATCCACTTGCCGGTAATCGGATCGGCGGCGGCGGCAGGTGCGGCGATGACAGCGGCGCCGGCGGCCATGGCGGCAAACATGAAGCGGCGCGTCATATGCGGGTCTCTCCGTTTCGGGACTGCGTCGGGGCTTCAACGCGTAACGTGGCGCCAAGGTGCCAGCCGGCGCGTGAACCTGCGCCGAACCGGAGAGACGCAGCCACCCTGCTACGCGAAGCCGGCCCCGCCGTGCCAGCCGCGGCCGGCCAGACCCATCACCTTGAACAGGCTGCCCATCTGGTCCGGCTCCACCAGCCTGCCGCGCGCCGTGCGGATATCGTCCGCGAGGTGAGGCGCGGCCTTGCACAGCGCCTGCGTACGCGCATCGATGCCGAGCGCCTGCAACCATGCGCCCTGCTCCTCGGTCCCGATCCAGCGGACATCGCGCGACTGGGCGATACGGGCCAGCGTTCCGAATTCGACCAGCGCCGTCAGGTCCGCGCTGCCGGGATGGGCCAGCGGGTCGACTTTCCGGTGGTCCTTCACGGCCTGCAATGTCGAACCGGCCTGCGGGGCCCGATGCCCGTAGTCGATCAGCAGCGCGGCCCCGCCCTGATCTGCCAGCCTTCCGGCCAGTTCGTACATCACCGCTGCCTGCGCCGGGGATGTTTCGAGGATCGTCTGGTCCTCGCTGGCGCGCCAGTCCTCTGGCACTGCGGCATCCATCGGGCGCTGGCCGGCGACGAAGACGAAATCGTCCCCCTCCAGGCCGATTTCCCGCTCGCGCCAGCCGCTCGCCGTTTTCACCATCTGGCGAATGGGCAGCGCGTCGAGAAACTCGTTGCCGACCACTAGCAGGGGATCGTCCGCCGGCAGGGTGGACAGGTCGTCATGCCACAGCGCGCCTGGCACGCCCTCCTGCTGCACTTCCTTGAGCGACGACGAACCTTCCACGAAATGGACCGCCGGCTCCAGCCCGTACCGGCGCATGGCGCGCAGCGCGTCCTTGGCCAGCGTGCCGCGGCCCGGGCCCAGTTCCACGTAATGGACCGGGTCCTCGCGCCCGGACTGTATCCAGATATCGGCCAGCCAGAGGCCGATCAGTTCTCCGAACATCTGGCTGATTTCCGGAGCGGTGACGAAATCGCCCGCCCGCCCCAGCGGATCGCGTGAGGCGTAATAGCGGGCATTGCTTTCGCCCATGTACTGGGTGAGCGAAATGGGGCCGGTATTGCGGATCAGGCGGCGGAAGATTGCGCCCAGATCGCCTGTTTCTTCGCTGCTCCCTGCCATGCCTGCCTGCTTTCTAGGAGCGTCAGGCTGCCTGCCGGGCAGGCCGCGCGGCGCCCATTGCAGGCTTCATGAAGGCGCGCACGACGAAGAACAGCCCGATCAGGATCAGCGGAATGGTCAGCCACTGGCCCATGGACAGGCCGGTACGCGCGGCGAAATCGGCAAGCTGTTCGTCCGGTTGGCGGAAGAATTCGTTGAAGAAACGCGCCAGCCCCATGCCCAGCGTGAACACGCCGACCAGCAGGCCGGGCCGCCAGCGCGCGCGGGTCTGCCAGAACAGCAACAGCAGGATGACCAGCAGGACCAGCCCTTCGAACGTCGCCTGGTAAAGCTGGCTGGGATGGCGCACCACTTCGCCGCCGCCGGGGAAGATCATGCCCCAGGCGACATCGGTCTGGCGTCCCCACAGCTCTCCGTTCACGAAATTGGCGAGACGGCCGAGCAGCATCCCCATCGGCACGTTGACCGCGATATAATCGCATACCCGCAGAAAGCTGAGCTTTCCGCGCCACGAAACATAGGCGATCGCCACCAGCACGCCGACAAGCCCGCCATGGAAGCTCATCCCGCCGGTCCACAGCTTCAGGATTTCCAGCGGGGTCGACCACAATTCCGGCTGGTAGAACGTCGCATAGCCCAGCCTGCCGCCCAGAATTACGCCGATCGTGCACCAGAAGAACAGGTCGTCCGCATGGTTTTGCGCCAGCGGTGCGCCGGGCGCCTTGATCATCTTCGACAGATGCCAATAGGCGAAGACGATGCCCAGCAGGTAGGCCAGCGAATAGAAGCGCAGGGTGAAAAATCCGAGGTCGATACCCGGTTGCAGGCCCAGTTCGGCCCAGCGGATCGGATCGGAAGCCATAGCGGCCAATAGTGACAGCACGTCGTAAACCCCTTAGAAGCGCGGCAGATAACGGCGCGACTTCGTCCATGACAATTGCCTGTGCCTTGGCACACAGCGGGTTGCCGGGGAACCCCGTCGGGACGATTGCGCCGGAGAAAACGACAAGGAGAGAGACACGCAATGCCCACCCAGCTCGACCAGACCCTCGATGCGATCATGGACAAGATCACCGCCCCCGGGCAGCCGGGCGAGACGGCGACCTTCGTCCGCGGCGGCGTCGAGATGCCTTCGCTGAAGGGCGCGCCTCCCAGCCTGTCCCACCTTTTCGCGCATTTCTGCAACGAACACCGCGACCTGACCTTCCTCGTCGATGGCGAGGTGGAGCTGACCTTCGCCCAGACCTACGCCGCGGCGCGGCAGGTGGCAGCCGGGTTGCAGGACACGCATGGCGTGGTGAAGGGCGACCGCGTCGGTATCGCCGCGCGCAATTCGGCGAACTGGATCGTGCTTTACATGGGCATCGTGATGGCCGGCGGCTGCGCGACACTGCTGAACGGTTTTTCCAGCGGGGAGGAACTGGCCGACGCGATCGACCTCGTCGATTGCAAGCTGGTCTTTGCCGACAGGGGCCGCGCCGCACGGCTCGACGGGATCGACCACGGCGCGAAGATCGTCCTTTTCAAGCATGGAATCACGCCGGCGGAAGGCCTCGCCGAGGCATGGGCCGATCCGGGCGAGCGGATGTTCCTGGACGTGGAAGCGGACGATTATGCGACGCTGCTCTATACGTCGGGTTCCACCGGGCGGTCCAAGGGCGCCTATTCCGACCATCGCGGCGTGGTCCACGGGACGATGAACTACGCCCTGCAATCGGCCATGGCGCTGGCCTATCTCCAGAGCACCGGCGATGCCCCCGCCGAAGGCACCCAGCCCTGCGCGCTGATTACGGTGCCGCTGTTCCACGTGACCGGCGAAGTGCCCGTCCTGCTGCAGAGCTTCGTCATTGCGCGCAAGCTGGTGCTGATGCCGAAATGGGACGCGGAAGAGGCGCTGCGCCTGATCGAGAAACACAAGGTGACCTATTTCGTCGGCGTGCCGCTGATGAGCTACGAACTGGCGACCCATCCGAAGGCGGACCAGTACGACACCTCGACCTGCACCAGCTTCGCCGCCGGCGGATCGCCCCGCCCGGTCGAGCATGTCGAGAAGATCAAGAAGAAATTCCCCGGCGGCTTCCCGCTGCTGGGCTACGGCCTGACCGAGACGAACGGCGTGGGCTGCGGCAATTTCAACGAGAATTACCTCGCCAAGCCGAACAGCACCGGCAAGGCCAGCCGTCCGCTGGTCGACCTCGCCATCCTCGACGATGCGGGCAAGCCGGTCGCGCAGGGCGGCATCGGCGAGGTCTGCATCCGCTCGGTCTGCAATTTCCTCGGCTACTGGAACAATGACGAGGCGACGAAGGCCGCCTTCACCGACGACATGTATTTCCGCACCGGCGACCTTGGCCGCCTGGACGAGGACGATTATCTCTACATCGTCGACCGGAAGAAGGACATCATCATCCGCGGCGGCGAGAACATCACCTGCATCGAGGTGGAGGACGCGATTTACGCCCATCCCGCTATCGCGGAATGCAGCGTGTTCGGCCTGCCCGACGAACGCTATGGCGAGATCGTGGGCGCGGTCTATCTTGCCAAGGACGGCCAGAGCGTGACCGAGGACGATTTGCGCCAGCACCTCGACGGACGCCTTGCCCCGTTCAAGCAGCCGGCGGTCTATTGGGAAGAGACCGAGACCCTGCCCCGCCTCGGCACGCAGAAGGTCGACAAGCGCACCCTGCGCGAAAAATACACCAAGGTGTACCTGGACGGGTGAGCCTGCAACGCGTCCCCCGCCAGCGCGCCATCATCGACCGGCGCGCCCTGGATGCCGACATCGGCAGGATGGTGCGTGCCGCGGACGATTCCGCGCGGGCGGACGTGCTGGCGGCCCTGCGTGCCGCGCTGGAAAGCGGGCGGGCGGAACTGTCCACCCGACTGGAGGAAAAGCCCAGCGCAGGTCACGAGATCACCGCCGGCCATGCCTTCCTGATCGACCAGCTCGTCCGGGTGATCCACGATTACGTCACCACCCACCTCCATCCGCCGGGCAACCGGTCGAAGGGGGAGCGCCTGTCGCTGATGGCGGTCGGCGGTTACGGTCGGGGCGAGATGGCCCCGCACAGCGATGTCGACATCGCCTTCCTCACCCCCACGCGCAAGGCGCCGTGGTGCGAGCAGGTGATCGAGGCGATGCTCTACCTTTTCTGGGACCTGGGCCTGAAGATCGGGCATTCCAGCCGCACGCCTGACGATGTCGTGAAGATGGCGCGCGAGGACCTGACCATCCGCACTGCCCTGCTGGAGGGGCGCTATGTCTGGGGCGACCGCCCGCTTTATGACGAGGTACGCTCCCGCTTCTTCGCCGAAGTGGTGAGCGGGAGCGAGAAGCAGTTCGTCGCCGAGAAACTGGCCGAGCGCGAGGCACGGCATAATCGCACCGGCAACAGCCGCTATGTCGTCGAACCCAATGTTAAGGAGGGCAAGGGCGGCCTGCGCGACCTGCAGGCGCTCTACTGGATCGGGAAATACATCCACCGCGCACGCACCGCCGCCGAGCTGGTCGACAGCGGCCTGTTGCGGGCACAGGAATACCGGTCGTTCCGGCGGGCGGAAAGCTTCCTGCTGGCGGTGCGCTGTCACCTGCACACGGTCACCGGCCGGGCCGAGGATCGCCTGACCTTCGACCTGCAGAAGACAGTCGCGGAACGGATGAATTTCGCCGACCGCAAGGGCAAGAGCGCGGTCGAGCGGTTCATGCAGATGTATTTCCTGCAGGCGAAACGGGTCGGCTCGCTCACGGGTGTGTTCCTTGCCCAGCTGGACGAGCAATTCGCGCAGAAACGTGCGCGCCGCGGGCTACTGGCGGGCTTCCAGCCAAGGAAGCGGCAAGTGAAGGGCTTCACCGTCTTCGGGGGACGCATCGCTGCGCCCACTGACGACTGGTTCCGCGCCGATCCCGTGCGGCTGATCGAACTGTTCGCCATTGCAGAGCGCGAGGGGCTGGAAGTCGACCCGCGCACCATGCGGCAGGCAGGCCGCGACGCATCGCTGATCAAGGACGACGTGCGCGAGGACCCGCGCGCCAACGCCCTGTTCCTCGAGGTCCTGTGCGGCCGCAACGATCCCGAAACCGCCCTGCGCTGGATGAACGAGGCAGGCGTGTTCGGCCGCTTCGTGCCCGATTTCGGCCGCGTCAACGCGCAGATGCAGTTCAACATGTATCACCATTACACGGTGGACGAGCACACGATCCGCGCCATCGGCTTCCTGGCGAAAATCGAACAGGGCAAGCTGGAAGACGACCACCCCCGCTCCAGCGTCCAGATCCACAAGCTGCAATCGCGGCGCGTCGCCTATGTCGCCGCGCTGCTGCACGATATCGCCAAGGGGCGCGGGGGCGACCACTCGGAACTCGGCGCCGTGGTGGCGGAGGAATTGTGCCCGCGCTTCGGCCTCGACGAAACGGAAACGGAGCTTGTCAGCTGGCTGGTCCTGCAGCACCTGCTGATGAGCAACACTGCGTTCAAGCGCGACCTGTCCGACCCCAAGACGGTGGAGGACTTCGTTGCCGAGGTGCAGAGCCTCGAACGCCTGCGCCAACTGGCCATCCTGACCAGCGTGGACATCCGCGCGGTCGGGCCGGGTGTGTGGAACGACTGGAAAGGGCAGCTGCTGGGCGAGCTGTACGACCTGGCGCACGAACGCCTGCGTCTTGGCCATACCCGCAATTACCGCGCCGAGCGGGTCGAGGCGAAGCGCGGTGCGGTGCGCGAGGCGCTGGGCGAGCGGGCCAACCTGCTGACCGACGACGAACGCCTGCTCGACGATGCCTACTGGATCGCCGAACCGCCGGACGTCATCGCCCGCAACGTGGTCCAGTATTTCGCCGCGCGCGAACTGGGTCACGATCTTTCGATCCACTGCGAATGGGACGAGGAACGCGGCGCGACACTGGTCACGGTCATCGCCGCCGACCACCCCGGCCTCTTCACCCGCATCGCGGGCGGCATCCACCTTGCCGGCGGCAACATCATCGATGCCCGCATCCACACCACCCGCAATGGCTGGGCGATCGACAATTTCCTGGTGCAGGACCCGATCGGGCGTCCTTTCCGGGAGGCGGAGCAGCTGGAACGGATCAAGTCCTCGATCCGCGACGCCATCGCCAATCGCGGCGAACTGGTACCCAAACTGGCCGCCCGCCCCCTGCCCCGCACGCGGGCGCGCGCCTTCGACGTGAAACCGCGCGTCGTGTTCGATAACGAGGCGTCCAACCGGTTCACGGTGATAGAGGTCCACGCACGCGACCGGCCCGCCCTGCTCAACCGTCTGGGCCGCGCCCTGTTCGAGGCGCAGGTCATCATCCATTCCGCGCACATCACCGCCTATGGCGAGCGGGTGGCCGACACGTTCTACGTGACCGACCTGACCGGCGGAAAGATCGTTGACGCACAGCGGCAAGGCAGTATTGCCACCGCGCTGGAGGACGCTGCAAGCGACGAGCGGCAGGCGGAACTCGAAGACGCCTGACCATCGGACAGGTCATGTCCCCTCGCCGGGTCCGAGCGCAATCAAGTGATGCAAAACGGCCATAACCGGCAATTTCCGGTCGCTACGCGCAAATTCTCCCCTTGCAAGGTTGCAAAATGCCACTAATCGGCATCGCAATAACAAAAGGGAGAGTTATTTTGAAAACCAGTATTTCGTTCCGCGGTATGGCACTTGCAGGGGCGGCGCTTGCCGTAATGCCGCTCCCTGCCATGGCGCAGGACGTTCCCCCACCCGCCGACGACGCCGAGGAAGAGCGCCCGATCGCCCGTAGCGGCGGCGCCATCGGCAGCGTCAACGACGTGATCGTCGTGACCGGCACCAAGACCCAGAACGCCGAAGACGTGCAGGACGTGCCGCTGGCCGTCACCGCATTCAATTCGCAGAGCCTCGAGGCGCTGAAAGTCCGCGACGTCCAGTCGCTGACCTACAGCGCGCCGAACGTGTCGCTCGACCAGGTCGGCACCAGCCGCGGCACCGCCAACTTCTCGATTCGCGGCCTGGGCATCAACAGCTCGATCCCCTCGATCGACCCGACCGTCGGCATGTTCGTCGATGGCGTGTATCTCGGCTTCAACGGCGGCGTGGTCTTCGACCTGTTCGACCTCGACAGCGTCGAAATCCTGCGCGGACCGCAGGGTGTGCTGTTCGGCCGCAACGTGACCGGCGGCGCCGTGCTGGTGAACACCGGCAACCCGACCGACGAATTCGCAGGCAAATTCCGCGCGGCCGTCGACGGCCCGCTGTTCGAGGATCGTGGCGGCGCGAACTACACGGCCTCCGGCGTCATTTCCGGCCCGATCGTGGAAGACACGCTGCTGTTCAAGCTGGGCGGATATTACAACAAGGACGAAGGCTACCACGTCAACCTGTTCGACAATTCGAACCACGGCGAGGCGGAAACCTTCATCATCCGCGGCGCACTGGAAGCGCGGCTGGGCGCCCTGAACCTGCTGGGCAAGCTCGACTACTTCGAAAGCGACGGCGACGGTCCGGCGGGCCAGAACGGCAATCTGTACGATCGCGGCACGTTCGATTTCGCCATCGACTTCCCGGGCAGCTACGGCAACGAGATCTGGACCGGCTCGCTGAAGGCGGAAGCCGATATCGGCCCCGGTACGCTGACCAACATCTTCGGCTACCGCAAATATTCGGGCACGACCGCGGGCGATATCGACAGCTTCCCCGCTTTCCTGTTCCACTCGGACACCGAGACGGAGCAGGAGCAGTTCTCGAACGAGCTGCGCTATGCCGTCTCCACCGGCCTGGGTGAACTGACCTTCGGCGGCTTCTGGTTCGAGCAGGACCTGGCCTATACCGAAGTGCGCGACCTGCCGCCGGCGTCTCCGCTGACCTTCTATGGTGGCGGTGCGCAGGACCACGAAGTGCTGGGCGCATTTGCCAATGCGAATATCGAGGTGACGCGCGATCTCAGCGTCATCGCCGGTATCCGCTGGAGCCGCGAGGAAAAGGATGCACGGGTCACCTATATCCGTCCGCGTCCGGCCTGTTCGGTGGTCGACGGAACCTGCCCGACGAGCGGGACCAACCCGTTCATCCCGACCGAGAACAACGGCTTCACCGACAGCGACAGCTGGAGCAACTGGTCGCCGAAACTCGGCCTGCAGTACGAATTCCCGCGCGGCCAGGTGTATACGCACTGGACCCGTGGCTATCGTTCGGGCGGCTACAACTTCCGCATCACCGCACCGGCCGCCTTCGAGGCGATCGTGGCGAATGGCGGCGACTTCTCCTTCGACGAGGAAAAGGTCGACAACTACGAAATCGGCGGCAAATTCCAGACCGACAGCCGCGATTTCACGCTCAACCTGGCGGCTTACGTCACCAAGATCAGCGAGATGCAGCGCGAAGTGAACCAGGCATCGGGCACGTCGGGGGTCGCCCAGTCGATCTTCAACACCGCCGATGCGACGATCTTCGGTGTCGAGGGTGAGGCCCGCATGCGCGTGTCGGATTCCCTGCTGGTCACGGCCAATGCCGGGATCATCGATGCAAGCTATGACGAAGTGCGCTTCGACATTTCGGGCGATGGCCAGGTCAATGCCGCAGACGAAGCGCTGGCCCTGCCGCGCGTTCCCGAAGTGACCTTCGGCGCCGGCGTGATCCACGACGTGCCGCTTGGCGACGGGTCGCTGGTGAGCCGCCTGAACATGCAGTACCGCGACGAATTCGCCTATACCGACAGCAATTTCGGTTACGTCGAAGACATCGTGAACCTCGATGCGAACATCACCTGGAACACCGGGATGGAAGGCCTCGCCTTCTCCATCTACGGCAAGAACCTGCTGGACGAGGCGCAGTATGGCGGCGACACGCAGCTGCCCTTCCCCGGTCCGCAGTCGACCTTCGTCAACCGCCCGTTCGGCGTGAACCCGGCCTTCGGTTCGTTCCGTCCGCTGAGCAAGGGCCGCCAGATCGGCGCGGAAGTCACCTTCGAGTTCTGATCCCGGGACTCATGACGCGAAAAGAGAAAGGGCGGCCTTCGGGTCGCCCTTTTTCGTTGCGCTGCGACTGACTGTCGGTCCGCTGCCTAGGCGCCCCCACGCTCTCCGAACAGTGCGCTGCCCACGCGTATATGGGTCGCGCCGAGCATGATGGCGGTTTCATAGTCGCCGCTCATCCCCATGCTGAGGCCGTCCATGCTGTTATCGCGCGCGAGCTTGTCCAGCAGGGCGAAAAAGGGTGCGGGCTCGATTTCGGCAGGGGGCAGGCACATCAGGCCCGCGAGCGGTATTTCCCGCTCGCGCGCAGCTTCTATCAGGGCCGGCAGTTCGGGGATCGGGCAGCCGCCCTTCTGCGGCTCGTTCCCAATATCCACCTGCACGAAGCAGGGCACCTGCCGCCCAACCTTGTCGAATGCCTTGGGCAGCGCCTTCACCAGGCTCATCCGGTCGAGCGAATGGATGCAGTCGAACAATTGGACCGCATCCTCGGCCTTGTTCGATTGCAGCTGGCCGATCAGGTGGACCCGCGCATCGGGATAGCGCTCGCGCAGAGCGGGCCATTTGCCTTGCGCCTCCTGCACCCGGTTTTCGCCGAAGACGCGGTGCCCGGCTGCCAGCAGGGGTTCGATCGTTTCCGGAGGATGCGTCTTGCTGACGGCGATCAGCGTGACGTCCTCTTCCTTGCGCCGGGCGATCTTGCACGCACGGGCGATATTGGCCTGCACGGCTTCGAGCGCGTCGGCGCCCGCGGGGTTCGGGGTTGTGGCTGCACTTTTCATAAGTCCCGCGCTATAGCGGCGGCGTGTCGCAGTGCCAGCCCTTCCCCTCGCTCCTTCCCGCAACCTGGCTTCTGACGGATGAGCGCAGCGATGCCGCGCTGGTGAGGGCGATCACGCGCCTGCCGCCCGGCTCTGCGGTCGTCTATCGCCATTACCACCTCGCCCCGGCCGCCCGGCTGGAGCGGTTCCGGCAGGTTGAGAGACTGGCGCGCGCGCGGGGCCATTTGCTGATCCTGGCTGACAGCGCGATGACGGCGCGCGAATGGGGCGCCCATGGCATTTACGGGGCGCCGCGCGCGCTTGCCCCGACCCGCCGCGATCTCGTCACCGTGGCAACCGCGCATTCCATGCGGGAAATCGGCGATGCCAATCGCATCGGCGCGGATGCCGTCATGCTCAGCCCTGTCTTCCCCACCCGGTCCCATCCGGGCGCCCCGGTTCTGGGCCCCCTTCGTTTCCGGATGCTGGCGCGTCATGCCTCCATGCCCGTCATCGCGCTGGGCGGGATGAACGCGGAGCGCGCAAGGGCGCTGCCGTGGCCCCGGTTCGCAGGCATTGACGGGCTTGCCTGAGGCAGCTTCGCCTTGACCCCGCTGGGGCTTGGATTCATGGTCCGTTCCCAGACGGAGGATCAGGCCCATGGCCACGCGCGCAATCAGTAAACAGCAGCCCGACTGGCGGGCCACCTTCCGGCGTTCGATGCGCCGCGCCGGCCAGATGGCGGGCGCGGCCCTGCTGTTCGGCCTGATGCTGTTCCTGGGCCTTGCCCTCTTCAGCTACACCCAGACCGACCCCAGCCCCTCCACCGCCGCAGGAAACGGCGCGATTGCCAACTGGATGGGCGCGAGCGGCGCGTGGGCGGCAGAGCGCGTGTGGTTCGTGTTCGGCCTGCCGGGCGTGCTGATCCTGCCGATGCTGTATGTCGGCGCGCGCAAATTGTGGCGCGACGTGGAGGAAGACGACCGCGATACCGATACGCGCTGGTGGCAGCCGGTTGCCATGCTTGTCCTCGCGATGGCCCTGCTCGCCACCGTACTGTCGCTGACCTTCGACAGTCCCGGCGGCTCCATGCCCGCCTCTGCCGGTGGGCTAACCGGCCTGCTGGGCGCCGGCGCGATCGAGGCGATAGCCAGCCGCTTCGGCGAAGGGGCGAGCGGGTGGATCACGCTGGCTCTTGCGCTTGCCGCACTGGCAGGGGGCGTGCTGCTCGCCACCCGTGTCTTCGCGATCGACTGGCGTGCGCTGCTGACACTGCCGCTTTTCCTGACCGACCTCCTGCGCCGCGACCGCGCCCCGTTCGAGGACGATGACGCAGGCGACACCCTCGCCCCCGCCGCCCGCCCGAAAAAAGCGCGCCGCGAACGCAGGAAAGCGGAGGCGGACACGGCAGAGCCCGAGATCGTCGAGGTGGAGCAGCCGCGCCGCAGCCCGACCATCACCGATCCCAGCGCCCCGCCGCGCAAGGCCAGCATGGCAAAGGCGGCGAAGCAGCGCGACATGTTCGCCGACTACACCCTCCCCAGCCTCGACCTGCTGGAGGACGGCCCGGCGGACACCGCGCCCAGGCTCGACAAGATGGCGCTGGAGCGCAATGCCCGCCTGCTCGAAACGGTGCTCGACGACTTCAATGTGAAGGGCGAGATCACGGCCGTTCGCACCGGGCCGGTCGTCACCATGTACGAGCTGGAGCCTGCGCCCGGCATCAAGGCCAGCCGCGTGGTCGGCCTGGCGGAAGACATCGCCCGCAACATGAGCGCCATCAGCGCCCGCGTCTCGCCCATCCCGGGCAAGACGGTGATGGGTATCGAACTGCCCAATGCCGACCGCCAGATGGTCGCGCTGAAGGAACTGGCTGCCTGCGCCGACTTTGCAGAGGCCAAGGGCGGCCTGCCGATCATCCTTGGCAAGGACATTGCGGGCGAACCGATCGTCGCCGACCTTGCCGCAATGCCCCACCTTCTGGTCGCGGGCACGACCGGGTCGGGCAAGTCGGTCGGGCTGAACTGCATCCTGCTGTCGCTGCTCTACCGCTTCACACCGGACGAATGCCGCATGATCCTGATCGATCCCAAGGTGCTGGAGCTCAAGACCTACGACGACATTCCCCACCTGCTGAGCCCGGTGGTGACGGAGCCTGCCAAGTCGGTTCGCGCGCTCAAATGGGCGGTCGAGGAGATGGAGCGCCGCTACCGGATGATGTCGAGCGTCAATTCACGCAACCTGTCGGGCTTCAACGAAAAGGTCCGCGCCGCCGCTGCCAAGGGCAAGCCGCTGGGCCGCCGCGTGCAGACCGGCTTCGACCCCGATACGGGCGAGGAGCTCTACGAAGAAGAGCAGCTCGATTACCAGCCGCTGCCGCAGATCGTCCTGATCGTCGACGAACTGGCCGATCTCATGGTGACGGTGGGCAAGGAGATCGAGGTCCTGATCCAGCGCCTGAGCCAGAAATCGCGCGCCGCCGGCATCCACCTGATCATGGCGACGCAGCGCCCCAGCGTCGATGTCATCACCGGCGTCATCAAGGCGAACCTGCCGACCCGCATCAGCTTCAAGGTGACCAGCCGGATCGACAGCCGCACCATCCTGGGCGAACAGGGATCGGAGCAGCTGCTGGGCAAGGGTGACATGCTCTACAAGCCGAACACGGGCGCGACGCTGCGCGTCCACGGCCCGTTCGTCTCCGACGAGGAAGTGGAAGCGGTTGCCGATCACTGGCGGGCGCAGGGCAAGCCCGACTATGTCGATGCCGTGACCGAGGAACCTGCCGATGGGGGCGGCTTCGGCTTCGAAGGCGACATGACCGCCAGCGACGATCCGAACGAACGCAAATACCTGCAGGCATGCCAGGTCGTGTTCGAGAACCAGAAGGCCAGCGGCAGCTGGCTGCAACGGCAGATGGGCGTCGGCTACAACACGGCCGCCAAGTGGATCGAGCGGATGGAAGAGGAAGGCCTGGTCGGCCCGGCCAACCATGTCGGCCGCCGCGAAATCTACCGCGACAAGGACGGAAATCCGCTCTAGCAACGCGGAATGAGCACATCGGCAGGCCCCGCAGCGGGCGAACAGACCTCTCCCACGCAGCCCGTCAGCGATCCGCTGCAGACGATCTGGGCATCGCTCAAGGACTGGTGGGCGCAGCACGTCATGGTCGATGTCGATCACGGCGCCGTGCTGAAGAAAATCGCGGGCGAAAGCTCGATGACACCGCGCTACATCTTCATGACCTGCATGTCGGCAGGCATTGCCATCCTGGGCATGCTGCTGTCCTCCCCGGCCGTCGTCATCGGGGCCATGCTGCTTTCCCCCCTGATGGGGCCGATCCTGGGGGCCGGCTTCGCGCTGGCGGAAGGCAAGTTCACCTGGCTCAGGCTGTGCGGACGGGCGCTCATTTTCGGCACGCTGTTCGCCATCCTGTTCTGCGGTTTCATCGTCTTCTTCTCGCCATTGCAGAACGTGACGGAGGAAATCGCCGCCCGCACGCGGCCCAACCTGTTCGACCTGCTGGTTGCCCTGTTTTCTTCGCTGGCGGGCAGTTACGCGATGATCCGCGGACGCGACGGCACAATTGTCGGCGTCGCCATTGCCACCGCCCTGATGCCGCCGCTCGCCGCCGTGGGCTTCGGGCTCGCGACGCTGAACTGGACGGTCTTCGGCGGGGCGCTGATGCTCTACATCACCAACCTGCTGACGATTGCGCTGACCGCTGCGCTGATGGCGCGGCTCTATGGTTTCCGGTCGGAGAACGACAGCGGGCGCACCAGTCTGGTACAGAGCATGCTGGTGGTGGCGACCTTCATCGCGCTGGCCATCCCGCTCGGCATCTCGCTGTTCCAGATTGCCCGCGAGGCGAATGGCGAACGCATCGTGCGCGGCACCATTACCGAGGCGTTCGACGAACAGGCGCGCATCGACCAGGTGTCGATCGACTGGGACAGCGATCCCATCATCGTGCGCGCATCCGTGCTCACGCCCGAATTCCGCAACGGCGCGGACGAACTGCTGGCCGCAGAGCTGACCGAATTGCTTGAAGATCCGGTGACGGTCGGCGTGAACCAGTATCTCGTCGGGACCAATCCCGGCGCGGCGGAGCAGGCGCAGCTGGCCCGCGCCCGGGAAGAAGAGCAGGCGCTCGCCGATGCGCAGCGCGTCAGCCGCCTGAAGGAGCAGCTGGCGCTGGTGGCCGGCATCCCCGTGTCGGAGGTCACGCTGGACAGCGAGAACAAGCGCGCCGTTGCCGATGCGCGCGCGCTGGAAGGCCTGGACCTCGCCGGGTATCGCACGCTGGAGACCCGCGTGGCTGCCGGGATGGACGACTGGGACATCCGGCTGAGGCCGCCGCTGGGCGCGCTTCCCGCCATAACACTGGCAGATGGCGAGCCCGACGATGCGGGGGCACGCGCGCTTTCGCTGGTGTCATGGGCGGCGCAGAGAACAGGCTATCCCGTCACCCTGTCGGGAAATGCCGAGGCTGCGACTGCCCTCGCCGCGCAATTGAGGGAAAGCGGCGTCACCGTCACCGTCAATGCGTCCGGCGGGACCGGCAGCGTTGCCGCCACATGGGCGGTCGCCGGACCCTGAACCCCGAATACAAACAGCAAGCCCGGCAGCGCGTCTTGCACTGCCGGGCCGCCTGTTCGCGTATCCGGCGGACTGGCCGCCCCCACGGGGGATGAGTGGGCGGCTACCGGATACAGGGAAGCTTGTTTTAGAGAAGCCGCCTCAGGAAGCCGCTTCCTCTGCCGCCTCTTCGCTCTCGCCGGTCAGGTCGGCCTTGGTGATGGTGGCGTACTGGGTAGCCCCTGCCATGGCGCGGGCCATTGCATCGTCGGGATTGGCGACCAGGCCGATCTTCGACAGCGCGCCGCCCTTGCCCCACATCTCGGTCCACTTTGTCAGGTAAGCCTTCAGGCCCGGGATCGCGTCCAGGTGGGCTTTCTTGACGTAAACATAGAGCGGACGTGCGCCGGGATAGGCGAAGCTGGCAATGTTCTCGTAGGTCGGCTCGACCCCGTTCATCGACAGGCCCTGCAGCGCATCGAGGTTTTCCTCGAGATAGGAATAACCGAAGATGCCTACGGCGTTCTCATTGCCCTGGATCTTCTGCACGATCAGGTTGTCCTGCTCGCCCTGGTCGACATAGGCGCCGTCGCTGCGCAGTTCGGTGCAGGTCCGCTCGAACGCGTCCTCGTCGCTCTCTTCCAGCGCCTGCATGTCGGCATTGCCTTCGCAGCCGGGGATCAGGACCAGTTCCTTCAGCGCGTCACGCGTGCCGGACGTGCTGGGCGGGCCATAAACCAGGATCGGCAGATCGGGCAGCGAGGGATCGACATCCGACCACGTCTCGGCCGTCTGCTCCTGCCCATAGGGGTTGGCAGCGATGGCGCGGTAGACGATTTCGGGCGTCAGGTTCATGTCGATGCCGCCCTGCGTGGCCGCAAAGGCAAGCCCGTCGAGGCCGACCTGGATTTCGATGATGTCGGTCACGCCGTTCTCGGCGCAGGTGTCGAATTCGCTCGCCTTCATCCGGCGCGAGGCGTTGGCCATGTCCGGCGTATCGGCGCCAAGGCCTTCGCAGAACAGCTTCATGCCGCCGCCGGTGCCGGTCGATTCGATCAGCGGGCTGCCGAAATCGGGGTTGGAGCGGGTGAAGGTCTCGGCGACCGCTTTCGCAAACGGATAGACGGTGCTGGAGCCGACGGCGCGGATCGTGTCGCGGGTGCCGCCGCCGCTATCGGCGCCGCAGGCTGCGAGGGTGAGGCTGGCGACAGTCGCCATCGCAATGGTCTTGATCATCTTCATGGTCGTATTCCCTGTGATATGCCCTGCCCCCTAGGGGGCCAGAATGACAATTGAGTGACGGAATGGAGTCTGGCGGGATGGCCCGTCAGAAGTCGATCTGCGCACGGACGCCGAAGACATCGACGTCGTAATCGGTGTCGCCGCCCGCTGCGGCCAGGACCGCATCGGTGTAGGAAAGCTTCCCGTAATTCGCGAGCAGCATGGTGTAGTTGGTCGGCTTCCAGACCAGGCTGACGAAATAGCCGTCCTGCTTCCCGCCGAAGACGCCCGCATCGTTCAGGTCGAGGTGGTCGTAGCGCAAATTGGCCTGGATCGACCCGATCCCGCCGTCGCCGACGGGGCGGGCCGGCTTGGTCCGGTCGAATTTGCCGCCCTTGTAACCGCGGGTGTCGCCGGCCGTCAGGAAATAGCCGATCTCGGCATAACCACCGAAGAAGCCGGGATCGTTCGCCGCGCCGGGCAGGTTGACGTTCTGCCAGTACCCTTCGGCCACCGCGTGGAACGGCCCGGAAATGACCGCGCCTTCCGCGCCGAAGCCGAATTCGCTGCTGGCCCCCAGATTGCCGGTGTTGACGAAGCGCTCCGAGGTGAAATGGACCAGCGGGCGCTGGCGATACCGCACGCTGGAACCTGCCTCGAGGTCGTTGTAGTGGACCGATGCACCCAGGTGCAGCACGCTGCCAGCGAGGCGCGGATTGAACACGACGCGGCCATCGGCGCCCCAGTTCCCGCTTGGCAGGTCTTCCATGTTGTCCGTGAACATGCCCGTCTGGACGAGCACGGTGTCGCTGCCGAATTCCGCCGCGACGCCGACCCGGCGCTCGAAACCGAAGGCATCGGTGAAAGCCGCGCGTTCGATGAAGCTGGTGTGCAGCGAACTGGTCAGCTCTTCCAGCGACTGGAAGGTGTTGAACTGCCCGACCGTGATGGTCGCGGCGCCGGCATCGTAGGCGATGAGGGCATCGGTAACGGCGATGTCGTTTCCGGCGAAGTCGGCTTCGAACTTGTAGCCGAAACCGCCCGGCATATCGCCCGATGCGCCCAGCCGGATGCGGCGTGCCTCGCTGCCGAACCCGTCATCCGCGCCGGTCGAGGACGGCGCATCGACGAAGCCTGCATCATATTGCAGGCGACCGCGCGGCTTGAAGCTCCAGCCGCCCTGGCTGATTTCGGGCGCGCCGCCGAACTTCACGTCCGTCGCTTCTGCAATCGGGTCCTGCGTGGCTGCTGCCGGTGCGACTGCGACCGGTGCAGATGCAGGCGGTGCAAAAGCAGGCGGTGGCGGAGTGGCCGCGTTTTCCGCTGCCTGCAGTTCGCTTTCGAGCGTTTCGATTCGCTGGGCCATGGCGTCCATCCGGGCGCGCATGGCGGCAAGCTCGTCCTGCAGGGTGGAGGGGGTCTGGCTGCCGGCAACCTGCGCGGCGGCAGGTGTGGCAGGAAGCAGCGCAGCAGACATCGCTGCGGCGCAGATACCGTGAGTGAGTTTCATGATGTATGTCCGATCCAAAAGACGCGGTCGCCCCTAATCGGGTCTCATGACACTTGTGTGACAGGCAGAAGCAGAACCTTCGCGCCGCGGCGCATGGTTGCCGCATGGAGGTTTCAATTGTAACGGCCTTGGACCGACTTCCCCAGCGAGGATCCTCCCCATGCGTATTGGTTGCCCGACCGAGATCAAGAACCACGAATACCGCGTCGGCCTGACGCCCGAGAGTGCGCGCGAGCTGACCCATCGTGGCAACGAGGTATGGATCCAGAGCGGTGCCGGCATGGGCATCGGCGCGACGGACGAGGAATACAACGCTGCGGGCGCGACCATCGTCGACGGGCCGGACGCGATCTTTGCCGAGTGCGAGATGATCGTGAAGGTCAAGGAACCGCAGGCAGAGGAACGCGCAAAGCTGCGCGAGGACCAGATCCTCTACACCTACCTCCATCTCGCCCCCGATCCGGACCAGACGAAGGATCTGGTGGAATCGGGCGTGACGGCGATCGCTTATGAAACGGTCACCGGTCCGGGGGGGCGCCTGCCGCTCCTCACCCCGATGAGCCAGGTGGCGGGCCGCATGAGCATCCAGGCCGGGGCCAATGCGCTGGAGAAGGCGCATGGCGGGCGCGGCGTCCTGATCGGCGGCGTACCGGGCGTGCTGCCGGGCAAGGTCGTGGTGATCGGCGGCGGCGTTGTCGGCTTCAATGCGGCGCAGATGGCCGTGGGCCTGGGCGGCGATGTCGAGATCCTGGACCGCGATCCCGAAGTGCTGGAAAAGGTCGGCACCTTCTTCGAAGCGCGCGCCAGCACGCGGTTCTCGAACAAGACGAACCTCGAGGACTCGCTGAGGCAGGCCGATCTGGTCATCGGTGCGGTCCTGATCCCGGGCGCCGCCGCACCCAAGCTGGTCAGCCGCGAAATGCTGTCCGAGATGAAGCCCGGTGCGGTCCTGGTGGACGTTGCGATCGACCAGGGCGGCTGCTTCGAGACCAGCAGACCGACGACGCATGACGATCCGACCTATGTGGTGGACGACATCGTCCATTACTGCGTCGCCAACATGCCCGGCGCCGTCGCGCGTACCAGCACCTATGCGCTGAACAACGTGACCCTGCCCCACGCGCTGCGCATGGCGAAGCTGGGCTGGAAGGAAGCGATGCGGGAAAACGCATTCCTCGCCGAGGGGCTGAACGTCCACAAGGGCGAGGTGACCTATGAAGCGGTCGCGACCGAGCTGGGCTACGACCACCGCCCGGTGACGGACGTACTGGCCTGACGCGTCAGGCGGCGCTGCGCCACTTGCGATAACGCCGCGCGCGCCGCGCCGCGCGGACCTGGTCGGTCAGCAGCGCCGCGGCCGCTGCCCCGCCATCTCCCGGCGGCTTGCCCCGCGCCATCCGCTCGATCTGCGCCTTGGTCAGGCCCATCACCGCAAGCCCGGCGAAGCTGCGGTTCTTCCAGTCGCATTCGGGCAGCGCGATGTCCGCATGTCGCCCCTCGCGCCAGTTTACAGGCAGGTTGGGATCGGACGCCAGTGCGCGGGCGATGCCGATGATTTCGACGCCGAAGCCATGCTCGTCCCTCGCCAGCGCGTCCTCTGCCGTGGACAGCCGGGTGATGCCGCCCGTCACCATGATCGGCATCGTCGCCACCTTCGCAATGTCGCGCGCGAAGGAAATGAAGAACGCCTCCCTCTCGCCGGTCGAGCCTTCCTGCGGATTGCCCTGCATGGCCGGGCTTTCGTAGTTTCCGCCGGACAGTTCCACGAAATCGAGCCGCTTGTCGTTCAGCCACCGGACCACTTGGCGCGCGTCTTCGAAGGCAAATCCGCCGCGCTGGAAATCGGCGCTATTCAGTTTCACCGCGACCCCGAATTCCGGGTCCACCCGCGCCCGGACCGCATCGACGATGGCGAGGAGGAAACGCGCGCGGTTTTCCAGGCTGCCGCCCCATTTGTCGGTCCGGCGATTGGCCAGCGGCGACAGGAACTGGCTGACGAGATAGCCGTGGGCGCCGTGAATCTGCACCCCGTCGAAGCCTGCGGCCTGCGCCTGCTCCGCGGTATCGGCGAAGCGTTCGACGATGCGCTCTATTTCCGCCCCCTCCAGTGCGCGGACTTCTGCGAACAGCGAGGAGAACCTGCCGAGGTCGAGCGCGACATCCGACGGGCCGACCGCGGTTTCGCCCAGCGATTTGTAGAGCTGCCGGCCCGGATGACTGATCTGTAGCCAGAACTGCCCGCCGCCCGACTTGCCGACCGTCGCCCAGTTGACGAACGGCGCAAGGTCCGTGCCCTTTTCCAGCACCACGCCGCCCGGTCCTGTCAGGGCGGACGGGTCGACCATGACATTGCCGGACAGGATCAGGCCCGTACCGCCGCGCGCCCAGCGTTCGTAGAGGGTGAACAGCCGCTCGCCCGGATATTGTCCGGGCTGCTCCGCAAGGTTTTCCTCCATCGCCGCCTTGCAGATACGGTTCGGGATGCTGCTCCCATTGGGCAGCATCAGCGACCGGAACAGCGGGCTGTCATCATATTCGGCAGTCATTTCATCCCCCCATGAACGGCGCGGCGATGTCCGGCCGCACGCGCTGCGGACGCAGGGTCTCGCGGTCGAGCATGGCCCACGTCGTGTTCGCGCTGACGATTACCTTGCCATGCGCGTCGCGAAAATCGACCCGGCGGTCGAACCGTGCGCCCTTCGGCTCGCCCGGTATGAAGGTCTCGCCCGTCACGCTTTCCCCCACCGCGATATTGCCCCGGTAATCGATCTCGTGCCGCAGCACGAGCCAGACATAGCGCGCCTTGTCCTCTTCCCGCGCAACCGCGTCCCAGTGCGCCGTCGCCATGTCCTGAATCCACTGGACCCACACGGCATTGTTGACGTGGTCCATCACGTCGATGTGTTCGGGCAGCGCGGTAAAGGTCTTTTCAAAAGGCATCAGCGGATATCCGTCGTCAGCTCGATATGTTCCAGCACCCAAGACAGGCCTTCCCGGCGGAACCGGTAGGCATTGCTCGGCTCGCGGTCGGCTCCGCGCGCGGTGAAGTGCGACAGGCCGCCGCGCTCGATCTCCCAGACCTCTGTCGTTTCCATGAGGCGGGGCATCGACCCGGTCGGCTCGTCATCCTCCAGCAGACCCGGCGGCAACCCTTCTGCCGCCGCGAACTGCCATTCGCCGAAAGGCTCCACGACCAGCAGCCTGACGGATCGCGGGTGACTGAGAGCGTCCAGGACCACATCCTTCGTCAGCGGCGGCGGATAGTCGTCCACCTGCGGCAACATCTGTCCGGCAAAACCTTCGCGCACTGCCTGCCGGTCATAACGCCGGAGCATTTGTTCGGGCGAGGCATCGAATTCGGTGAGCCTGTCCAGAGCGACGTGCGGAGACATCACGTACCAGGCTGTTGCCAACACGGCGAGCGCGGCGATTGCCACGCCCGACGCGATGACCGCGGGCCGCTGCACGGCTTGCTCCGATCCTACTCTTCCAGGCCCAGCTGCCACAGGAGGAAGGCGAACTCCTCGGCCGTTTCATACAGGCGCGTGAAGCGTCCCGACTTGCCACCATGCCCTGCGCCCATATTGGTTTTCAGCAGCAGCACGTTGTCGTCGGTCTTCACTTCGCGCAGCTTGGCGGTCCACTTGGCCGGTTCCCAATAGGTCACGCGCGGATCGTTCAGGCCGGCGGTGATCAGCAGCGGCGGATAATCCTGCGCCACCGTCTGGTCGTAAGGGGAATAGCTCAGGATATAGGCGAACGCCTGCTTGCTCTCCACCGGATTGCCCCATTCGGGCCATTCGCCGGGCGTCAGTGGCAGGCTCTCGTCCAGCATGGTGTTGAGCACATCGACGAAGGGCACATGGGCCGCGACTGCGCCCCACAGGTCCGGGTCGGTGTTGACGACCACGCCCATCAGTTCGCCGCCGGCACTGCCGCCGCTGGCGCTGATCTTGCCCTTCTGTGTATAGCCCTTGTCGATCAGGCCCTTCGCCACGTCCACGAAATCGTTGAACGTGTTCGTGCGTTCGTTGAGCTTGCCCTGCAGGTACCAGTTGCGCCCCAGATCGTCGCCGCCGCGGATATGCGCGATGGCATAGCGCATGCCGCGGTCGAGCAGGCTGAGGCGGCTGGAGGAAAAGCCCGGCGGCACGGCATAGCCATAGGCGCCATAGGCATAGAGATGCAGCGGTGCGCCCATCGGCGTGTCCTTGTGGCTGACCACGCTGACCGGCACCTGCGTCCCGTCGCGCGCGGTGATCGTCAGCCGCTCCGTCACGTAATCGCCCTGCGTGTAGCCGCTGGGTATTTCCTGCTGTTTCAGCAGCTGCAGCTCGCCCGTGGCGACATCGTAATCATAGACCGTGTCGGGCATGACCATGCTTTCATAGGCAAGGCGCAGCTTCGTCACGTCGTATTCGGGATTGTTCGTCAGCCCGGTCGAGAAACTCGCTTCCGGGAAGGCGATGGGCGTGATTTTCGCAGGATCCGCGTAATCGCGCAGCTGGATCTGGTCGAGCCCGTCCAGCCGGCCTTCGGTGACGTAGAAATCCTTGTAGAGCTCGTAACCGGTCAGGTAAAACTCGTCCGACCCGGCAATCAGCGTCGTCCATTCGCCCGGCGTTTCCAGCGGCGCGGTAGCGAGGCGGAAATTGACGTGGTCGTCATTGGTGTGGACGAAGACGGTGCCGTCGCGCACGTCGACATCGTATTCCACGCCCTTCTCGCGCGGCTTCACCAGGATCTGATCGCCGGTCGGATTGTCGGCGCGGACCAGCCGCACCTCGCTCGTCTCGTTGTCGCCGGTGGCAATGACCAGCCAGTCTTCCTGTGCGCTGAGGCCTGCGCCGACGCGGAAGCCCTCGTCCTCCTCGCGGTAGATCTCGACATCCTGTTCGACCGGCGTTCCGATGCGGTGGAGGCGGACATTGTCCACCCGCCAGTTCTCGTTCGCCTTGCCGTAGGCGATCATGGTGTCGTTCGCGAGCCAGGTCAGGCCCGAAAGCGTTTCGGGAATGACATCGTCCAGCAGGGCGCCGGTCGCGATCTCCTTGATCCGGGCGGTATACCGCTCCGACCCGTCATCGTCGTAGGAATAGGCGATATAGCGCCCGTCATCGCTGACCGAGGCGGCACCAAGGCGGAAATACTCCTTGCCTTCCGCCAGTTCGTTCTCGTCGATCAGCAACTCCCGGTCCCCGCCTGCCACGGGGCGGCGGTAATGGATGCGGTATTCCTTCCCCTCGGCAACTTCCGACCAGTAGAGCCAGTCGCCATCCTTTTGCGGGACGGTGCTGTCGTCCTGCTTCACCCGGCCCTTCAGTTCCTCGAAGATGGTGTCGACCAGCGCCTGGCGCGGGGCCATCTGCGCCTCGAAATAGGCGTTTTCGGCCTTCAGGTAATCCAGCACGTCCTCGTCGTCGATGGTCGGATAGGACTGGTCCTTCAGCCAGTGATAGGGATCGGAAACGGTGATCCCGTGGCGGGTAAAGGAATGGTCGCGCTTTTCCGCGATCGGCGGGGTCACGGATGTCGTATCGGTCACTTGTATAGGGCCCTCCTGGCCAAGCGCGGGACTGCCGGAAAATCCCGCAGCCAGCGCGAGGCAGGCTGCCGAACCGAGATGGCGGAATGTTTTCATGGTCGCGCTGGTCCTGTGTGTCGTCGGATTGAAAAACCGTGCTGCCTTGGACAGCCTTGCCGATGAGGCGTAAAGGCCCATGTCGAAGGCTACAAGATAGCAAAACCAGAGCAGGACCCGACACGATGCTGATGCAGACCCATGAAGCCCGCCTTTCCGCCCTTCGCGAAGAGCTGAAGAAACGCGACCTGGCAGGTTTCGTCGTCCCGATCAGCGACGAGCACATGAGCGAATATGTCGGCGATTATGCCCAGCGCCTCGCCTGGCTGACCGGCTTCGGCGGCAGCGCGGGCAGCGCGGCGGTCCTTGCCCACAAGGCGGCGATCTTCATCGACGGGCGTTACACGGTGCAGGTGCGCGAACAGGTCGACGAGAAGCTGTTCGAATACCAGTCCGTGCCCGCGACCAGCCCG
Organism: Erythrobacteraceae bacterium WH01K; assembly: GCA_027941995.1. Taxonomy (NCBI): domain Bacteria; kingdom Pseudomonadati; phylum Pseudomonadota; class Alphaproteobacteria; order Sphingomonadales; family Erythrobacteraceae; species Erythrobacteraceae bacterium WH01K. The sequence goes on along the minus strand of CP115966.1, from coordinate 663,727 downwards.
GCCAAGTGGCTTGCAGCAAACGCGCAGGAAGGCGACCGGATCGGCTATGACCCGTGGCTGCATTCGCGCGGCTGGGTGAAGACGACGGGCGACCTGCTGGCCGAAGCCGGTGCGGAACTGGTCGCGGTCCAGAGCAATCCGCTCGACGCGGTATGGGCCGATCGTCCGCAGCCCAGCGCCGCCGCCGCCGCCATCCACGCCGATACCACGTCGGGTAGGAACAGCGCGGAGAAGCGCGGCGAGGTGGGCGAATGGCTCAAGGAGAACAAGCTCGACGCGGCGGTCATCAGCGCGCTCGATTCGGTCGCCTGGCTGCTGAACATCCGCGGCAGCGACATCGTGCATACCCCGGTGGCGCTGAGCTATGTGCTGGCCCACGCCGACGGCACGGCGGAGCTTTTCATCGCGCCCGAAAAGGTGACACCCGAATTGCAGCAGCATCTCGGCAATGCCGTGACCCTGCGCGACCGGGCGGATTTCGAACCGGCGCTCAAGGGGCTTGAAGGCAAGCGGGTGGCGGTCGATCCGGAATACGGCGTCGCCGCGATCAGCCAGCTGCTGGAAGATGGCGGCGCGGTCTTGGTGGCAAAGCGCGACCCCACCATCCTCGCACGCGCGGTGAAGAACCCGGTCGAGGCGCAGGGCCACCGCGACGCGCAGGCAACGGACGGCGCGGCTGTTTCACGCTTCCTGTGCTGGCTGGAGGCGAACGGCCCCTCGGGCGAGGTGGACGAGCTGGCGGCCGCTGCCAAGCTGCTCGAATTCCGGCAGGCCGACAGCGGCCTTGTCGATACGTCGTTCGACACGATCAGCGCCGCGGCGGGCCATGCCGCCCTGCCGCATTACAAGGTGGACGAGGACAGCAATATCCCGATCCCGCCGTCCAGCATCTACCTCGTCGATTCGGGCGGCCAGTATGTGCGCGACGGCAGCGCGGGCACGACGGACATCACCCGCACCGTCTGGATCGGCCCCGGCGAACCGAGCGCGGAAATGAAGGACCGCTTCACCCGCGTGCTGAAGGGGCACATCGCCATCGCCATGATCACCTTTCCCGAAGGCACCAATGGCGGCCAGCTCGACAGCCTTGCCCGCCAGTTCCTCTGGGCTGCAGGCACGGATTACGCCCACGGCACCGGCCACGGGGTCGGCAGCTTCCTGTCGGTTCACGAAGGTCCGCAGCGCATCGCCAAGATCAGCGGGGCGCAGGGCGGCACGCTGGAGCCGTTGCAGGCCGGCATGATCCTCTCCAACGAACCGGGCTATTACAAGGCCGGGGAATTCGGCATCCGGATCGAGAACCTGGTCCTGACCGAAGAGCGCCGTATCGAGGGCGCCGACACCCTTCCCGATGGGGGAACCTGGCTGGGCTTTGAAAACCTGACCTGGGTGCCGATCGACCGCACCCTGATCGAGCCTGCACTGCTGACGGCAGAGGAACGTGGCTGGCTGGATCGGTATCACGCCGATACCCGCGCGCTGCTCGCGCCGCGCCTCGACGGCGAAGCGCTCGAATGGCTGGAGCGTCATACGCAGCCCCTTTGACATGCGTGCGCTCCAGAACGCGCTTTGACCAAAGGCCGATGTTCCCGTATTGTTCTCCTATCGCGAGTCGCGGCAGGAGATGAATGATGATCGGTTACGTTACCCTTGGCACCAACGACCTGCAGTCGCGTGCGAAGTTCTATGATGCCATTGCCGAGGAACTGGGCTTTGGCCGGATGATGGATTTCGATACGTTCATCGCATGGGGCGAGATGGGCGGCGCCCCGGGCGTTGCGCTCACCCAGCCCTACGATGGCGGGGAAGCGAGCGTAGGCAACGGCACGATGGTCGCGCTGCAGGCTGACCGCCCGGAACAGGTCCAGCGGATCTACGACATCGCGCTGGAACAGGGCGGACAGGACGAAGGCGCACCCGGCCCGCGCGGCGATGACGGGTTCTACGCGGCCTATTTCCGGGATCTCGACGGCAACAAGCTCAATGCGTTCTGCATGGTGAAACCGGAATAGGCAGGCCGGTGGCGCGACTCCGCCGTTCAGCTTTGCGCGAGATGAATGAACGGCGAACAGCGATACAAACCGCGACACTTTACCCGCGATCCGGCAAACTCGTGTGACACATACCTCCTAGAACGGCATTTGTGAGTTGCGAATGCGGGCGGACCCTCTCCCCCCTCCCCTGCCGCCCGCTTCGCAGCTTGCGACTTTTGTCGTAACGGAGAAAATCACATGAAGACGTTCAACCCCAAGACCCCCAAGGCCATCGCCATCGGACTCGCATCGACATCGCTGCTGGTCGGCGGCGTCGCCATTGCCCAGCAGGGCCCCGGCGACCGCGCCCCGATGACTCGTGACCAGGTGGTCCAGAAGACAACCGAACGCTTTGCCAGGATGGACGTCAATGGCGACGGCCAGATCAGCACTGCCGATCGCGAGGCCCGGATGGCGCAGCGCTTCGCCGAAGCGGACGCCAATGGCGACGGTGCCCTGACCCAGGAAGAGATGGCGACTGCTCGCGAAGCGCGCCGCGCAGAACGCACCGAGCGGCGCGAGGCACGTGCCGCGGCGGGCGGCGGTGAAGAACACATGGGCCGGCGCGGTGGCGGCGAGCATCACGGCAAGCGCGGTGGACGCGGCGGCTTCGGCAAGGCGATGATGGAACGCGCCGATACCGACGGCAACGGCGCAATCAGCCAGGCCGAATTCCGGGCAGCCGCGCTCGCTCGCTTCGACCAGGCGGACGCCAACGGTGACGGCACCGTGACCAGCGAGGAGCACCGCGCCGCACACGAGGCGATGCGCGCCCAGCGCCAGGGCAGCTGACGGGAAGGCGGCGCAGATGACCGATCGATCAGTCCCCCCCGCGACGGACGCTGCGCCGCTGGTCCTGCTCGTCGATGACGAGGCAACCCTGCGCGAACCCCTGGCCGAGTATCTCACCGGCCAGGGGTTTCGCGTGTCCGAGGCGGAAAGCGCTGCCTCCGCGCGCACCGCCTTGCTGAACCATGCGCCGGACATCGCGCTGGTCGACATCATGATGCCGGGCGAGGACGGATTGTCGCTGACCCGCCACCTGATCGAAAGCCGCGACGTCCCCGTCATCCTGCTGACCGCGAGGGGCGAGGCGACCGATCGTATCGTCGGGCTGGAAATCGGCGCCGACGATTACGTGACGAAGCCGTTCGAACCGCGCGAGCTGGTTGCCCGTATCCGCTCCGTCCTGCGGCGTTCCAGCCGTCCGGCCCAGCCCCAGGGCGGTGAGCCCGTCTATGAATTCGAAGGCTGGCAACTCGACCCGGTGAAACGCCGCCTGACCGATCCGGGCGGGGCCAGCGTTTCCATCTCAACTGCGGAATTCCGGATGCTGCGCGCATTCCTCGACCACCCGCTCAGCGTGATGAGCCGCGACCGCCTGCTCGACATGGTGCAGGGGCGCGAGGCCCAGCTGTTCGACCGCGCGGTCGACAACCAGGTCAGCCGCCTGCGCCGAAAGATCGAGACGGACAGCCGCGATCCGCAATTCATCCAGACCGTGCGCGGCGGCGGTTATCGCTTTGCCGCCGAAGTGCGCCGCATCGACGGACCGGTGGACTAGCACCGGTGCGCCTCGTGCCTACCAGCCTGCGCGGGCAGACCCTGCTGGCCGTTGCCATCGCCCTGCTGGTGACGCAGGCTGTAACCGCTGTCCTGCTTTACCGCGCGGACGAAAACCGGCGGCAGGGCGATGCGCTGAACAGGGCTGCCATCAGCCTGCTGATTGGCGGCGAGAGCGCCGCTGCGGAACGGCGCGATCGTTCGGGGCGCGAGCGGATCGGCCGGGAACGGCGCGCACCGCGCGGCCCCTTCGGCCGCTCGCTGAGGCTGGAAGAAACCGCCATGTTCACGGCTCTTCCCGGCGAAACCGCGAATGCATCGCTCGCTTCCGAACTGCGGGAAATCCTGTCCCGGCAGGGCATCGACCCCCATGCACTCGTCGTGGTGCGGCGGCGTGCGGGGACCGATCCCCTGCTGCGCGCGGCAGCCAGCCAGGACGCGCGCTTCGCCCGGCGTCCCGACTGGGAAAGGGCAGGACTGATCGTGGCCGCCATGCAGGTCGATGAGGGCGGTCCGTGGCGCATCGCCCGCGCGGCGACCCCGGAACGCGAACCCGGCCGGCTCGGGGCCATCGTGCTGCAGACCAGCCTCCTGTTCGTCGTCCTGATGGGCGTCCTGTTCCTGCTGCTGCGGCGGATTACCAATCCCCTGAGACAGCTCACGTCGCGCACGGAACGGTTTGCCGCGACGCAGCAGGCTGCAGCGCCCCTGCCTGCAACCGGTCCCGAAGACGTCCAACGCCTGATCACGGCGCACAATGCGATGGAATCGCGGATCTCCGCCCTGCTCGACGAGAAGGACGTCATGCTCGGCGCCATCGGGCACGATCTCAAGACGCCCCTCGCGGCGCTGCGTGTAAGGATCGAGGCGGTGGAGGACGACGACCAGCGTGGCCGCATGGCCGCCGGGATCGAGGACATCACCCGCTCGCTGGACGACATCCTCTCGCTTGCCCGCATCGGTCGCATTTCGGACGAACCCGAACGCGCCCAGCTCGGCGCGCTGGCCGCTTCCGTCGTCGAGGAGTTCGAGGACATGGGGCGCGACGTCCGGTTCGAGGCGGAGGCCCAGGCGAGTGCCCCGGTCCATGTGACCTGGCTGCGCCGGGCGCTGCGCAACCTCGTCTCCAACGCCGTACGCTACGGCGACAGCGCGAAGGTGACACTGCTGCGGGACGCGGGCGATATCGTGTTTCGCGTCGAGGACGAAGGTCCGGGCATTCCTGCAGGCCAGCTCGATGCGATGCTGGAACCCTTTCGCCGGGGCGAGGCGAGCCGCAACCGGGCAACCGGCGGGGCAGGCCTGGGCCTGACCATCGCCCGCGCCGTGGCGGAGCAGCATCGCGGCCGGCTGGTCCTCTCCAACAGGCCCGAACGCGGCCTGCGCGCGGAAATCCGCATCCCTGCGGTTTAGCGCATCAGGCCGCCGATGATGTTGCGCACGAAGGCCGTGGCCCCGGTGCGCAGCGGGTCTGCGCTCGACTTGCGGCCAAGGACCTTCGCAACCGCAATCGTGGCAAGAGAGCCTCCGGCCGCGCGCACCGCGCTCCGCCCCGCTTTCTCCCACAGCGACGTGCTCTTGCGGGACCTCTTGGCGACCTCTTCACGGCCCTTCTCTTCCACTTCCCCGGCAGTCTCGGCGGCGTCGGCAGCCTTTGCCGCGAGCACTTCCTCCGCGCTTTCCCGGTCCACCATGTCGTCATACTTGCCATCGACCGGGCTCACGGAGCGGATGATGGCGCGTTCCTTCGCCGTCACGGGCCCCAGCCGGCTGCGCGGCGGCTTTATCAGGGTGCGCTGCACGATCGACGGCGCGCCGTCCTCCATCAGGGTGGAGACCAGTGCCTCGCCCACTTTCAGCTCGGTAATCGCTTCCTCGACATCGAGATCGGGATTGATCCGGAACGTGTCGGCCGCCGCCCGGATCGCCTTCTTGTCGCGCGGGGTGAAGGCGCGCAGGGCGTGCTGGACGCGGTTGCCCAGCTGGCCGGCGACTTCGTTGGGAATGTCAATCGGGTTCTGGGTGACGAAAAACACGCCCACGCCCTTCGACCGGATCAGGCGCACGACCTGTTCGATCTTCTCTTCCAGCGCCTTGGGCGCATCGTCGAACAGCAGGTGCGCCTCATCGAAGAAGAAGACCAGTTTCGGTTTTTCCGGGTCGCCCACCTCGGGCAGCGTTTCGAACAGTTCGGCCAGCAGCCACAACAGGAACGTGGCGTAGAGCTTCGGACTGCGCATCAGCTTGTCGGCGGCCAGCACGTTGATATAGCCGCGGCCCTTCTCGTCGGTTTTCAGGAAATCGTCGATTTCCAGCGCAGGCTCGCCGAAGAACAGGTCCGCGCCCTGCGATTCGAAGCTCAGCAACTGGCGCTGGATCGCGCCCACGGACTGCTTGCTGACATTGCCGTATTTGCCCGACAGGTCCTTGGCATTCTCTGCCGCCCAGGCGAGGATCGATTGCAGGTCCCCGAAATCGAGGAGCAGCAGGCCGTTGTCGTCCGCGTGGCGGAAGATGATCTGCAGCACGCCTTCCTGCGTTTCGTTGAGGTCCAGCAGGCGGGACAGGAGCAACGGCCCCATTTCGGACACGGTCGTGCGAATGGGGTGGCCCTGCTCGCCGTAAAGATCCCAGAAAATCGCCGGATTGTCGGAATAGGCATAGTCGTCCATGCCCAGTTCCTTCGCCCGGCCCTCCAGCTTGTCGGCGTGCTTGAACGTGGGAGAACCCGCCATGGTCACCCCGGAAAGGTCGCCTTTCACATCGGCGACGAAGACCGGCACACCGTGGGCGGAGAAGCTTTCGGCCATGCCCTGCAGGGTCACCGTCTTGCCGGTCCCGGTCGCGCCTGCGATCAGTCCGTGGCGGTTTGCCCGCGACAGGTCGAGCGACTGGCGCTCTCCATTGGCGCCCAGACCCAGAAAAATTTCGCCCATGTCGTCTCTTCGCTCCCCGCTCGCGGTTTCCTTTTGCGTGGAGGACTCTATGGCAAAGCGAATGGTGGAGCGCCAACCCTTCGTTTTGCTGGACGATGCCCGCGTGGACGGGGCGGCGGATGCGCACGCCTATTCTGATGCGCGCGCCCTGTTCGTCGCCTATCGGCCGGACCAGGTGGAGGACGTTCTGGCGCGTGCGCGCACAGCGCAGGCCGAGGGCGGCGGGACGCTGGCAGGCTATATCGCTTACGAGGCGGGGCTGGCGCTGGAGCCGAAGCTGCAACCGCTGGCGGCATCGCGCAGCGGCGCTGCGGGCCCGCTGGTCTGGCTCGGCCTGTTCGACCGGTGCGAGACGATGCCGGCGGCTGCCGTGCCGGGGTGGCTGGAAGCACGGGCCGAAGGCACCGCGGCGCTCGGCCCGCTGGAGCCGCAGCTTTCACCGGGCGCCCATGCCGATGCCTTCGCAGCGCTGCAGGAAGCGATCCGGGCCGGCGACATCTACCAGGCCAATCTGACGCTGCCGCTCGCAGGCTCCTATCGCGGCGATCCGATGGCGCTCTATGCCGCGCTGCGTCCCGCCGCGCAGGCGGGTTATGGCGGCGTGATCTTCGACGGGACCGACTGGCTGCTCAGCCTCTCGCCCGAGCTTTTCGTATCGCTGAAGGACGGGACCGTCCGGGCCAAGCCGATGAAGGGCACGCGCCCCCGCTCCGCCGATCCGAAAACCGACGCCGCACTGGCGCAGGAACTGGCCGCGTCGGACAAGGAGCGCGCCGAAAACCTGATGATCGTCGACCTGATGCGCAACGACCTGTCGCGCGTGGCAGAGCCGGGCACGGTAGGCGTCGACGAGCCTTTCAAGGTCGAACATTATCCCAGCGTCCACCAGATGGTGACGACCGTGACCGCCCGGCTGGACGACAAGCACGACGTGTTCGACCTGGTGCGCGCAATTTTCCCCTGCGGGTCGATCACCGGGGCCCCGAAGATCCGCGCCATGGAACTGATCGCTCAGACGGAACGCGATGCACGCGGCCCCTATTGCGGAGCGATCGGGCGGATCGATGCGAAAGGCGACGCTGCCTTCAACGTCGCCATCCGCACGCTGCGCCTGACCCCGATCGAGAACGGACAGGGCCGCGCCGTACTGGGCGTCGGGGCCGGTATCGTCGCGGACAGCGCTGCCCTGCCCGAATGGCGCGAGACGATGGTGAAGGGCAGTTTCGCCCGCACCTCCACCCCGCAGGCCGGCGCGGCAGGGTTCGACCTGATCGAGACCATGCATTTCGATCCCGAGACCGGCATCGCGTTGCTCGAACGCCATCTGGAGCGGCTGAAAGCGAGCGCGGCCGAGCTTGGCTTCACCTTCGACCGGCACGAAAGCCGCAATCGCATCCAGTCGCTTTGCTTCGACCTGGAAGATGCGGCGAAGGTCCGCCTGCTTGCATCCCGCGGCGGCGAGATCGCGCTGGAGGCCGCACCGCTGCCGCCTGTCCCGGACAATCCGCTGAAATGCATCATCCTGCCGCTGCCGGTCGATCCGGGCGATTTCCGCCTGCGGCACAAGACGACCGATCGCGGCTTCTACGAAGACGCGCTGGCCGCCGCGCGGGATGCCGGTGCGCAAGAGGCGCTGTTCATCCGCGACGACGGCCTGCTGACGGAGGGCAGCTGGACCAGCCTGTTCGCACCGCGGGACGGCACGCTGGTCACGCCCGCCCTGGACCTCGGCCTCCTGCCCGGCGTGCGCCGCGCGCAATTGCTGGATAGCGGCGATGCGGTGGTGGGTGCGGTGCGGATCGAAGACCTCGAAGATGGATTCAAACTCGCCAATGCCGTTCGCGGCCTGATGGATGCGGAGCTGCTGACGTGATCGATATCCTGTTCGAAGATGGAGAAGCGCTGGTCATCGACAAGCCTTCCGGCCTGCCGATCGAACGTCCGCGCAAGGGCGGGCCGTCGCTGGAGGATCACGTGGAGGAGCTGAAGCTGGGCTTCCAGCGCGCGCCGATCCCCGTCCACAGGCTCGACACCGATACCAGCGGGTGCCTGCTCCTCGCCCGCAATCCCAAGGCGCTCAAACGCTTCAACAAGGCGTTCGAGGAAAGGCTGCCGCAGAAAACCTATCTCGGCCTCCTGTCGGGAATGCCCGCCGAAGAAGAAGGCACCATCGCCCTGTCGCTGTCGAAGATCAGCAGCGCGGAAAAGGGGTGGCGAATGATCCCGGCGAAGAAGGGGAAGCCGTCGCTAACCCACTGGCGCCTGGTTCGCGGCGTCGAAGGGAGCGCGCTGGTCGAGTTCAAGCCGGAAACGGGGCGCACGCACCAGATTCGCGTTCACGCAGCCTCGGGCCTGGGCTTCCCGCTGATGGGCGACCCAATCTACGGCAATGGCAGGGGTGCGGCGCGCACCATGCTGCATGCCAGCGCGCTGCTCGTGCCGCGCGAAGGAAAGCCGGACATCGTGGCGCACGCCCCGCTCCCCGCCGATTTCGCCCGGCTGGCAGGACCGGGTCCGGTGGGAATGGATAATCCCGGCCATGTCGCTGGTGATGCCGATGGATGACGGCGTGATCGCACGCGCCCATGCCCTTGCGGAAGAATCCTTCGTCGCAGGGTCGGGGCCGGGCGGGCAGAACGCCAACAAGGTCGCGACAGAGGTCCAGCTGCGCGTGAATGTCTACAAGCTGCGCCTCCCTCCGCCCGTCTTTGCGAGGCTGCGCAGCATTGCAGGCAGCAAGCTGACCGCCAGCGGCGACCTGCTGATCGTCGCGCGCAGCCACAGGACACAGGACGCCAATCGGTCCGAGGCGCGCGAGAAGCTGGAAGACCTGCTGGAAGAAGCGCATCGCAAGCCCAAGAAACGGGCCCGCACGCGGCTCAATAGGGTCGGGAAGACGAAACGGCTGAAGGCGAAGAAAGCGCGCGGCGAGGTCAAGGCGAAACGCGGGGCGGTCAGGCCGGGCAGCGACTGGTAGCCTGCACGTTGCCATCTCGCCCGACTGCCCGCGCGACTGGGCGGCTGACCGCTTTGCGCTTGACTCGCAGGCTCCAATCGCCCAATTGCGCGCCCGATGTGGCGGCGTGCGCAAGCGCCGCCCGATTTATTTTGGCCGGCCTTACAGGTCACCGCAGCGGTCCCCGGACCCCGTAACGTTTACAGGAACTTCAAGATGGCGAAGCCAGCAACCGTCAAGATCAAGCTCGTCTCGACCGCAGACACGGGCTTCTACTACGTCACCAAGAAGAATCCCCGGAACATCACGGAGAAGATGTCCTTCCGCAAATACGATCCCGTCGCGCGCAAGCACGTCGAGTTCAAGGAAGCCAAGATCAAGTGATCCCGGCGGTCGGCTGACCGATCACCGCAGCGGACCTGAACGGCAGGAACCGTGTTCGGTCACCGACAGTTCAGCGCTCTGAGTTTACTACCCGGAGCATGGACATGAAATCTTTCTTCAAACGCCCCACGGGCATCGCCGCTGCCGCAGCCTTCGCTGTCGCAGCCCCCGCCGCCATGCTCGCCGTACCCGCAGCGCCTGTCGCTGCGCAGGCGAGCAAGCTTGACGGTGCTGTGGCCGCGCTTCGCGGTATCTCCACCATGCGGGCGGATTTCACGCAGACCGATCGCAAGGGCCAGCGCATCGGCGGCGTGATGACGCTGAAGCGGCCCGGCAAGATCCGTTTCGAATACGAAAAGGGCGTGCCGCTGCTAGTCGTCTCCAACGGCAAGTCGCTCACCCTGGTCGATTACGAGGTCAACCAGGTCCAGCGCTGGCCGATCAGCAATTCCCCGCTGGGCGCACTGCTCGATCCCAATCGCGACGTGAAGAAGTACGGCAAGCTGATCCCGACCAGCGACCCCAACGTGATGAGCGTCGAGGTTCGCGATCCCAAGAAGCCCGAATTCGGCGTTATTACCCTCATCTTCACGAAAGACAGCGGTGCGCCGGGCGGATGGGAGCTGACCAACTGGGTCGCGCTCGACGCGCAGAACAATCGCACCACGGTTCGCCTGCGTAACCAGCGCTACGGCGTGTCGGTTTCCGACTCGGCGTTCACCTACGAAGATCCGCGTCGCAGCAGTCGTCGCAAGAGGTGAACGTTTCAGCCGCCAGTTGAGTGTCTGCCGCGACAATCTGCGACAAGTCATTCACCTGATGGAAAGCGGGGGCTTAGTATTCTCCAGCTTGCAAGACGATAGAGCGGCGGGTTTCCCCCCTGTTGCCCTGCCCTCGATACCATCGCCTTGCACCAAGCGTGACGAACGCTGACAAGGAACCCTCGCACCAATGCCCCCGGTGCGGGGGTTTTTTGTCGTGAAGCGCAGGCTCCGGCCACTGGACCGGCGCGCATGGCTTCCCTACCTGCATGGGCATGGTTTCTGTCACTACCTGGAACATCAATTCCGTCCGCCTGCGCATGCCGATCGTCGGCCAGTTCCTGCGCGAACACCAGCCCGACGTCCTGTGCCTGCAGGAAATCAAGTGCCAGGAGGACCAGTTTCCCTACGAAGCCTTCCGCGATCTGGGTTACGAGCATTTCGCCGTGCACGGGCAGAAGGGCTATCACGGCGTCGCGACGGTCGGGAAAGTGCCGTTCAAGGAATTTTCCCGTCACGACTGGCAGGACAATGGCGAGGCCCGCCATGTCGGCGTCGAACTGACCGCCGGCCCTAGTGCGAAAGGCGGCGTGGGCACCGTGATAGAGAACGTCTACGTCCCCGCAGGCGGTGACATCCCCGACCGCGAGCAAAACCCGAAATTCGGACAGAAGCTCGATTTCCTGGAGCGCATGACGCGCTGGGCCGACACGGTCGATCGCCCCTCCCTGATCGTGGGCGACTTCAACATCGCCCCGCTGGAAAGCGACGTGTGGAGCCACAAGCAATTGCTGAAGGTCGTGAGCCACACCCCGCTGGAGGTGGAAACGCTGCAGCGCTTCATGGATGCCCATGGCTGGTCCGATATCGGGCGCGAGCACATCAAGGCGCCGGAGCGGTATTATTCCTGGTGGAGCTACCGCTCGAAGGACTGGCGCAAGGGCGATCGCGGACGGCGGCTCGACCACATGTGGGCCAGCCCCGAACTCGCGGCGCAGGCCACCGCGCACAGCGTCTTCGAAGATGCGCGCGACTGGGAAAAGCCGAGCGACCATGTTCCCCTGACGACAGAGTTCACCTTCTGAACGCCGCCGCGTCTCCGGGGCCGTCGGCATCGCGGCGGACGGCGCAGGCGATCGACGCCCTGCGCCATGGCTGGCCGCTTGCAGTCGCCGTGGCCGGACAGGGTGAGCCTGTCATCCTGCAGCCGGTCGAAACCGCGGCGCAGGCCGCGCTATACTGCCGCACCCTGCTGATATCTTCCGCCCGCGCAGTCACCCTCAAACTCGCCAACCAGCGCGAGGCTGCCGCGCCGCACGAACCGGTGCTGATACGCGGCGCGGACGGGTTCGACCTGCGCAGCGCCACCACGATCGCCGATCCGGCGCTGGACCTCGCCAACCCGCTGAAAGGGCCGTTCCGGGCAGAGCCACTCGCATGGCCGCAGGAGGCCGCGGCGGCGATGGAGCTTGCCCGCATTGCCGGCATCCTGCCCGCCTACATGGTATCGCCCGATCACGCGGCGGAGGCTCAATCTTTCGGTCCGGCGGACCTCGCCGCCTGGAACGACCCCATGCGCCTGTCCATTGCCGCGCGGGCCCGCCTGCCGGTCGCCGCCGAGGACGACAGCGAGATCGTGGTGTTTCGCAAACCCGACGACATGCGCGAACATTGCGCCCTGATCGTGGGGCGGCAGATGGCAGGCCGCACGCCGCTCGTCCGGCTGCATTCCGAGTGCCTGACCGGCGACATCCTCGGCAGCCTGAAATGCGATTGCGGCCCGCAACTGGACGCGGCGCTGCACGCCATGGCCGAAGAGGCAAGAAACGGCGGCTACGGCATCCTCCTTTACATGCGGCAGGAGGGACGCGGCATCGGACTCGTCAACAAGATGCGGGCCTATCGCCTGCAGGACCAGGGTTTCGACACGGTGGAGGCGAATGAAAGGCTGGGCCTGCCCGACGAATCGCGCGATTTCGATACCGCTGCGCGCATGCTGCAATTGCTGGGTATCGGCGACATTCGCCTCATGACCAACAATCCCCGCAAGGTCGATGCGCTGAGGGCTGCAGGCGTGACGATTACGGAGCGCGTGGCGCATCAATTGCCTGACAATCCCCACAATGCGAGATATCTTGCCACCAAGCGGGACAGGTCAGGACACTTGCTGGCATGACGATTCGCATACGCGCAGAACGGGATGGCGACGCGCGCGCCATTTTCGCGCTGACGAAAGCAGCGTTTCACGAGGCGCCGCATGCCGATGGCGACGAGGCGGAACTGGTGGACCGGCTGCGGGACAGCGGCGATCTGGCGCTGTCACTGGTGGCGGTAAACCAGGACAAGGACATCATCGGCCATGTCGCGTTCTCGCCTGTCTCCATTTCCGGCGCGCCGGGACAGTGGTACCAGCTGGCCCCGATATCGGTCATGCCGATGCGGCAGAAAAGCGGCATCGGGTCGCGTCTTGTCGAAGCCGGATTGGCGCAGCTTGCCGAACGCGGGGCGGCAGGCGTCGCGCTGGTCGGCGACCCGGCCTATTATTCCCGGTTCGGGTTCACGCAGGATCACGATGTGTCGCTCGACCCGGAAATGAACCCGTTCCTGCAAGTCACCTTGCTGGGGGCATCCGCGATGCCCACCGGTAAGCTCACACTGGCACCCGCCTTCGGCTAGAGCCTGCGGGCCAGGGCCTGCCCCATGCGCACCGGGCTTCCGGCCTTCAGCCCTTCGTCGAAGGCAACACGGCCTTCCTCGAACAGGAGAACCACGGTCGAACCGAGGAGGAAGCGGCCCATCTCGTCACCGGCTTCGTAGCGCTGGCTGCCCTCCCCGCCCTCGCCATGGACAGCGCGGATCAGTTCCTTACCATGCGGTTCGACCCGGCCGCCCCAGACCGTCTCGATCCCGGCAACGATCATTGCCCCCACCATCACGCTGGCAACGCTGCCCAGCTCGGTATCGAACAGGCAGGCGAGCCGTTCGTTGCGCGCGAACAGGCGCGGGACTCGGGCGGCGGTCTCGGTATTGACCGAGAAAAGATCGCCGGGAACATAGGTCGTTTGCTCTAACCGCCCCGCAACCGGCATGTGGACCCGGTGATAATCGCGGGGGCTTAGATAGATCGTGGCGAAATGGCCATGCTCGAACTTCGCCGCCGCGTCCGTATCGCCGCCCAGCAGTTCGGTGGCGGTATACTCATGGCCCTTCGCCTGGAAAATTCGGCCCTTCTCGATCTTCCCGAGCTGGCTGATTGCCCCGTCGGCGGGGCTGAGCACATGCCTTTCGGCATCGCCCAGCGGACGTGCGCCGGGTTTCAGGGAGCGGGTGAAGAAGTCGTTGAAACTGTCATAGCTCCCCAGCGGCCGCTCCGCTTCTCTCATATCGATGCCGTAGGTGCGGGCGAAGCGTTCGATTAGGCGGTCGCGCAACCAGGGCCGTCGGCTTCCCGCGAAACGCCCTGCGAGCCGGGACAGGGCATGTTGCGGCACGGCGTGCTGCAGGCGAACGAAAGGACTGATCATCGAAGCTGGCTATCCTTGCTGCCGCGGCGGTTGATCGAACTGTGGCGCACCGCCGCATCGCGTGCGGACTGGCAGGCGACGCAGGTTCGCACGCCGGGCAGGGCCGCGCGGCGTTTTTCCGGGATAGGCTCTCCGCACTCGTCGCACCACTCCGCGCTCGCGCCTTTCGGCAGGCGAGATCGCGCGGCCCCGACCGCATCGTTGATCGTGTCGTCTATCTGATCCTGAATGGCGCCATCGCGCGTCCAACCACCGGCCATGTTTTGCTCCTTTTCCCTTCCAACGGATGCGGGGGAGCAGGCGTTCCTGGGGGTGGTGTCTCAGCGGCGTTCGTAACGGGTGATCCCCGCGCCGATCGTGTTGCCTTCCACCGTGACATCGCCCGCGCCCCAATCGGCCACGAAGGCCGATTTGCGCGAAAGGCCCGGCACGAAGCGGGCATCGTTGCCCGCGATCAGCAGGTCGTCCGTCGGGTTCTCGCGCCCCTCGGGGGATACCGCGATGAAGGCCGAGTAATTTTCCTTGTCCCGGCCCTGAACGAACCAGTTGTTGGTGATCTGTCCCGCGCTGCCGCTAGGCAGGTCGATCATGTAATTGGTGGAAGACCCCGCGGAATCGTCGAAGCTGGAGGCCGCGACATCGGTGCGGACGGCGCGCGACTTCACGTAGTGCCCACCGCTGCCCCGCTCGAAGCGGCTGCGCGTGATCCGCAGATGGGGGACGCGGCCGACATAGATCGAGTGCGCGCAGCCGCCTGCGCCTTCGCACGTGCCGAGGCCGGAGAAGGTGGACCGGTCGATGACGATGCGACTGGGTATTCCGTTGGCCGTCAGAATGCCCTGCTGGCTGTCGAGGAACCAGCTCTGCGTGACGGTCAGATTGCCGGTTTCCAGCCGGATTCCGGCGCCGTTGTAATCGGGCACAGCCATGTTCTTGAAGACGAGCCCTGCGATGCTGGCATTCTCGCCCCGCAGGACCAGCGCCGCCTTGCCCTCGCAGGTGGTGCCGTCGAAGATCACCTCGCCCGCATTGCTGGCGAGATAGGACACCGATCCGCCTTGCTGCACCGCGCATTCGCGGTAGGTCCCGGCGCGGATGGCAATGCTGCCCTGCCCGTTGCCGATGGCATCCACCGCCTGTTGCAGCGAGCCGAAGCCCCGACCGCTTTCTACCACCGTGAACGGCGCACTCGCCGGCTGCGCGAGAAGCGCTGCCGCCGGGATCAGGGCGACGGCCGCGGCGGCAATCACGCCACCCAGCAGGATGGACGGGCGGCCAAGCGAGCCGTGCATGTCAGGTGCAGACGAGCGGGAAGCAGGATTTTCCATGGACGCAGGCGTAACCGAAAAAGGTTAACGCCTTCTCAAACCACTCGCCCGGGCGCGCCGTCAGTGCCGGCGGATACAATCGAGAAAGCGTTCGCCGTAGGCATCAAGCTTCTTTGCGCCGACCCCGTTGATCGAGGCAAGCTCTGCCAGCGTGCCGGGCCGCTGGCTCGCCATTGCGCGCAGCACGGCGTCGTGGAAGATGACGTAGGGCGGCACCTGCCCTTCCAGCGCCAGTTCGCGGCGCAATTCGCGCAAGGCATCGAACAGCGGATCGCCGACCGGATTGGGGGTGACATCCCGATTTCCCCGACGCGCGCTGCGTTTCGGAGGCTGGACGATGGCGACCTCCATCTCGCCCTTGATGATCGCCCGGGCATCGCCGCCCAGCGCCAGGCCGCCATGCTCGGTCGCCACCAGCGCCCCGCGCGCCTGCAATGCCCTCGCCACCGAACGCAGCAGCGCGGCCTCCTCGCCCTCGACGATGCCGAAAACGCTCAGCTGGTCGTGACCGCGCTGTTCGATGCGTTCGTCGCAATGGCCGGTCAGCACCTTTTGCAGGTGGCCGAAGCCGAAGCTCTGCCCGGTGCGGTAGGCGGCGGAGAGAAGCTTGCGCGACAGCTGGGTCGCATCGATCACTGCAGGCGCATCGATGCAATTGTCGCAATTGCCGCAGCGGGCGGGCGGGTCCTCCCCGAAATGCCTGAGCAGGATGGCGCGGCGGCATTCGGGCGTCTCGACCAGCATGGCGAGGGCGTCCAGCCGCTTTGCATCCCCGGCCCGGCGGTCGTCCGGCAGTTCGGCCAGCCTCTGACGGGCAGTGACGAAATCGCCCGCACCCCACAGCATGGTGGCCTGCGCCGGGTCCCCATCGCGTCCCGCCCGGCCCGTCTCCTGGTAATAGGCCTCGATCGATTTCGGCACGCCCGCATGGGCGACGAACCGCACATCCGGCTTGTCGATGCCCATGCCGAAGGCGATGGTGGCGACGATCACCATGTCCTCGCTCGCGACGAAAGCCGCCTGGTTGTCGGCGCGGACCTGCGGGTCGAGTCCGGCGTGATAGGGCAGGACGTTCCTGCCCGTGGCATCGGCCAGTTTCGACGCCAGCTCCTCCACCTTGCGGCGGGTCGGCGCGTAAACGATGCCCGGCCCCGGGTTTTCCGCCATCAGCTGGGTCAGCTGGCGCACCGGATTGTCCCTGTGACGGATGGCATAACGGATGTTCGGCCGATCGAAGCCCGCCACGATCAGCCCGTCCTGCGGGATGCCCAGCTGGGTCAGGATATCGGCCCGTGTATGTTCGTCGGCCGTGGCGGTCAGGGCCAGGCGCGGGACATCGCCGAACCGGTCCATCAGCGGACGAAGCTGGCGGTAATCGGGCCGGAAATCATGCCCCCATTCCGAAACGCAATGCGCCTCGTCGATGGCGAACAGGGCAATCGGCGCCGCTGTCAGCAGGTCGCAGAAGGCAGGCTGGCTTGCCCGTTCCGGCGCGACATACAGCAGGTCGAGCTCGCCGCAGCGATAGGCGTCCATCGTTTCCCGCCAGTCGGCATCGGCGCTGGTCAGCGTGGCCGCGCGAATGCCGTTCGCGCGGGCCGATCGCAGCTGGTCGTGCATCAATGCGATCAGCGGCGAGATGACGATGCAGGTCCCCTCCAGCATGGCAGACGGCAGCTGGTAGGTCAGCGACTTGCCCGCACCCGTCGGCATGACCGCCAGCGTGGACCGCCCGCCCAGCACGCGCGACACCACTTCTTCCTGCCGCCCGCGAAAACCGCTGAAGCCGAACAGTTCGCGCAGCCGTTCTCGCGCCTCGTCCATGAGGTGGCTGGCGCCTGCGGGGGCGGAGGGGTCGGAGACTGCCGATACGGACATCGCCTCTGCGCCATGCCATACCTGCCTGCGCTGGCAAGCGGCGGTTCGCGACTTTCCCCCTTTGCCCACCGCGCATTGCGTGTTTAGGAGGCTCCCAGACAGATTCTGTTCTTGTGGAGACACGCCCGTGAAACGAACCATTCCTGCCGCCCTGCCCACCGTTCTTGCTCTCTCGGGCGCGCTTGCGCTTGCCGCTTGCGGCGGCGGGAACGATGCCGAGGAAACCGTGCCCGATGATTCCGTCGAGATCGTTGCCGACGAGGCGATGGAGGACATCGAGGCAGATCCCGTCGTGGACGAGGAAGTCGTGCCCCTCCCCCCGCGCAGCGAAACGGTTCGCGACGCGGAACCCGAAGGCCCTAGCGAGGACGAGGTTGCTCAGCTGGAATCCGCCGGTGAAGCGGCTGCCGCTGCCGCTGCCGACGTGGCTGCAATCGCCGCAGGAGCCGCTGGCGCTGCCGAGGCGACGCAGGATGCCGCCGAGGAAGACCTCGCAGAGGCACAGGATGCCGCGGCTGCCGAGGTTACGGAATAATCCGCGCGCGCCGGGTCTCGAAAGGTCGGGCCGGGACCCGGCTGCCAGCCCTTTGCGCCGCGGGGATGCTGGCCGCAATCCTGCCTGCTTGCGATGCAGCCGATAACGACCCCGGCCCCGGCGGTGTTTCGGTAGGGGAGGCGCGCGCGCTCGACGAGGCGGCCGAGATGATCGAGGCACGCCGCCTTCCGCCCGGCACGATCCGGGCGGAGGACAATGCCACCGACAACACGCAAATGCCCGGCGAGGAACAAACGCTCCCGCCCACTGGAGAGGAACAGATGCAATGACCAATGCAGGGATGGACGCCGATACTTTCGCGCAGTTCATGGAACAGCTCGAACGCTATGTGCAGGAAAGGCTGATCCCGGCCGAGAAGGACGTCATTGCGAACGACGCCATCCCCGAGGATATCGTCGCCGAGATGAAGGACATGGGCCTGTTCG
This sequence comes from Erythrobacteraceae bacterium WH01K, assembly GCA_027941995.1. NCBI lineage: Bacteria > Pseudomonadati > Pseudomonadota > Alphaproteobacteria > Sphingomonadales > Erythrobacteraceae > Erythrobacteraceae bacterium WH01K. The sequence goes on along the minus strand of CP115966.1, from coordinate 645,383 downwards.
GCCTGACCGTACCCGAAGATTTCGGCGGTGCCGGCCTCAACACCGCGCAATATGCGCAGGTGGTGAAAACGATGGCCTATGCCGCGCCTGCCTATCGCTCGATCTTCTCGATCAATGTCGGCATGTTCAATTCGGCGATCAAGAATGGCGGAACCGACGCGCAGAAGGCCGAGTGGTGGCCGCGTATCGCATCGGGCGAGATCGCCTGTTTCGGCCTGACGGAGCCCGGCAGCGGTTCCGACAGCGCAGCCATGGCGACAACCGCGAAGCCCGATCCCGATGGCAATGGCTGGATCCTCAACGGCTCCAAGCGCTACATCACCAATGCGCCCCATGCCGATGTCGCCCTGATCATGGCGCGCACGGAGAAAGAGGCGCAGCCCAAGAACGCCCATGTCAGCGCCTTCATCGTGCCGATGGACACACCGGGGATGAGCGTGGGCAAATCCGACAAGAAAATGGGCCAGGCCGGCAGCCATGTCGCCGATGTCATGCTGGACGATGTTCACGTGCCGGGCGAGGCGCTGCTTGGCGGGGAAACCGGCAAGGGCTTTCGCTTCGCCATGCAGAGCCTCGACAATGGCCGGATTTCGGTGGGCGCGGCCAGCACGGGCTATGCCAGGCGCGCGCTCGATTCCGCGACGCAATACGCGAACGAGCGGCAGGCCTTCGGCGAACCGATCGCCAATTTCCAGCTGATCCAGCAGATGCTGGCCGAAAGCTGGACCGAGATCTACGCCGCCGAGGCCATGATGGCGGACGTGACCGCCCGCGTCGACCGGGGCGAGAACACGGTGAAGCACGCCGCCGCCTTCAAGGTCTTCGCCAGCGAGATGTGCGGGCGCGTGGTCGACCGTGTCGTCCAGATCTATGGCGGCGCAGGCTACCTTGCCGAATATGACGCGGAGCGGTTCTTCCGCGATGCCCGCATCTATCGCATCTACGAAGGCACGACCCAGATCCTCCAGCTCCAGATCGCCAAGCACATGCTGCGCGAATGGAGGGCCGCCGTTTAATGTACGACCTGCTCGGCGATCTCAGCATCGTGGAAGTATCCAGCTTTGTCGCATCGCCGACAGCCGGCCTGTATTGCGCACAGATGGGGGCGGAGGTCATCCGCGTCGACCACGTCGCGGGCGGCCTCGATTACAACCGCTTCCTGCTGACGGAAGAAGGCCGCTCGCTCAGCTGGGAGAACCTCAACCGCGCGAAGAAATCCGTCGCGCTCGACCTTCGCAGCGGCGAGGGGCGCGAGCTCTGCGTCGAACTGGCGGGCAAGACCGGGCAGTGCATCACCAACCTGCCGGAAAAGAGTTTCCTCAGCCACGCCGCGATGGAACGGCACCGCGCCGACCTCGTCTCGGTCCGCATCATGGGCTGGCATGACGGGCGCCAGGCGATGGATTTCACCGTCAACGCGGCCAGCGGTTATCCGCTGATGGGCGGGCCGGAGAACTGGGACCCGGAAACCGCTCCGCCGGTCAACCAGGTGCTGCCCGCATGGGATTTCATCACCGGCGCCTATTGCGCGTTTTCCTTGCTGGCCGGTCTGCGCCACCGCGATGCGACCGGGCAGGGTAGCGAAATGCGCGTGCCGCTGGGCGACGTTGCCATCGGTACGGTCGCCAATTCCGGCATGATGGCGGAAATGCTGTTCCGCGGCACCGACCGCGAACGGCTCGGCAATGCGATCTGGGGCGCGTTCGGCCGCGACTTTCGCAGCAAGGACGGTGTCCGCTTCATGGTCGCCGCCCTGACGGCCAAGCAATGGACGGGCCTGGTCGAGGCGTTCGAGGTGGCCGAACAGATTGCGACGCTGGAAAAGGAGCTGGGGGTCGATTTCTCATCCGGCGACGAACCGCGCTTCACCCATCGCCACCGCCTGGCAGACCTGTTCCAGCAGGTCGCGGGCGAAACCAAATACGCGAAGCTGGAAAAGCGCATGGCGAAGGCAGGCACCACCTTCGAGAAATATCGCACCGCGCACGAGGCGGCGAACGATCCCGTGCTGGTGGCGGACAATCCGCTGTTCGGCCCTTCGCCTGCCAATCCGAGCGGCTTCGAATATCCCGCCCCTCGCAGCTTTGCCAACATCCCGTCGCGCGAAGCGGGCGACCCCGCGCCTGCCCCGTATCTGGGCGAACACAGCGAACAGGTTCTGGCGGAACGGCTGGGCCTCGGCAGCGGGACCATCGGCGACATGATCGATCGCGGCATCGTGCGCACCAGTGACAAGAACAACAGGTAGGAAACAGACCCATGTCCCAAACGCCCAGAAGAGCCGCCATCGTCTCGCCGCTGCGCACCCCGGTGGGCAAGTTCCTCGGCACCCTCGCCCCCCTCGATGCCGGGCAACTTGGCGCCGTGATCCTGAAAGCGCTGGTCGAACGGAGCGGGATCGATCCCGAGCGGGTCGACGACGTCGTCTTCAGCCAGGGCTACGGCAATGGCGAGGCACCGGCCATCGGCCACTGGAGCTGGCTGGCCGCTGGCCTGCCGCTGGAAGTGCCGGGATACCAGCTCGATCGCCGCTGCGGTTCCGGGCTGCAGGCCGTCGCCAATGCCGCGATGATGGTCGAAACAGGCATGGCCGATGTGGTCGTTGCGGGCGGCTGCGAAAGCATGTCCAATGTCGAGCATTACACGACCATGGCGCGGCATGGCGCACGCATGGGCGACATGGTGCTGCATGACCGCCTCTCGCGCGGCCGGGTGATGAGCCAGCCGATCGAACGCTTCGGCGTCATCTCCGGCATGATCGAGACGGCGGAAAACCTCGCCGCCGATTACGACATCTCGCGCGAAGAGGCCGATGCCTACGCCGTCCGTTCCCATCAGAACGCCGCCGCTGCGTGGGAAGCGGGCAAATTCGACGCGCAGCTCGTCGAGGTCGAGGTGCCGCAGCGCCGGGGCGATCCGGTCGTCTTCGCAAAAGACGAGGGCTTCCGCGCGGATGCGGACATGGAATCGCTCGGCAAGCTGCGCGCCATCGAGGGCAAGACCAATCCCGACGCCATCGTCACCGCAGGCAATGCCAGCCAGCAGAACGATGCCGCCGCTGCCTGCCTCGTCGTGGCGGAGGACAAGCTGGAGGAACTGGACCTCGAACCCATGCTGTGGTTCGGCGGATGGGCCGCGGCGGGCTGCGACCCGGCGCGCATGGGTATCGGCCCGGTCCCGGCGGTGGAGCGGCTGTTTGCGCGGCGCGGTTATGGCTGGGACGATGTCGGCCTCGTCGAACTGAACGAGGCTTTCGCCCCGCAGGTCCTTGCCGTCCTGAAAGGCTGGGGCTGGAGCGCGGACGATTCGCGCCGCGACATGCTGAACGTGAACGGATCAGGCATTTCGCTGGGCCACCCGATCGGCGCGACCGGCGGGCGCATCCTTGCCGACATGGCGCACGAGATGCATCGGCGCGAGGTGCGCTACGGTCTGGAGACGATGTGCATCGGCGGCGGCCAGGGGATCGCCGCCATGTTCGAACGGGCCACCTGACATGCAGGACTGGCCCGAGTGGATCGGGCGCACGGAAACCCGTCGTGACCGGCTGGATGAAGGGCTGGCTGCGCGCTGGCTTGCGACATTCGACCGCGAGCCGGCAGCCGGGCAGCCGCTGCCGCAGGGCATCCACTTCTGCCTGTGCACGCCCTACGCGCCGACGGCCGACCTGGGCGAGGACGGCCACCCCGCCCGCAGCGACGGTCCCGGCAGCTTCCTGCCGCCCGTGCCGCTGCCGCGGCGGATGTGGGCATCAAGCGCCATGGAATTCCTCTCGCCGATCCATACCGGCGCGGCCATCACGCGCACGAGCAGGATCGCATCCGTCACGCCAAAATCGGGCAAGAGCGGCGACATGGTGTTCGTGGATGTCGTTCACGAAACCGCTGCGGATGGCACCCCGGCTGTCACCGAGACCCAGACCCTCGTCTACCGCGAAGCCGCCGCAGCCGATGCGCCGCTCAGCCCGCCTCCGGGGTCTGGAGACAGCTTCGATGCGGGCGCGTGGGACGCGGTTCGCACCCTGACGCCCGATGCGCGCCTGCTGTTTCGCTATTCCGCGCTGACCTTCAACACGCACCGCATTCATTACGACGCGCCCTATGCGCGCGATGTGGAGCGGTATCGCGGCCTCGTGGTGCATGGTCCGCTGACGGCCAGCCTGCTGTTGCAACTGGCTGCCGACGAACTGGGACCGGATGCGCTGCGCCACTTCGCGTTTCGCGGGGTTTCGCCGGCGATTGCCGGTGAGCCGCTGCATCTCGCCCTGCGCCGGTCGGCAAGCAAAATCGAACTCGCAGCCTTTGCGGGCGATGGCAGGCAGGTGACGAAAGCCAGCGCTGGGATCGCTGGCTGATCAGTCCAGCGGGTAATCTGCAATCGGCTGCAACACGCCGTAGCTTTCCCGCACCGGTTCATGACCCAGCTCGGGAAAGTCCAGCGGATCCGGCTCGCAAGCCGTGTCGGGCAACCGGTCCAGCAGGTCGCGCACCAGTGTCAGTCGCCCCCGTTTCTGGTCGTTGAAATCGACCAGTGTCCAGGGCGCATGATCGGTATGCGTCGCGGCCAGCATCGCCTCCCGCGCCCGCGTGTAAGCATCGTATTTCTCCCGCGCGGCAAGGTCGATCGGCGAGAGCTTCCAGCGTTTGAGCGGGTCCTCCAGCCGTTCCCGCAACCGCTCTTCCTGCTTCTCCTGGTCGGTCGTCAGCCAATATTTGAACAGCAAAATGCCATCATCGACCAGCATCCGTTCGAAAACCGGTGCCTCGCGCAGGAATTTCGCAACCTGCGCCTCGCTGGCAAAGCCCATGACCTGTTCGACACCGGCACGATTGTACCAGCTGCGGTCGAACAGCACGATTTCGCCGGCTGACGGCAGGTGCGGGACATAGCGCTGGAAATACCACTGGCTGCGCTCCTGTTCGCTGGGCTTCGACAGGGCGACCACGCGGGTCTGCCGGGGATTGAGCCGCCCTCCGACCGCGCGAATCGCTCCGCCCTTGCCCGCCGTGTCGCGCCCTTCGAAAATCACGCAGATCCGCTGGCTGGTGACCCGCGCCCAGCGCGCCATCGCCACCAGTTCCTCTTCCATCGGGGCAAGCAGTTTCTCGTAGGCCTTCTTCTTAAGTTTCGGCACGCTATGGCTCTCCGCAAAATTGCCTGCACATCGCAGCGATGCTACCTATATGATCGATATTATGGCCACACTTGCAAAGCCCGAAACCGATTATTCCGTCCTGCCCGAAATGCCGGAGGACGTCTTTACCGCACCGCTGAAGCGGCCCGGCCATGTCGGGAACGACTGGCTGGAACCGCAGCAGACGGCCTATGACAGCGAAGACGACGCGATCTGGGACGACCTGTTCTCGCGCCAGATGGATGTCCTGCCCGGCCGGGCAGCAACCGCTTTCCTGAAAGGGTTGGAGCGACTGGATCTGGGCCGCGGCGGCGTGCCTGATTTCGATCGCCTTTCGGCCGAGCTTTCCCCCATGACGGGATGGAGCGTCGTGCCGGTCCCGATGCTGATCCCCGACCATGTTTTCTTCTGGCATCTGGCCAATCGGCGGTTCCCGGCGGGCAATTTCATCCGCACGCGCGAGACGTTCGATTACATCCAGGAGCCCGACGTCTTCCACGACGTGTTCGGCCATGTCCCTATGCTGACCGATCCGGTCTACGCCGATTACATGCACGAATATGGCAAGGCCGGGTGGAAGGCGATGCGCTATAATCGCCTCAAGGCCCTGGGCGCGCTTTACTGGTACACGGTGGAATTCGGCTTGATCCAGGAAGCCGAGGGCATTCGCGCCTATGGTGCGGGTATCCTGTCCGGACCGACGGAAGCGGTGTTCGCGGTCGAGGCGAAAAGCCCCAATCGCATCATGCTTAACGTCGACCGGGCCATGCGGACCGATTACGTCATCAGCGATCTTCAGCCGACTTATTTCGTAATCGAGAGTTTTGAGGACCTCTACCGCCAGACGGTTGAGCGGGACTTCGATGCGCTTTATCGCAGCCTGCCGCCCTCCTTCACCTATGCTAACGCGGCTGTCATCGACGTGGATTATGTCGTGAACCGCGGAACGCAGGAATATCTGCTGCGTGGCGGACGGGGCAGTGCAGCGCCCGCGGTATAAGCCGGCCACCCGAGACGGTGGCCGATAAACGATACGACAACGAAAAACGGCCCCGGATCGCTCCGGGGCCGTCTTCTTTTCCGCTGGGAGGAGGGCTCAGGTGGGCTCTTCGTCCATCGTATCAGCGGCTTCTTCCATGGCTTCTGCTTCTTCGTCGACAGCATCTTCCATTTCGTCAGCCTGCTCATCGGTGATTTCACCGGCGTCTTCCATGGATTCGATTTCCATGTCGGCGGCATCTTCCATTTCTTCTGCGTTGTCTTCCATCTGGTTCTCCGCAGCGGAATCGCAGGCAGCGACGCTCAGTCCGAGTGCAGCGACCGAAGCAACCATGGCAGTTTTCATCGTGAATTTCATAACTTCTTCCCCTTCTTGAAAAACGGGCTCCGAAACCGGAACCGCAAGGTCATGCATGACAGCAGGCAACCGCCCGAGTCCAGCATGTTATTGCAATCAGCCGGTTTGGGCCTTGTGCAAATATCGATACGCCAGAATTGCGATAAAGCTCCCGAAGGCGCCGAGCAGGAGCGCGGCCGGGCTCAACCCGGCAAGGATAGGCGCCTGGTTCACAGGCACACCGACGATCAATGCACCGCAGATACCTGCCAGCACCTTGTTCGTCGTTCGCTGGGGACTACGCACGTCGTTTATCACGGTCGCCAGCCATCCGATGGCCGCGCCGGTCGCGATCAAAATCAGCAATCCCATGTAAAATTCTCGTTATTCATTACCCCCAAACGACAGGGGTAGGCACGCGTTCCGAACTGTTTTCGATTGCAACCGGTAGTGTGGGATTCAGGCAACCATCCACGCGATGAACGCACCGCCGATCAGTATCCGGTACCATCCGAACGGCGAAAATCCGCGCTTGCTGACGAAAGCCACGAACGCCTTGATCACGGCGAGCGCCACGAGAAACGCAGCGGTGAAGCCGAGCGCGATCTCGGTCCAGCCGATCGTCGCCTCTCCCGCCAGCAAGGCCGGTTCGTCCAGGATCTTGACCGTGGCCGCGCCCAGCATCGTGGGCACGGCAAGGAAGAACGAGAATTCGGCCGCGGTCTTGCGCCCCACGCCCATCGCCAGCGCGCCCATGATGGTGGCGCCCGAACGGCTGGTACCGGGGATCATGGCAAGACACTGGACACAGCCGACCGCGAGGGCCGTCTTCGCCGACATGGCTGCAACCCCCGTATCCTCGCGCGCGGGGATTATCCGTTCCAGCACGATGATCGCGATACCGCCGATGATGAGGGCAATCGCCACGACCAGCGGCGTCTCCAGCATCGCGTCGATCGCATCCTTCGCCAGCAGGCCGATGATGGCAGCGGGCACGAAGCCCAGCAGGATGTTGCGCACGAACCGGACCGAGCGGTCTTCCCAGCGCAGCAAGCCCATTCCCATGTCCCAGAAGGTCCGGAAATAGGCCACCACCACCGCCAGGATCGCGCCCAGCTGGATGACGATGTTGAATTGCCGCCATTCGGCCGGATCATACCCGAACCATGCCTGGGCGAGGATCAGGTGCCCGGTCGAGGAGACGGGCAGGAATTCGGTCAATCCTTCGAGGATACCGAGCAGGATCGCGGTTACTGTGTTTTCCATGGTGGCATGGGTCCATGAAGAAAGGGGACGCCAAGTCAAGCGACCCGGCGTCCCCTCGGGGGTAAATCGTGCTGGCTGGCGTTACCAGATCTTCACGCGCTCTTCCGGCGGCAGGTACAGTTCGTTCTCGGGCGTGACGCCGAAGGCTTCGTACCAGGCGTCGATGTTCCGCACCACGCCGTTGACCCGGTATTCCTCCGGCGCATGGGGATCGGTGCGCAGGCGGGTGCGATAGTTTTCCTCCCGCTGGGCCGAACGCCAGACCTGCGCCCATGCAAGGAAGAAGCGCTGGTCGCCGGTCAGGCCGTTCAGCACCGGCACGTCCTGACCTTCCGTCGCGATCTTGTAGGCGCGGTAGGCGAGACTGAGGCCGCCGAGATCGCCGATATTCTCGCCCAGCGTGAACCGGCCGTTCACGCAGGTCTCTCCGTCATCGAAGGGGCAATAGGCATCGTACTGCCCGACCAGCGCATCGCCGCGCTCGTCGAAATTGGCACGGTCTTCGTCCGTCCACCAGTTGCGCAGCTTGCCCGTACCGTCGGACTTGGAGCCCTGGTCGTCGAAGCCGTGACCGATCTCGTGGCCGATCACGCCGCCGATGGCGCCGTAATTGACTGCCGGATCCGCGCTCAGGCCGAAGAAGGGCTGCTGCAGGATGGCCGCCGGGAACACGATCTCGTTCTTGGTCGGGTTGTAATAGGCATTCACCGTCTGGGGCAGCATGAACCACTCGGTCCGGTCGATCGGGCCGCCCAGCTTGGAGACATTGTCCGCCAGCTGCCACGCTTCAGCAGCGACTTCGTTGGCGACCGGATCGGTTCCGCTGATGGCGAGGCCGTCATAGGTTTCCAGATTGTCGCGATATCCGATCTTCGGGTCGAAGCTGTCCAGCTTGGACATGGCCTCGACCTTGGTTTCCTCGGTCATCCAGTCGATTTCGTCGAGCGACTGCGCCAGCGCGACCCGCAGGTTCGCCACCAGCTCGTCCATCGCGGCCTTGTTCTCGGCAGGGAAGTAGCGCTCGACATAGGATTTGCCGACCAGTTCGCCCAGCGAACCCTCGACGGCGGCGATGGCACGCTTCCAGCGGGGGCGCTGTTCGGGCGTGCCGGTCAGCGTCTTGCCGAAGAATTCGAAATGCGCCTCGTCGAACCGGGTCGGCAGGACCTGCGCCCGGTCGGTCAGGATATCCTTGATCGTCCAGGCCTGCAGCGTGGCGAGCGGCGTTGCATTCAGCACGTCGAACATGCCGGGGAAGCCGGTGCCGATCTTGTCCAGCGTTTCCGCCGTCAGTTCCAGTTCCGCGACCTCTTCATCGGTCGGCGGGATCTGGCCGATCACGTATTTCGGCGACTGCGAGAAACCGATCTTGTCGAGCATCGCGGCAACCGGGAAATCGCCCGCCATCGCCTCGACCTCGGCGGCCGTCACCGCGTTGTAGGTCAGGTCGCGGTTACGCTGCACGGTGCGGTCCCAGATGACGTCGCGGGCCAGCTTTTCCTCGAAGGCGTAGACCGCCTCTGCCGCCGCGCGGGGGTCGGCATAGCCGGCTTCGCCCAGAACGAAGATCATGTAATCCTTGTATCCGTTCTGGATCGCGACGCCCTTCTCGGAGGTGTCGAGATAATATTCGCGGTCCGGCAGGCCGAGGCCGCCAATGCCGAGATAGGCGACATACTGGTCGGGCTGCTTGGCATCGACATTGACATAGCCGCCGATGGGCGCGGGATAGCCCGGCGATGCCCACAGATCGCCCAGTTCGCCGACCGAACGCACCGCGGAAACGGCATCGAGATAGGGGCGCACATTGTCTAGCCCCGCTGCGTCGATGGCATCGGTGTCGAGGAAGGCATTGTAGGCATCGACGATGCGCTTCTCGTCCGGCGACAGCGCGGCCGCGTCCTTGGCGACCAGTTCGTCGACCAGGGCCTTCACGTCGCTGGTCGACTTCTCGCGCAGCAGGTTGAACGCGCCGAACCGGCTGAATTCGGCCGGCAGCGGGTTGGCATCGAGCCATTCCTGGTTGACGTACCCGAAAAAGTTGTCGCCCGGCTCGATCGTCTCGGACAGGAGAGAGGGATCGACGCCCCATTCGCCGAAGCTCATCGTCGGGGTGGCCGGTTCGGCGACCACGCCCGCGTCGCCTTCCTGCGGCAGGGTCGGCGTATTGGGGACAGGCGCGGGTGCGCTCGTCTCGTCGGAGCGTTCGGTTTCCTGCGCGCTGGCAGGTGCCGCGGCGATCAGCGCGAGCGCGCTGGCGGAAGTGATGATGGCAGTGCGTATCATGGTCGTGGCATCCCCTTGGAAAATCGCCCCGCACGCTCACGGCGAACGGGAATTACCGTTCTGCCATAGCCGTTTGGACGGCGCGGCGGAAACGTTCGTCGACGCAGCGATAGCATCCGTCGAATATCGCGGCGCTGAACGCGGGGCATGCACCCCCGCCGGGCAATTGGATCAGGCCGCCTCGCCCTCGGGAGCGTCGAATTGCAGCGATGCGAGGCGCGCATAGAGTCCGCTATTGGCGATGAGCTGGGAATGGCTGCCCTGCTCCACGATCCGGCCATCCTTCATCACCACGATGCGGTCCGCTGCACGGACCGTGGCCAGCCGGTGGGCAATGACCAGCGTGGTGCGCCCCTTCATCAGCTGTTCGAGCGCGTCCTGCACCAGTCGCTCGCTTTCGGCGTCGAGCGCGCTTGTCGCCTCGTCCAGCAGCAGGATCGGCGCATCGCGCAGCAGGGCGCGGGCAATGGCGATGCGCTGTTGCTGGCCGCCCGACAGGCGCGTGCCGTCCTCGCCGAGGAAGGTATCGAGCCCTTGCGGCAGGTCACGCAGGAAATCGACCGCATTGGCGGCCCGTGCCGCCTCCCAGATCTGTTCGTCGGTCGCGTTCCAGTTGCCGTAGCGCAGGTTGTCGCGCGCATCGGCGCTGAACAGGACGCCGTCCTGCGGGACCAGGGCCATGCGATCCCTTATATGCGCCGGATCGAGGCTGGTCAGCGGAACCCCGTCCAGCCGCACGGTGCCGGCCTGCGGATCGTAGAACCGCTCGGCCAGCTGGAAGATGGTCGATTTGCCCGCACCCGACGGGCCGACGATGGCAACGGTTTCGCCCGGTTCGACTTCAAGGCTGAACCCTTCCAGCGCGGGCTCCTCCATGCGGGTCGGATAGGCGAAGGTCACGCCGCGGAACGACAGGCTGCCCCGCGCGGGTTCGGGCAGCTTTTCGGGCCGGTCCGGCGGCGCGATACCCGGCTGCGCCACCAGCAGCTCGTTCAGCCGGCTCGCCGCGCCGGCCCCGCGCAGGAGATCGCCATAGACTTCGGTCAGGGACCCGAATGACCCGGCGACCAGCCCGCCGGTAATCACGAAGGCTGCTATGGTGCCGCCCGAGATCGCGCCCGACGAGACACCGATGGCCCCGCGCCACATCAGCAGCGTGATCGAGCCGAAGATCAGCAGGATGATGATCGATGTCATGGCGGCGCGGATCAGGATGCGGCGCTTCGCCACGGTGAAGATCTGCTCCGCCGCATCGCCGAACCGCTCCGCCTCGCGCTTTTCCTGTCCGAAGGCTTGCACCACCTTCATCGCGGACAACACCTCGGTGATCATGGCGCCGACATCGGCCACCCGGTCCTGGCTGGTGCGCGAGACATTGCGCAGGCGGCGACCGAAGATCGTGATCGGCAGCACCACGGCGGGAATGACCAGCGCCATCCCGATGGTCAGCTGCGGCGCGAGATAGAACAGGTATGCCGTCCCGCCGATGGCCATCAGCAGGTTGCGAAGGGCGACAGACACCGTCGTGCCGACCACCTGTTCGATGATGGCCGTATCGCTTGTCAGGCGGCTTGAAATTTCCTTGGGCGAATTGGTTTCGTAGAAGCCCGGTTCCTGCCGCAGCAGGTTCGCCTGCACCTTCTTGCGCAGGTCCGCGACCACCCGCTCGCCGATCCAGCTGACGAAATAGAAGCGGAATGCCGTCCCCACTGCCAGCACGCCGACGATCATGATCAGGTACCGGAACCAGCGCCCGATATCGGCCGGATCGCCGCCTGCCGCGAACCCGCGATCGATGATCAGCTTGAACCCCGCAGGTATGGCGAGGGTCGCAGCCGCTGTGACGATCAGAGCCAGCAGGGCGAAGGCGATCTTGTCGGGGTATTTCGCCGTTTCGCGGTAGACCATGCGCAGCGGGCCGAGCGAGCGGCTCTTTGCCTCCCCGTCCCTTGCTCCGCCATGCCGGAACAGGCGGCGAGAGGCCGGAGCGGGATCGTGATCTGCAGGGTGGTCTGGATTGTTCATCGGATTGGCCTGCCATGTAGGCCGCACGGCGGGCAAAATCCACACGGGCCGCGTGCAATTTCGGCATTGTGCATTGCACAATCGGTCACGAAGGCCCACCTTGCAATCCTGCCGAGACGCCCGCTACCGGGCGGCCGAAGGGGAATTTCAGTGCTTTACCACGCCTATGAATTGCAGCGCGCCTGGCTCAACAGCGCCAGTTCCATTGCGTCCATCAGTTCCGAATGGCTGACCAATCCGGCCAATCCCATGGCCTATAACGGCCTCGGCCCGATGGCCGCGAGTGCGCTGGAAGTGTTTGCCCACGCCACGCTGGAATACGGGAAACCCGAATTCGATATCGAGACCGTCGAGGTCGATGGCACCTCCCATCCGGTCAGCGAGACGCTGGTCCTGCACCGCGCGTTCGGCGACCTCAAGCGCTTCCGCCGCGAAGACCTGCCCGAGGATGCGCCCCGCCTGCTGATCGTAGCGCCGATGAGCGGCCATTACGCGACCCTGCTGCGCGGCACGGTCGAGCGGATGGTGGAAAGCTGCGATGTCTACATCACCGACTGGCACGACGCGCGGCGCGTTCCCATGTCTGAGGGGCATTTCGACCTAGACGACTATATCGACTACCTGATCGAGTTCCTGGACCATATCGGCCCCGGCGCGCACATGATGGCCGTGTGCCAGCCCAGCGTGCCCGCGCTGGCCGCGACGGCGATCATGAATGCCGACGACCACGAAGCGGCCCCGGCGACGCTGACGATGATGGGCGGCCCGATCGATACCCGCGAGAGCCCGACCACGGTCAACGATCTCGCCATGAAACGGCCGATCAGCTGGTTCCGCAGCAATGTGATCGCCACCGTGCCGATGCAGTACGAAGGCGCCGGGCGGCGGGTCTATCCCGGCTTCCTGCAGCTCGCCAGCTTCATGTCGATGAACCTCGGCGCGCATATCCAGAGCCACTGGGAAATGTTCAAGCACCTGACAGCAGGCGACGACGACAGCGCGCAGCAGTCGAAGGATTTCTACGAGGAATATCGCAGCGTCTGCGACATGACGGCGGAATTCTACCTCCAGACGGTGGAAGAGGTGTTCCAGGAGCACTCGATCCCCAACGGCACCTTCACCCATCGCGGCAAGCTGGTCGACCTCGGCAAGATCGACGAGACCGCCATTCTGGCCGTCGAGGGCGAGCGGGACGACATTTCCGGTATCGGACAAACCAGGGCCGCGCTGAAACTGGCAACCGGCCTGCCGGAAGAGAAGAAAGCCTATTACCTTGCAGCCGGCGCCGGGCACTACGGCATCTTCAACGGCAGCAAGTGGCGCGAGAAAGTCGCCCCGACGGTCGAGAAATTCATCGCCCGCCACGGCTGACCGGGCCAGCGCGCGGGCGCGAAGCTCTCAGGCGGTATCGCCCACGTTTTGCGGTTCGTCCTCACCGCAGGCGAATCCTTCGGCCGCGTCATCGGCGATTCGCCTGGCGCGGGCATTCGCGCTAGGCGTGTCGCCGGAAACCCGCCCGATCAGGCAGCCCTCTGCGCCGGGAGTCTCGATCATGAGAACGCTGCGGCCTGCCGATTGCATGGAAACATCGCTGAGGCGGTAGATGATGGCTACCGGCGCGCTGTCCGCCATGCGCCACTCCACGGTGGCAGGCTCGGCATTGAAGGCCCCGATCGACTCCCACGCACTATTGTCCGCGCCCGCGTCGATATCCATGCGTCCGTCACCGCTCATCACGATCAGGTCCATGCCGTCCAGGCCCGCACACCGCCAGGTCGCGCCTTCTCCCTCGGTCTGCTGCGACACGAGTTCGCACTCGTCGAGGTCGAGCGACGTATAGTGCGACGAGAACCGGCCATTACCTGCCGCATTTTGCTCCGCCGGCGAAGCGATCTGGCCGGGCGCGCCGGTTACGGACCCTTCGTCCAGCGATGTTGCTTGCTCTCCTCCCTCGGCGGGATTCGCAGGCTGCGATCCTTCACCGCACGCGGCAAGCATGAATGCCGGGCAAAGGGCAAAGACGAAGGCGGCGTTGCGACAGGTCATGACTGTATCTCCTGATACGAAAACGGCGGCGCACCCCGAAGGGTCCGCCGCCGCATCATCGCGCCCGTTTCCGGGCCGGTCAGTGTGGGATCAGAAGACCTCGAACAGGCCTGCTGCGCCCATGCCGCCGCCGACGCACATGGTGACGACCGCGTATTTCGCACCGCGGCGCTTGCCTTCCAGCAGGGCGTGGCCCGTGCAGCGTGCGCCCGTCATGCCGTAGGGGTGGCCGATGGAGATCGAGCCGCCGTTCACGTTGAGCTTGTCGTTGTCGATGCCCAGCTTGTCGCGGCAGTAGAGGACCTGCACGGCGAATGCCTCGTTCAGTTCCCACAGGTCGATGTCGTCGACCTTCAGGTCGAACCGCTCGAGCAGCTTGGGAATGGCGAAGATCGGGCCGATGCCCATTTCGTCAGGCTCCGTGCCGGCGACGGCCATGCCGACATAGCGGCCGAGCGGCGTCAGGCCCTTCTTGGCGGCAGTCGCGGCTTCCATCACCACGACGGCGGACGAACCGTCGGACAGCTGGCTGGCATTGCCTGCCGTAATCGTCGTGTCCGGGCCGAGAACCGGCGGCAGGCTGGCCAGGCCTTCGAGCGTGGTGGAGGGACGGTTGCCCTCGTCCTTCGCGATGGTGACTTCCTGTTCGGAAACCTCGCCGCTTTCCTTGTCCTTCACCATGTGCGTGGTGGTGACGGAGACGATTTCGTCGTCGAACAGGCCGGCTTCCTGGGCGGCAGCGGTACGCTGCTGCGACTGGAGCGCGTACTCGTCCTGCGCTTCGCGGGTAATGCCGTAGCGATCGGCGACGGTCTGCGCGGTCTGCAGCATCGGCATGTAGATCGCATTGTGCATCGCCATCAGCGACTTGTCCGGGGACACGCGCATTTCCGGCGTCTGGACGAGGCTGATCGATTCCTGGCCGCCGGCCGCGACGATATCCATGCGGTCGAGCGTAACCTGCTTCGACGCGGTGGCGATCGACATCAGGCCGCTGGAGCACTGGCGGTCGATCGTCATGCCGCTGGTGCCGATCGGGCAGCCTGCGCGAAGCGCGACCTGGCGGGCGAGGTTGCCAGCCTGCGTGCCCTGCTGCAGCGCGGAGCCCCACAGGACGTCGTCGACTTCACCCGGTTCGATATTCGCACGCTCGATCGCCGGGGCGAGAGCGTAGGAGCCGAGCGTGGCGCCCGGGGTGGAATTGAAAGCGCCCTTGTAGGCCTTGCCCATACCGGTACGGGCGGTGGAAACGATGACTGCGTCGCGCATGGCGATCTCCTGTGACTAGAGGGAATGATGCATGACCGGCGCCCGTCGGCGCCGGGATTGGTATGGCGGGATCAGACGAAGTACTGGGTGATCCATTCGCAGATCAGCGCGGGCTTGTCCTCGCCCTCGATCTCGATCGTGATTTCGGCGGTCTGCTGCCACTGACCGGGGCGCTTCTCGATCATCTCGAGCAGCTTCCAGTGGCCGCGAATGCGCTTGCCGACGCGCACGGGGTTGATGAAGCGGGTCTTGTTGCCGCCGTAGTTCACGCCCATTTTCACGCCGTCGATCTTCGGCATGTCGCTGTTGGCGCCCAGGTAGGGGATCATCGACAGGGTCATGAAGCCATGCACGATGGTTCCGCCGAACGGCGTCATCTTGGCTTTCTCTTCATCGATATGGATGAACTGGTGATCGCCGGTTGCATCGGCGAACATGTTCACCTTTTCCTGCGTCATCTCGGTCCATTCGCTGCTGCCGAGCTGTTCGCCTGTCTTTTCTGCCAGTTCCTGCGGGGTCATGTGCCTCTCCTTCAAGACGGTACGGGTTGAATTGCCGCACCTCATGCAGGAAGCCGCACCTTAGCGCAATGCGGGGCGCGGCGACGCTACGTCAGGCCCGTCCCCTGTCGCGGCAGGCCGTTCCGCGCGGGCCCCGATCCCGCGTTTTTTGGGCGAATCGAGCCGTTTGCAATAGACGTGCAGCGCGATCTGCAGGCCGATCAGCATCATGATGAAGGCCTGGTAGGCGATGCCCTGGAACGTCGCGCCGACGAGATAGATGATGTGGGCGTATTGCAGCGCCGTGGCGAGCGGGGCCTGCCATTGCATCCCCTCGCCCGTGCGGTCCCGCCATCGGCGGCGGATACGTTCCATGTGCCACAGGCCCAGCAATTGCAGCCACAGCCAGATGCCCAGCCCGAAGAAGCCCTGCTCGCCCAGCACCTCGAAATAGGCGGAATGGAACGCGCGCGCCTCGTCCGTGACCGTATCGTACTCGACCGACACGGTATTGCCCTCGCCCGTGCGCGTGGGAAGGCGGTAGGTGAAGCTGTTGGCCCTGTAGATGTCGAAGCCGCCGCCACGGGGGTTCTCGGCAGCATACTCGATGGTCCATTCCCACACGGCCAGGCGGGTCGAGGCAGATTCGTCCCCGTCATGGCTGCCGATGGTGGCCATGCGCTCGTAATAGCTTTGCGGAATGAACGGCAGGGCCATGATGCCCAGCAGACCGCCTGCAAGGATGAACATCGCCCGCCGTTTGACATCGCGCAGGGCCAGGACGGCGATGACCGCGATGCAGACGAGACCGGTACGGGCCTCCGTGCCGATCGGGATCAGCAGGCAGGCGAAGATCAGGCAATAGGCGAATATCTTCACCCGCCAATCCGGCTTGAAGATCGTGCCATGCCGCGTGAACCACAGGATCAGCGGGATCAGACCGATGGCGATCGTCGCCAGGGTCGAGCTTTCGTAGAGGCCGCTATTGTCGTTCACGAAGAAATAGAGGCTTTCGTACCCGCCCCCGCCCAGCGCGGTCTTCATGCTGGCGGAAATGATGATGGCGGCAGCGGTTACGACCATGACCAGCAACGCCGCTTCCAGCCGCAGGCGGGTCATGATGGTAAAGGGCAGGAAGATGGCGAAGACCATCGCTTTCCAGACCCAGTCCCATTTCAGCGCCGCCTCTACCGGGAAGGGCGAGAATTGCAGGGTGAAGAAACACCACAGCAGGAGGACGAGCAGCAGGCCCTGTCGGAAGGAGAACTTCACGTCCTTTTTCGAATCGGTCAGGATCCAGCCGAGGAATGCCGCGCAGAACGCGATCAGCGACAGCGGGAAAATCTGCGTCAGCGCCCAGCCGATCTTCTGCGGGGCGAGGATGTCGATGTAGAGATAGGCGAGCACCCAGACGAAGGGCCGCTTGATGCCCAGCGCGAAGAATACCAGCACGAACAGGAAGAGCGCAGCGTCCAGCATGGCGCTATCCGCGACCCCGCGCGCGGCCAGCGCGTTTTGGCGGCTGCGGCGACCCGGCCTCCGCTTCCGCAGCATCAGCGTGCGCCAGAGTCTGGACCTCCTCCCGGTCGAGTTCGTCCCGGCCCAGGATGCGCAGCAGCGCAACCAGGATCAGCCCGTGGGTCAGGGCTAGGGCGAAATAGTCGATCATGACGCTTCGGGCGGCTCCGTAGGGGCAGGCTGCAATGCGATACAGACCCGCTTCTGGTTACCATCGCGCTATCATCGACCGGTTGACGGGCCGTTAAGCAAACTCTGGCACAGGTCGCTCCCATGACCCGTGTGCTGCATGTCCTCGACCATTCGCTGCCGCTCCACAGCGGCTACACCTTCCGTACCCGTGCCATCCTGAAGGCGCAGGAACGCGCGGGACTGGACGTTCGCGGCATCACCGGGCTGAGACACGTGGCAGAAGGCCCCGCGACCGAGCAGGCAGAGGGCCTGACCTTCCATCGCACCCCGGTAAATGCCGACGGGTCGCGCGAGACAGGCTCCGTCCCGGCGCTTTCGGAAATACGCGAAGTGAACCGGCTGGCGAAGGCGATAACCCGGCTGGCGCAGGACTGGCGGCCGGATATCCTCCATGCCCACTCCCCGGCGCTCTGCGGTCTGGCCGCGGTGCGGGCGGGCGCGCGGCTCGGGATCCCTGTGGTCTACGAAATCCGCGCCTTCTGGGAGGATGCGGCGGTCGGCAACGGCCAGGGCCGGGAAGGTTCGATCAAATATCGCATGACCCGCGCGCTGGAAAACCGCGTCGTCGCCCGGGCCGATGCCGTCTTCACCATCTGCGAGGGCCTGCGCGACGACCTGATCGCACGCGGCTTCGACGGCGGGCGCATCGGTATCTCCCCCAATGGAGTCGACATGTCGGTGTTCGGTCAGCCGGCCGGCCGCGACCCTTCACTGGCGGCGAGACTGGGCCTCGGCGAGGGGCCGATCATAGGCTTCATCGGCAGTTTCTACGATTACGAGGGGCTGGACGACGTGATCGCCGCCCTGCCTGCATTGCGGGAAAGACACCCGGGCGCGCAGCTGCTGCTGACCGGCGGCGGACCGATGGACGATGCCCTTCGCGTGCAGGCGGCGGCGTCCCCCTGCGCAAGGCATATCCACTTCACGGGCCGCGTCCCGCATGAAGAGGTCGAGAACTATTACGCCCTGATCGAAATCCTTGCCTATCCGCGCAAGGCCAGCCGCCTGACCGATCTGGTCACCCCGCTCAAACCGCTGGAGGCCATGGCGCAGCGCCGGCTGGTGGCAGCATCGGATGTCGGCGGCCACCGCGAACTGATTACGGACGGTGTGACCGGGACGCTGTTCCCGGCCGACGATCCGGCAGGTATCGCCGTCGGGCTTTCAGCCCTGATTGATCGCCGATGCGAATGGGATGCGATGCGGGAACGCGGCTTTGCCCATGTTGCCACACGCCACGACTGGGCGGACAACATTCATCGTTATCAAAGCGTTTACCATCATTTGCTAGCCCCTCCACTGAACAGGTCCATTCCGGCCGCTGCCTGACCGGCAGCACGCGCCCGGCGGACCGCAACAGGGAAGTGGTTTGAACATGGCAGGCACAAAGAAGAAAAGCGCGAAGGGCGGGGCTCCAATAAGCTCGCACCCGGCCTTTCCGGCGATCGTCGGCCTGTGGTTTGCAGCCCTGTTCGGGATCGGCAGCCTGGTTCTGCCGACCGGCTTTTTCGAAACCGTGGTCGTGGCAATAGGGCTCGATGCCGTCCTGCCGGCGGCTGCACCGCCTCTCGGATTTACCGCACGGGCGGCGATTGCCGTCGCAGCGGGTGCATTGGGCCTTGCGCTTGGCCTCTTCCTCGCACGCAAGGTCGTTGCGGCGCAGGCGAACAGTCAGGAACGGTCGCGCGATTTGAAGCTGAAGGAAGAGGATCGCCATCCCGACGCCCCGGCCAAGCGTCCGATTTCGGCGCGCAAGGAATTGGGCAGCGAGGGTCTGGGTCCTGTCACCGATCCGTGGAAGTTCGAAGACGAGTGGGAGGATGAGGACGACTACGATAGCGTCGACGCCTACGATGATGCAGACGACGATTTCGACCAAGACGACGTGGATGACGATTTCCATGTCGAAGACCGGGATGGGGCTGCCGAGACCGCATCCGGTCCCGCGCCGGTTGCCGGACACGTCGCCGGCCGCGTCGCCGGACGCCGCCGTGCCCTGTCGGTGACCGACGATTCGGGTCCCAGCGATTTCCTGATGAATGCGCCGCTGCCCGGCCGGAACCCGGACGAACCGCTCGAACTCGAGGTCCTCGAACTGGAACCGATGTCCGAGGATGTCACCGAGGATGATGCCGCGCGCAACGATTTCGCCCAGGACATCGAGGCATTGCGCAATGACGATGCGCCCGCCGCGTTTACATCGAACCCCGAAACGGCGGCCAAGCCGACACATGAAGAATTCGCACCCCGCGAAGAGGAACACTCCATGACGCCCAGTGACCCGGAACCTGCCAACGCCGCTGCTTCTTCTTCCGTAGTTGCCCCGAGCGATCGGGCCCTGTCCGATCTCGGCATGGCCGAACTGGTCGAACGGTTCGCCAGCGCCCTGCAGGCCAAGGCGACCCGGGACGAGGAGGCGGCAAAGGCGAAGCCGCAGGCGTACCCGGCAGTGGCGGTGGACACCGGCGCCAACCCCTTTGCGGACCGCGCCGCCGAACTCGATCCCGATGGCCAGGGCTTTGCGGGGGCCCGGCCCTTCGCTGCTCCGCCGGTAGCCACAGCACACGAACCGATGCCGCAAGCCGGATTGGAGACGGAGCCGGCGCCCGAAACGGCTGAATTCGATACGCCCGCACCGGCGGAGACCGAAGCGCCCATGCCGATGGTCTTCCGCCCGGCGGGCAGCCTTCATTCCGGGGAAGCTGACGACCAGAACGCTGCGACGCCCTCACCCTTCGGCAATCCGGATGCCGTTCCCAGTGCTCTGCAGCCTGTGGGTCTCGATGACGATGGCGAGGACGACGAGGACGCGGACCTGCCCCTGTCGATCAACTTTGCAGCCCATCGCGATTTCGCACCGCTCCCGGCAGGGGACGATAACGGCAGCGTTCCCTTCGCCCAGCCCTCGCCGTTCTCCGCAGACGAAGGATTGGAACTGGACGAGGAAGAGGAAGACAACGACGCATACAGCTCGCTTCTTTCCATGAAGAGCAGGCTGGCGGGCCAGGAATTCGCCCGCGTCGACGAAACGGAAGATGATTTCGGAGATGCACCCGAACCGGTCGTGACGTTTCCCGGGCAGGAATCCGTCGAAGCGCAGACAGCCCCGCCCTCCCCCGCTGCGCAACCGTCTGCAAAACAGGGTGCAGCGCGTCCCTTCGACGCTCCGCAGGCCCCGCCCTCCAGCCAGCCCATGCCTTCGGCCCGCCAGTCGCCCGCCGATGTGAGCGAGACCGAGCGTGCCTTGCGCGAAGCGCTGGAGAAACTGCAGCGCATGAGCGGAGCCGCCTGATTGCCCGCAGGCGTTCGCACGCCCGCATCGAGCCGGGCGGATAGCGGATGAATACGTAATTGCGGCGCATTTCGGACACCCGCTTTGCGCGGGCCAAGAATTCGTTCGCGCCTTCGCACTTGCAAAAAACATATCCTGTCGTCACAAGAAGGTTTCGCGACAGTTTCGTATCAGGCGCAGCCTGCGAAACGCGTGCTTCATTGCCGCGTTCACGCCGAAAGGTGTGGCAACGCGGCATCTGACAGGACTGTTTTTATGACGAACCCCGCTTCGCAGGGCCTTTACGATCCGCGCAACGAACACGACGCCTGCGGTGTCGGCTTTATCGCGCATATCAAGGGTGAACGGAGCCACGGGATCGTCAAACAGGCGCTGGAAATCCTCGCCAATCTCGATCACCGCGGTGCGGTCGGGGCCGATCCCCTGCTGGGCGATGGCGCCGGCATCCTGCTGCAGATCCCCGATCCCCTCATCCGCAAATGGGCGGAAAAGCATGGCAAGGACCTGCCCGTGCGCGGGGAGTACGGCGTCGCCATGTGCTTCCTGCCGCAGGACGATGCCGCGCGCGAATTCGTGACCGAGCGGCTCGAGCGGTTCGTCGAGAAGGAAGGGCAGAGCGTCATCGGCTGGCGCGACGTGCCCCTGACGATGGACGGGCTGGGCAAGGCCGTTATCGATTCGATGCCGGTCATCCGCCAGTGCATTGTCGGCCGCGGGGCGAACTGCGCCGACGAAGCCGCGTTCGAACGCAAGCTGGTCGTCATCCGCAAACAGACGCTCAATCCCCTGTCCATGCTGGCGGAAAAACACGACCTGCCGGGCCTCACCCAGACCTATATTCCTAGCTTCAACGCGCGAACCATCGTGTATAAGGGCCTGCTGCTGGCGAACCAGGTCGGTTCGTTCTACGACGATCTGCGGGACGAGGACTGCGTCTCCGCGCTCGGTCTCGTCCACCAGCGCTTCAGCACCAACACCTTCCCCAGCTGGCGGCTTGCCCACCCCTATCGCTTCATGGCGCATAACGGGGAAATCAACACCGTTCGCGGCAATGTGAACTGGATGAACGCGCGCCGCCGCACGATGGAAAGCGCCGCGCTGGGACCGGACCTCGACAAGATGTGGCCGCTGATTCCGCACGGCCAGTCGGATACCGCCTGCCTCGACAACGCGCTGGAGCTGCTGCTGGCCGGCGGGTACAGCCTGGCCCACGCGATGATGATGCTGATGCCGGAGGCATGGGCGAAGAACACGCAGATGGATCCGTCGCGCCGCGCATTCTACGAATATCACGCTGCCCTGATGGAACCGTGGGACGGCCCTGCCGCGGTGGCCTTTACCGACGGGCGCCAGATCGGCGCGACGCTGGACCGCAACGGCCTGCGCCCGGCGCGCTTCTGCGTGACGAAGGACGATCTCATCTGCCTCGCCTCGGAAAGCGGCGTGCTGCCGTTCGACGATGCGGACATCACGCGCAAATGGCGCCTGCAGCCCGGCAAGATGCTGCTGATCGACCTGCAGGAAGGCCGCATCATCGAGGATGCCGAGCTCAAGGACCAGCTATCGGCCGACAAGCCCTATGCCGAGTGGCTGGAAACCGCCCAGTACAAGCTGGAAGACCTCGACATCGTCGATCCCGAATTCGCCCAGTTGCCGCAGGACGAGAACATGGAAACACCGACCTTACTGCAGGCGCAGCAGGCGTTCGGATATACGCAGGAAGACATCAGTCGCTTCCTCGAGCCAATGGCCGTAAATGCCGACGATCCGCTGGGGTCGATGGGTACGGATACGCCGATCGCCGTGCTGTCGGACAAGAGCCGTCTGCTCTACGATTATTTCAAGCAGAACTTCGCACAGGTCACCAACCCGCCGATCGACCCGATCCGCGAGGAGCTGGTGATGAGTCTGCTGTCGATGATCGGGCCGCGCCCGAACCTGCTCGGCATGGATGCCGGCACGCACAAGCGGCTCGAGGTCAGCCAGCCGATCCTGACCAATGCCGACCTAGCCAAGATCCGTTCCGTCGAGACGTCGCTGGACGGCGCGTTCCGGACCGCCACCGTCGACACCACCTGGGACGCGGCCAGCGGCAGCGCCGGCGTCGAACTGGCGATCAAGGAAATGTGCTGGGCGGCGACCGAAGCCGTGCTGCAGGACGCCAATATCCTGATCCTGTCCGACCGCGCGATGAGCGAGGGCCGGGTGCCCCTGCCCGCGGCCCTCGCGACCGCCGCCGTGCATCACCACCTGGTGCGGCAGGGCCTGCGCATGCAGACCGGCCTGGTCGTCGAGACGGGCGAGGCGCGCGAGGTCCATCATTACTGCGTCCTGGCAGGCTACGGCGCAGAGGCAATCAATCCCTATCTTGCCTTTGAGACGCTGGAGAACCTGCGCGAAAAACGCCATCCGGACCTGACGCCTGCACAGGTCGAGGGCAATTACGTGAAAGCCATCGGCAAGGGCATCCGCAAGGTCATGTCCAAGATGGGCATCAGCACCTACCAGTCCTATTGCGGGGCCCAGATATTCGACGCGGTCGGCCTGTCGAGCGCGTTCATCGACAGCTATTTCACCGGCACCGCGACCACGATCGAGGGTATCGGTCTGAAGGAAGTGGCCGAGGAATCGATCCGCAGGCACGAACTCGCCTTCGGCGACGATCCGCTGCACACCGAGATGCTGGAGGTCGGCGGCATCTACCAGTACCGCCTGCGGGGCGAGGATCACGCCTGGACCCCGACCAATGTCGCGCAGCTGCAGCACGCCGTGCGCGGCGGCCCGGACGAGAAGGGGTACGAAAATTACGCCTCCTTCGCCGAATCTCTCAACAACCAGGCGGAACGCCTGCTGACCATCCGCGGCCTCCTGGAATTCGAGGAAGCGGAAACGCCCCTGCCGCTGGACGAGGTCGAGCCGGCATCGGAAATCGTGAAGCGTTTCAGCACCGGCGCGATGAGCCTGGGCTCCATCAGCCACGAGGCGCATTCGACCATGGCGATTGCCATGAACCGCATGGGCGGCCGCTCCAATACCGGCGAAGGCGGCGAGGAGCCTTTCCGCTTCACGCCGATGGAAAACGGCGATTCCATGCGCAGCCGGATCAAGCAGGTCGCATCGGGCCGCTTCGGCGTGACGACCGAATACCTCGTCAATTCGGACGACATCCAGATCAAGATGGCGCAGGGCGCGAAGCCCGGCGAGGGTGGCCAGCTGCCCGGTCACAAGGTCGACAAGCGTATCGGCGCCGTGCGTCACTCGACGCCGGGCGTGGGCCTCATCAGCCCGCCGCCGCATCATGACATCTATTCGATCGAGGATCTGGCCCAGCTGATCCACGACCTGAAGAACGTGCAGCCGACCAGCCGCATTTCGGTCAAGCTCGTCTCCGAAGTCGGGGTCGGCACGGTGGCTGCCGGCGTGTCGAAGGCGCGCGCCGACCATGTCACCATTTCGGGCTATGAAGGCGGCACGGGCGCCTCGCCGCTGACTTCGCTGACCCATGCCGGGTCCCCGTGGGAAATCGGCCTCGCCGAAACCCAGCAGACGCTCCTGCTGAACGATCTTCGCAGCCGCATCGCGGTGCAGGTCGATGGCGGCCTTCGCACCGGCCGCGACGTTGCCATCGGCGCGCTGCTGGGAGCGGACGAGTTCGGTTTCTCGACCGCCCCGCTGATTGCAGCGGGCTGCATCATGATGCGCAAATGCCACCTCAACACCTGCCCGGTCGGCGTGGCGACGCAGGACCCCGTGCTGCGGGCCCGCTTCACCGGCACGCCGGAACACGTCATCAACTACTTCTTCTACGTCGCGGAGGAATTGCGGGCCATCATGGCACGCATGGGCTTCCGCACGGTGGAAGAGATGGTCGGGCGCGTCGACCGGCTGGATGCGCGCCGTGCAGAACGCCACTGGAAGGCGCGCGGCGTCGACCTTGGCGGCCTGCTCCACCAGGTGGCCCTGCCGGAAGGCCGCAAGCTTCACCACACCGATACGCAGGATCACGGGCTTGCGGCCGCGCTCGACAACGAGCTGATCGCTGCCGCGGCGCCTGCCATCGAACGTGGCGAGGCTGTCCAGATCGACCGCGAAATCCGCAATGTCCACCGCACCGTGGGCGCGATGCTGTCGGGCAGGATCGCGGAAAAGTACGGGCACGAGGGGCTGCGTCCCGATACCGTGCGCGTGAACTTCACCGGGGTCGCGGGGCAGAGCTTCGGCGCGTGGCTGGCCCACGGCGTGACGCTCGACCTTGTCGGCGATGCCAACGACTATGTCGGCAAGGGGTTGTCGGGCGGCCGCATCATCGTGCGCGCACCGGATGACGCCCCGCGCGAACCGGGCAGCAACATCATCGTCGGCAATACCGTCCTGTATGGGGCAATCGCTGGCGAGGCCTATTTCGAAGGCGTCGCGGGCGAGCGCTTCGCTGTCCGCAATTCGGGCGCCATCGCGGTGGTCGAAGGGACCGGCGACCATGCCTGCGAATACATGACCGGCGGCGCCGTCGTCGTCCTGGGCAAGACCGGGCGCAACTTCGCAGCCGGGATGAGCGGCGGCATCGCCTATGTCTTCGACGAAGACGGCACGTTTGCCGACCTGGTGAACCCCGCACAGGTGGAACTGGAACGGATCGTGGCCGACGCGAACGAGGAGGAAGGCGCAGGCTATCCCCGCCAGCGTCCGCAGAGCGTCCACGATTTCGGGCTGGGCGACATGCTGCGCCACGACGCGGACCGCCTGAAGATCCTGATCGAACGGCACAAGCTTCACACCGGCAGTTCCCGCGCCGCCGCAATCCTCGAGGACTGGGATGCCAGCCTCGCGAAATTCGTAAAAGTCATGCCGACCGATTATCGCCATGCGCTCACCACGCTGGAGAACGAGCGGAACGAAGCGGCCTCGGAAGCGGCGGAATAAGGACCTCACATCATGGGCAAGGAAACAGGCTTCCTCGAGATCGAGCGCCGCGAGCGGGACTATATCGCGCCAGAGGAACGGCTGGGCAATTACCGGGAATTCATCAAGACCCCGCCGGACGAGGAATTGCAGGCGCAGGCCGCGCGCTGCATGAATTGCGGCATTCCGTATTGTCACAACGGCTGCCCGGTGAACAATATCATCCCGGACTGGAACCACCTCGTGTACGAGGCGGACTGGAAGAACGCGCTGACCGTCCTCCATTCGACGAACAATTTTCCCGAATTCACGGGCCGCATCTGCCCCGCCCCGTGCGAGGCGGCCTGCACCCTCAACATCACCGACGAGCCGGTGACCATCAAGAGCATCGAAGCGGCCATCATCGATCGCGGCTGGGAAGAAGGCTGGGTCACGCCGCAGGTGCCGGAGAAGAAGACCGGCAAGGCCGTGGCCGTCGTCGGCTCGGGCCCCGCAGGCCTTGCTTGCGCGCAGCAGCTGGCCCGCGCTGGCCATGCTGTCACCGTGTTCGAGAAGAACGACCGGATCGGCGGCTTGCTGCGCTACGGCATTCCAGACTTCAAGATGGAGAAGCATCTGATCAACCGCCGCGCGGTGCAGATGGAAGCCGAAGGGGTCATCTTCAAAACCAGTTCCGAAGTCGGCGTGGAGGTTTCGCTGAAGGCCCTGCGCGAAAATTTCGACGCGATCGTCCTTGCAGGCGGCGCGGAAGAGGCGCGCGCGCTCGACATACCGGGTTCGGAGAAGGCCGGGGTGCGCCTCGCCATGGAATTCCTGACCCAGCAGAACAAGCGCAATGCCGGCGATGACGAAGTGCGCGCCGCCCCGCGCGGAACGCTGACGGCAGAGGGTAAGGATGTCATCGTGATCGGCGGCGGCGATACCGGCTCCGACTGCGTGGGTACGTCGAACCGGCAGGGCGCGAAAAGCGTCACCCAGCTGGAAATCATGCCCCAGCCGCCGGAGAAGGAAGACAAGGCGATGACCTGGCCGAACTGGCCGGTGAAGATGCGCACGTCGTCCAGCCACGAGGAAGGCGCCAACCGCGATTGGGGTGTCCTGACCAAGCGTGTCGTCGGCGACGGCGAGACGGTGACCGGCCTCGAATGCGTTCGCATCGAATGGGAAGGCGGCTCTTTCAAGGAAGTTCCGGGCAGCGAGTTTACCCTGCCTGCGGATCTCATCCTGCTGGCCATGGGTTTCACCGGACCGCAGAAACGCGGCCTTCTCGACCGTGTAGAAGTGGAACTGGACCAGCGCGGCAATGTCGCCGCCAATACGGAAGACTACGCCACCAGCGAGGCCGGCATCTTCGCCTGCGGCGACATGCGCCGGGGCCAGAGCCTGGTCGTATGGGCGATCCGCGAAGGACGCCAGGCCGCGCGCGCCGTGGACGAGGCATTGATGGGTGCAACGTCGCTGCCGCGCTGATTGCTAAAGCGCACTCCAGTCGATGATCCCGCGCCCTTGCGCCTTTAAGAAGGCATTGGCGCGGCTGAAAGGGCGCGAGCCGAAAAATCCGCGCCGCGCCGAAAGCGGGCTGGGATGCGGGGACTGGATCACGAGATGGTGCGGGGCGGACAGGGCCGGGATATCGCGCAGCTTCTTCTGCGCATGCGCGCCCCATAGCAGGAATACGGTCGGCGCCGCGCGCTGTGCCACGGCCGTGATCGCGGCATCGGTAATGGTTTCCCAGCCGCGCCCCGCATGGCTGCCCGCCTTCGCCTCCTCCACCGTCAGGCTGGTATTGAGGAGCAACACGCCTTCCCGTGCCCAGTGTTCCAGATTGCCGTGGGGAGGCGGTGCGATCCCCAGATCCTCGTGCAATTCCTTGTAGATATTGCGCAGCGACGGCGGCACTTTCACGCCATCCGGCACGCTGAAGGCGAGGCCGTGGGCCTGCCCCGGCCCGTGATAGGGATCCTGCCCCAGGATTACCGCCCGCACTTCCTCCAAGGGAGTCAGCTCCAAGGCGCGCAGCCGGCTGCCGCGCGGGGGATGAACGGCCTTCCCCCCCGCTTCCTCTGCTCGCAGCCATTCGCCCAGCCGCCGTGCCTCGTCGCTCGCCAACGCGGGGGCGAGGGCTGCGCGCCAGCTATCGGGTATGGCCTCGGTCATAATCCGGCACGCTAGTCCCCTTGCCCGCAACGCGCCATGCACCCTTTCCCTCAATCCCCGATGGGCCTAGGAGCGCTTGTCTATGGCTGTACATTTTCACGAAGAAGACCTTCCCGCAGGCGTCCTGCAGGGCGACGCCCCGCTCGCTGTCGATACGGAGACCATGGGTCTCGTCACCCGGCGCGACCGCCTGTGCATCGTCCAGATCAGCGACGGCGGCCCGGACGAACATCTCGTGCGCTTCAATCCCGGCAGTTCCTACGATGCGCCCAACCTGAAGGCGCTCCTTGCCGACCGTTCGCGGGTAAAGCTGTACCATTTCGCCCGGTTCGACCTGGCGGCGATCGAGCATTACCTTGGCGTCGATGCCTCGCCCGTCTTCTGCACCAAGATCGCGAGCAAGCTGGTGCGTACCTTCACCGATCGCCACGGCTTGAAGAACCTGGT
Organism: Erythrobacteraceae bacterium WH01K; assembly: GCA_027941995.1. Classification (NCBI taxonomy): domain Bacteria; kingdom Pseudomonadati; phylum Pseudomonadota; class Alphaproteobacteria; order Sphingomonadales; family Erythrobacteraceae; species Erythrobacteraceae bacterium WH01K. The sequence continues at coordinate 617,016 of CP115966.1, read as the reverse complement.
CGAGGACCTCCTGGGCGAAAGCATTTCCAAGCAGCAGCAGTCGAGCGACTGGGGCGGCCCGGTCATCAACGATGCGCAGCGCGATTACGCCGCCAGCGACGTGCGTTTCCTTCACCGGATGAAGGACGAACTGGAAACCCGCCTCGAACGCGAAGGTCGCACCGAAATCGCGCAGGCCGCTTTCGATTTCCTGCCCACCCGCGCCCGGCTGGACCTGATGGGCTGGGAGAACAAGGACCTGTTCAGCCACGAAGGCTGATAGCACCCCCGCATGAGCGAACGCATCGACAGCCAGGAATCCAAGGCGCTGCGGCGCGGGCGAAGACGATTCGCCGCGCCGGGCGGATTCCATGACCGGCTGGTGCGGCTGCTCGCAGTGGCCCTGCCCATGGGCGTCGGTGTCCTGGCCGCGTTGATGATCGTCATTCCGCTGGCCCCGCGGGGCGAAGTCAGCTTCCTGCTGGACCGGGACAAGGTTGCCGTGATCGACGAAAGGCTGCGGGTCGACAACGCGATGTATCGCGGCTCCGACAATCGCGGACGCCCCTTCTCGCTCACCGCGGACGAGGCGGTCCAGCAATCGAGCGAGGAGGGCATTTTGCGCCTCGACATGCTGGTGGCCCGGCTCCTGCTGCCGGAAGGCCCGGCCAGCCTGCGGGCGGAAGGCGGCGAATACATGATCCGCGACGATCTGGTCGACGTGAACGGAACCCTGCAGCTGGCAGCGGCCGACGGTTATCGGCTCGCCGCACGCGGCGTATCCATCGATCTTGGCGAACGGCAGCTGGTCGGCAGCGGAGGGGTCGAGGGGGAAATTCCTGCCGGCACCTTTTCCGCCGATGCCCTGCGCGTCGACCTGCCCGAAAGAACCGTGACCTTGACCGGCAATGCGCGCCTGCGCATGGAGCCGGGCGCACTGAGGAGCATGCAATGAGCCATCAAGGCAAGCAACTGGCAGGAACGGCCATCCGTTCGGCTGCATTCGGCTTTGCCGCGACCCTCGTGCTCGCCGCGGGAATACAGCTCAATGCGCAGGCGATCGCCAGCCATAATTCCAATGCCCCTGTCAGCTATGCCGCCGACCGGCTGGAGCTGCAGGACCGCCAGAACCGCGTCGTCCTGGCCGGGAATGTCGTCATCAGCCAGGCCGCGCTGACCCTGCGCGCAGGGCGGACCGTCGTGAATTATTCGGACGCGGGCAGCCTGTCCATCCAGCGCATCACGGCGACCGGCGGCGTGACGGTCACGCGTGGCAACGAGCGCGCCTCGGGCGAGGTCGCGGTGTACGACTTCAATCGCCGGATCATCACGATGGCCGGCAATGTCCGCCTGAACCGCGGCGGAGACACGCTCAATGGCGGCCGCCTGACGATCGACTTGCAGAGCGGCATTTCCAGCGTCGATGGCAGTGCTTCGGGCTCCAGTCCGGTCACGGGTGAACCGTCGGTATCGACCGGCGGCAATGGCCGGGTATCGGGCACGTTCAACGTTCCGGACTGATGGTTCCGCCGTTCAGGCGTGCCGGACGGCCTTTACCGCGACGATGACGGGATAGGGGGGGATCGACCGGGTCGAGCCAGCCTTCCCCGATATCTTCCTGCGCGATGCCTTGCAGGAAGCAGGTCGCGGCAAAGGCGTTGCCGAACACCTGAACCTCCAACGCGCCTTCCCCGAAGACATCGCAGAACAATCGCTCCGCCGCCATGCCGGTGAGCGACCAGTACCAGTCGTGATTCGCCTCCGGCATGACCGGACTGATGCCGGGCACGGTAGCCAGCATGGTCCCGCCGGGGACGAGGCTGTCATGCAGCCGCTTCACCGCCGGCGGCATGTCGTAGAACAGGTGCAGGGTCTGCGTAACCCCGGCGCAGTCGAAAGCGGCCGCCGGCAGGGTGCCGGGCGCCAGCAAGTCGCCCGCTATGGTCGGGTTCTCGGCCGGGTCGACGGAGATCGTATCCTGCCGCCCGATACCGCTCCCGAAACGCGCGCTGTAGGCATCGCTGCCTATCTCGAGCACCCGGCCCCCGATCGCTTCCCCGTGTTCGCCGAGGAAGCGTTCGATATAGAGCCTGTCCACCGGCGTGCCGCGGGCAAAACCGAAATCGGCGCTGACCGGGGCTATCCGGCCAAGATCGCCCATGTCGATGGCGCCCACCGGAGGATCGAGGGGCCGCCGGTTGATCCGCCGTAGCCAGTCGGCAGCGCGCTGCGGCAGCAGGCGGACCGCCAGCGCCCTCGGCGCCGCGGGCGGGGTGAGGCGCGGTGCAATGCACATCAGGCGTGTTCGGTCACTCCATGCATGACGCGCAGGAATATCGGGCCGGTCGCTCCATGCAAGCTCGCTGATTGCCGCTCTCCATCCCGCCACGCCCGGTGCGCAAGGCTTCGGGATAGAGAATGTCGTCGGCGTCGAGGAACACGGCCGCATCGGTCTCGATCTCGGCAAGCCCGCGGTTGCGCGCAGCCGCCAGTCCGCGGTTCTCTGTCCGGACCAGCCGGACGAAGTCATAATCGCGGGACACCTTCTCGGGCGCGTCGTGCGAACCGTCGTCGATCACCACGACTTCTGCCGGCGACAGGGTCTGCGCGGCAATGCTGCCGAGCGCATCGGACAGGAAGCGCGCGTGATTATACGCGGTGACGACGATGGCCACCGTCATCTCGGCATCATTGGTCGGGCTGTGTGTCCCCATGGGGATGGCTCTGTCTGGAAGATTGCCGGAATTCGGCGCGATATGTGGTTTTTATCGTAAACCTCGCATGGTGGCGACCTTGCGCCTATGAAGGCGTGCGATTGCCGGTAATCTCTCGATCATGACAGGCCGAACGGCGCTGGGCAGGCTGACCAGGGCCCGGGGCGTGGCCGCTGGTCCTGCTCCTGGGCCTCGCGGTCAGCTTGCTGGAAGGCGTGGGCATCGGCCTCATCATACCGGTTGCGGCCCTGTTGCTGGCGCTGGAGGAGGCAGGCACCCTGCCCGAGCCGTTCGGTTCGCTCGTCGCCATGACCGGCCTTTTCCCGGGTAGCGCAGGCAGATCCTCCGCGGTCACCGTGCTGGGCGCAGCGATCCTGCTCGCCGTGGTCCTGAAAACCGTTCTTCAGGCTGCGAATGCCCTTCTGATCGCCCGCATCGAATAAACCCGATTGTAGAGCGCGATTGTCAGGAACAGGGGTAAGGTCAGTTCCCCCTGCATCATGGCCGCCGGGGCAGCAAATCGCCCCTCTCTCACGACACCGGAAACAGCGAAAGCTGCAATCAGGATAGCGACGTCGAGCAGTATGAAGACGAGATAGGCGCGCAGACGCCGTTTTTCGGGATCGTCTGCCAGCGGCAGGGTCGACACGCGTGCACCGTACCGATCCGGACTGCCTGGATGCTGTCCCGCCGCTGGCTTTTCGCCAGGCTGCCTGCTTTTCACCATTTGAAAACCGCCGGTCCGCTCCCGATGCGGCACCAGGATTACGACCTGCCCCGACCGCGCGCCCCTACGCGCGCGATCTGCGTCAATTCGTGGCGTAGCAGTGTTCCCGCCTGCTGACTATTGGAAAGCATTTTGCGGTGAAGGGCAGTCAGGCGCGCGACGAGCCGGTCGAGATTGGCCCCCCGCCAGGTCGTCAGCTGCTCTTCTATATCCCGCGCTTCCTTGAAGAAGATGCGCCGCGCCTGCTTCTCCGACGCGACGAAGCCCGACACGTCGTTGCTGCGCCCCAGCCGCGCCGCAAGCTGCGAAAGCTGCGCGACGCGCCGCTCTATCGCGAGAAGGACGGTGACGGGGTTGGTTCCGGTCGCTTCCATACGCGCGATTTCTGCAGGCAGCGCCGCGGGGCGGCCCGATAGCGCGACGTTGACGATCGGCATGAACCCGTCCTCTTCCGTCTTCGCGCCGATGTCGTCCCATACATCGCGGGTCACGGCGGCCGGCCGGTCCTGCGCGCTGTCGAGATAGACGGACAGTTTCTCGATCTCTGCTGCGGCAAGCCGCTGGTCGAGGCCCGAGGCACGGGCGATGCGCTCCGCCATGTCGCCTTCCAGCCGCAGCCCGGCCCGGTCGGCCAGATCGCGCACGGTCCCGGTCATGGAGCGAAGGTCGGGCGGATAGAACATCGCGACCAGCGAATCGTCGCGGTTCGCGAGCAGCTTTGCCGTGCGCGACTTGTCGGTGGCGGATGTCGCGACGATCAGCACCGGGCAGGCGTCGCCTTCCCCCTCCAGGTGGATTTTCAGCGCATCATGCGCTTCCTCGCCCGTGGCGCGGACATAGATGTGGCGGCTGTCGCCGAACAGCGAACTGGAGCGCGCCTCGTCCGACAGCAGGACCGGGTCGCGCTTGATGTCGGCACCGGCCAGTTCGATCCGCTCGCCGGGATCAGGGAGCAGGGAATGGATCTGAGCCGCCGCCGCGCTGGAACCCGCCTCGTCCGGTCCGCAGAAAAAGAATGTCCGGCACTGCGCAGCGGCACTGCGGGCCTTGCCGGGAAAGGCCGACTGGTTGACCTTCATGGCCGGGCCTTGCTCATGCCGGCCTCATTCGCCGCCCGCCTCCCCGGCAGCGCGGCCCATCAGGGCCAGGCGGGTCACGACGCGGTCGGCCACTTCCCCCGCCAGCCGCTCGAGCGCGGTCTGTTCGGCGGCGATGACGGCATACTCGCTCGACACCACGTCGATGCCGACATCGGACCCGGCCGTCGCGTCCAGCACGATGGTATCGGTCGCCGTATCCACGAGCTGGTAGCGCGCGCGAAGGGTGCGCCTTTCGCGCCCGATCGTATCGTCGCCCAGCAGGCCGAAGCCTTCCAGTTCGTCATCCAGCCGGACGTCGAGCCGGTAGCGCGCCGCGCCGGTCCCGGCTTCGCCCGCGGACAGGCGATCGCGCAGTTCGTTCGCCACCAGCCACCCGGCGCGGCCCGGGATCGGTGCGACGTCGACACTTCCGAGGACCTGCCCGGCCGCACCCTGCGGTCCGCCTGCGTAAAGCGGTTGCAGGCTGCAAGCGGGCAGCATGGAGAGTGCGACAAGGGCGGAAAGGAGCGGAGCGCTTCGCATCAGGTAACGATATTCACCAGCCGGTCGGGAACGACAATGACCTTTCGTATCTCGGCCCCGTCGATCGAACGCTGCACGTTCTCGGACGCCAGCGCGAGCGCCTCCATCTCGTCCTTCGGCAGGCCCTTGGCGACGGTCAGCGTGTCGCGCAGCTTGCCCTTGTGCTGGACAGCGATGGTGACCTCGTCCTCGACCAGCATGGCTTCGTCGACCTCGGGCCATGCAGCCTCGGAAGCAAGCCCCTCGTCGCCGATCACCGTCCAGCCTTCTTCGGCCAGATGCGGCATCATCGGCGCGGTCAGTAGCAACAGCGCGCGGATCGCCTCGCTGCGCGTGGCGCTTGCATCGGCTTTCTCGATGGCGCTCGCCAGTTCGTAGATACGGGCCACCGCCTTGTTGAAGGACAGCGCCTCGATATCCTCGGCCACTGCGGCCACCGCCTGGTGCATCTTGCGTCCCAGCGCCTTGTCATCGCCGGTCGCACCGGCGTCGTACTGGCCGAACAGCCGCCATGCGCGCTGGACGAAGCGCCAGCAGCCCTCGATCCCGCTTTCCGACCAGGGCAGGTCGCGTTCGGGCGGACTGTCGCTGAGCATGAACCAGCGCACCGCATCTGCGCCATAACGGGCGACGATCGTGTCCGGGTCGATGACGTTCTTCTTCGACTTGGACATCTTGATGACGCGGCCCGCGGTCACCGGCGCGCCGTCTTCCACGCGGATCCAGTCGCTGCCATCCTTGCGGACCTCGTCCGGCGACAGGTAGCTGCCATCGCCCAGCTGGTACGTCTCGTGCGTGACCATGCCTTGCGTGAACAGGCTGGAGAAAGGCTCCCGGAAGTCGATCAGCCCGATATGCGCCAGCGCGCGGGTCCAGAACCGGGCGTAGAGCAGGTGGAGGATCGCATGCTCGATCCCGCCGATATATTGCTCCACCGGGAGCCATTTGGCGGCTTCCTCGCGGTCGAACGGCTTGTCGTCGGGCTGGCTGGCGAAACGCAGGAAATACCAGCTGGAATCGACGAACGTGTCGAGCGTATCGGTCTCCCGCTCCGCCGCGCCGCCGCAGTTGGGGCAGGTCGTCTGCTTCCAGGTGGGATGGCGGACCAGCGGGTTGCCGGGCGTCTCGAAATCCACGTCCTCGGGCAGTTCGACCGGCAGGCTTTCCTTCGCCACCGGCACGACGCCGCATGTGTCGCAGTGGACGAAGGGGATCGGCGTGCCCCAGTACCGCTGGCGCGATACGCCCCAGTCGCGCAGGCGCCAGACGGTCTTGCCTTCGCCCCAGCCGGCGTTTTGTGCGCGGGCAATGACGTCGGCCTTTGCAGCCTCCACGTCCATACCGTCGAGGAAGTCGGAATTGACGATAATCCCGTCGCCGGCCTCCGCCTCGTCGCCCATCGGCGCATCGGCCTGCGACGGTTCGGAGGCGACGACGCGGATGACCGGCAGGTCGTATTTGCGCGCGAACTCGATATCGCGCTGGTCATGGCCCGGCACGCCCATGACGGCCCCGGTGCCGTATTCCATCAGCACGAAATTGGCGATGAAGACAGGCAACGGCTTGCCGGTGAAGGGATGCTTCGCCGTGATTCCGGTATCAAAACCCAGCTTCTCGGCCGTTTCCAGATCGGCAGCCGTGGTCCCGCCGCGCTTGCACAGCGCGATGAAGTCGGCCGCATCTTCTTTGGTCGCGGCCGCGGCCTGCGCGATATGATGATCGGGGGCGACAGCCACGAAGCTGGCCCCGAAAATCGTGTCGGGCCGCGTCGAATA